>JAZLKZ010000121.1:0-86914 GCA_045597845.1 Bacteroidales bacterium | reverse complement strand
AGAATACTGTAAGATTGATTCGAACGGTCGATTCAAGTTCCCAATTGCGCTCAAGCGTCAGTTGGAGGACGGAGACAACCGTTTTGTCATTCGACAGAGTCTCTATGCCAAGTGTTTGGAACTTTGGACCTACAGTAGTTTTCAGGCAGAAGTAGAACAGCTCCAGAAAAAGCTCAATCCCTACAAGATTGAAGACCGAAAGATTCTGCGCAAACTTACGGACGGCAACATCATCGAACTCGACACAAACGACCGTTTGCTGATTCCGGCAGAGCAGAAAGACCGCATCAAATCCACAAAGGATATCGTTTTACAATCTACTGGCAACTACATCGAAATTTGGGCCTACGACACCTACAACGAGATGAATGCCGAAACTCCCGACCCCGACTTCGCAACGATGATTGACGAACGGCTGGGAGGCGAAGCAAGCTGTCCCGCCGAGGAATAGCAAGGATTGTAAAACGAAAAAGATGACGGAATACCACCAACCAGTTATGCTCCACGAGAGCATCGAAGGATTGAACATCCAACCCGAAGGCACCTATGTTGACGTGACTTTCGGCGGTGGCGGTCATTCCCGTGCCATCATGGAGCATCTCGGCGGAAACGGGCGTCTTTTGGCTTTCGACCAAGATGCCGACGCAATACAAAACAGCATCGACGATTCCCGTTTCACACTCATCCATGAAAATTTCAAACATCTGAAGGCCTTTCTCCGACTCAACGGCGTACGCCAAATCGACGGACTCATCGCCGATCTTGGAGTTTCTTCACATCAGTTCGACGAAGCTGCCAGAGGCTTCTCCACCCGCTTCGACGCCACGCTGGACCTGCGCATGGACCAGCGCCAGGCACTCTCTGCACAAGAACTTGTGAACGATTACGAAGAAGACGAATTGGCTAAAGTGCTGACGCTGTACGGCGAACTCCCCAACGCCCGCGCCATGGCAAAAAGCATCTGCACACAACGGCGCACCGCTCCCATCACCACCACTTTCGAGCTACGCGACGCCGTAAAACGACATCTTCCACACGGGCAGGAAAACAAATTCCTCGCAATGCTGTTCCAGGCGCTACGCATAGAAGTAAACGGCGAACTGGAAGCGCTGCAGCTCATGCTGGAACAATCGGCGCAGGTACTCCGCCCCGGCGGGAGACTGGTAGTGATAGCCTATCACTCGCTGGAAGACCGATTGGTGAAAAACTTCATCAAAACAGGCAATTTTGAAGGAAAGCTCGAAAAAGACTTTTTCGGCAACCCCTTGACCACGTTTGCCCAAATATCACGCAAAGCAATCACTCCCGGCGAGGAGGAATTGCAGCGCAACAACCGCTCTCGCAGCGCAAAACTAAGAATAGCAGAGAAAAAACAATAGCACCATGGCAAAACGACCCACATTGGTAGAGATACTCGGAGGCGATTTCTTGAAAAAGAAAAGCGTCATGAAGCAGATACCCCTGATGCTGCTCATCTTGTTTTACGCCCTGGTGGTGGTGTCGAACAGATACCGCGTGGAGAAATTGGTCAAAGACAAGGAAGCCACCAAAGAACGTGTCGAATTTTTGCGAGAACACAAAATCATGATGCAGAAGCAATATCAAGAGACGATAAAAATCTCAAAGATAGCCGAAGACCTGGACACGATCGGCATTGGACTCACAGCAGGACCACCATTTGAATTGACGCCTATTCAACCCGACAAAAAGAAACGCAAAAGATAATAATCAATAATTATAGAATACAAACTACACAGACTTTTAGACTATGAGCATAGAAGTACTAGCCAAACAAGGACACGAGAAAGTATTCACGGGACTTGCAGGAATTGAGACTGCAAAACTACGCAAAATGCGCAACGAAGGGCTGCGCAACTGCTTTCGCCATCTCGACGAGACACACTACCGCATGGAATATGTAGCCACCATACAGGGCCGCACCTTTATCAACGACGCCGCATCCCACAACACCAATGCAACTTGGTATGCCTTGGAGAATACGAAAGGCAGCATCATCTGGATTACAGAAGGCAGCAAAGGCCAGAACGACTACAGCAAGATTGCCGCCCCCGCGCTGCGCAAAGTACGCATGATGATCTGCGTGGGAGGAAACAGCGAACAGTTGCACGAAAATTTTTCAGGAATTGTTCCCAAAATTAACGATGTCAACACCTTAGGAGAAGCCGTACACCAAGCGTTCTACAGCAATATCGACGACGCAACCATCATCTACTCTCCCGCCACCGAAAACGGCACCTCCTGCGATTACCAAGGAGAATCATTCCGTCACGAAGTCAACGAATTGTAAATATCGAACTCCTCAAACCATTCTCAAACCATCAAACATCCATTTTGATTCATGCCACAAGAATATTCCAATAAGGAACGCCTCACAAAGATGGTCATCGTATACCTGCTGCTTGTGTTAGTAGTAGGCGGCAGCATCATATACGGCATCATCAAGGTGCAATGGATCGACGGCAACGAATGGCGCAAACGCGGCGAAGTGAGAGAGGAAGGCTATCGACCCGACCCTGCGGCACGAGGCGACATCTACTCCTCCGATGGCAAGATTCTCGCAACGACAATCCCCGTATGCGATCTCTTTCTCGACTTAGGACATCAACCCCAAAAAGACCTCGACAACCGCTATGTGCGCGACAGCAATGGCAACCAAGTGATGATGGCGCCCATACACGACACCAGCTACAACAACGGCTTGAATCAAGTGTGCAAACTCCTGCACCAAGCAGTACCATCCAAATCTATCGAATATTTCAGAAACAAGATTGACACAGAGCGCAAAAAAGCCAACCCACACCGTTGTTTCCCCGTACAAAAAGGCATTCCCTACTCCACATGGCGGGAAATATGCCAAATACAAGGGTGGAACAAAGGTGTTGTGAAGCAAGTCACCGAACTCGACAAGAACGGCAAGCCCTACACCCGCGATGTGATACGCAAAGTGCGCGCCCATATCTACGGAAATCTCGGAGAGAATACCATTGGATTCTACAACGGCGCCATAGAGAATACATACACTGGATTGGAAGGCTATTACGACTCTATCCTGCGCGGACACGACGGGAAATATTTCTGCCGCCGCCTCACCCGCGGAGCCTGGATCCCCCAGAACGACGGCAACAAGAGCGTAAGTGCGGCAGACCCCGACGCGGTAACGCTCGACTCCACATCGCTGCAAAGCAAGATTGACGGCAAAGCCATCGTATCCACGCTCGACACACGTTATCAAGACATCGCCGAGAACGCCTTGAGAGAAATGTTGCTGAAATGCGGCGGAGAAGGCGGCTGCGCCGTCTTGATGGAAATGCAGAGCGGACATGTACTTGCCTGCGCCAATCTTACTCGCGACACCAACGGCACTTATTGGGAAATGCCCAATTCGAATCTCGCCTACACACGCATATACGAACCTGGATCCACTTTCAAGACCGTCATCATGACAGCCATGCTCAACGACAAGACCGCCAACATCGACACTGCAGAGCAAGTGCATATCGGTGGACGGAAAGCCTTCAGCGGAGCAAGCGGAGTCATTGCCGACGACTTTGGAAACAACCACGACACCTCTACGCTCCGCGGCATCTTGGCACGTTCATCCAACGTAGGCATGTGCGAACTGGGATGGAAATATTTCCGCAACCGCCGTCAAGACCTCAAAAACGGCGTCATGAGCATCTATCCGTACGAAAGCGTGATTACCGACCTCCGCCAAGGCAAAGCCATCAAAGGCAGAGTGAACAATTTGGACCACGACCGAGACTTCCTGAACTTCTGCTACGGATACTCGTGCAACACCACCGCCATGCAACTGCTTACGTTCTACAACGCCTTGGGCAATGGCGGACGCATGGTAAAACCCATTTTCTGCAAAGGATACATCGAGAACGGCGAATTGGTTCCTTTTGAGACCGAAATGCTCAACGAATCGATTTGCAGTCCCGAAACGGCGAAAAAGATGAAAGACCTTTTGGTCAACGTGGTGGAGCACGGAACCGGCAACAACATAAAGAACAACACCTACGGCATAGCCGGAAAGACAGGCACCGCATTCTATTACGAAAAAGGAGGATACCACAGCGACATATTCAACGCCTCTTTTGCGGGATTCTTCCCCTCTGAAACACCCAAATACTCCTGTATCGTGGTCATTTTCCGCGTACCTTATCGTCACGGTCGCGAAGCGGCTGCTCCCGTATTCAAAAAAATCGCCGACTGCGTCGTGGCCATGGACAAAAAGATGGATTGCGTGAAAGTAAAGCCTACCGAGAACTGCGTAAAAACCCCAATTTTCACGAAAGGCAACCAACAACAAATCCTACAAATACACCAAATGCTTGGATACAGTTATCCATCTGCCGACAGCAACGCCTACTGGGTAATGCAAGACAGCGCCGGACATCACCCCTACAAACCCGCCAAAGGAGTTGTACCCAACTGCAAGGGGATGACCGTCAAGGATGCCATAGAGCTACTGCACCGCAACGGATTGCACGCACAGTTCAAAGGCTACGGAAAGGTATCCCGACAAACTCCAAGCGCAGGCACCGCATGCAAGAAAGGCGCAACCATAACACTCACACTTAGCAACTAATCACAATACAAATAACTCCAACGTGAATCTACGAGACATCTTATACGGATTAGACTGCAACGTCACACACACCTCGAATGTTGAAATCGACAACATCACTTTCGATTCCAGAAAAGCATCGAAAGGATCGCTTTTTGTAGCCCAGGTCGGCGTGCACGTTGACGGGCACAAATACATCGACACCGCCATCCAACAAGGAGCCACCGCCATTCTCTGCCAGACGCTACCCGAAAAGATTTTGCCAAACGTAAGCTACATACGTGTCGAAAACAGCGACAACGCTCTGGGAATCATCGCCGACAACTACTTCGGCCATCCCTCGCGCAAACTGAAACTCATCGGCATTACCGGCACCAATGGCAAGACCACCACCGTGACATTGCTTCATCGAATGTTTCGCATGAACGGCTACCACACCGGCCTGCTTTCCACCATCGTCAACAAAATTGACGAGAAAGAGATTCCCGCCACCCACACCACTCCCGACGCATTGGAATTAAACGAACTGCTGAGCAAGATGGTGGCTGCGGGATGCCAATATTGCTTCATTGAAGTAAGCAGCCACTCTGTCGTACAGCAACGCATTGCAGGGCTCACCTTCGCGGGCGGAATTTTCAGCAATATCACCCACGACCACTTGGACTTTCACAAAACCATGGCAAACTACGTGGCGGCGAAAAAAGGATTCTTCGACCAACTGCCGAAAGAAGCTTTTGCGCTTACCAACTGCGACGACCGCAACGGAATGGTGATGGTGCAAAACACCGCCGCCAAAACCTACACATATAGTCTTCAACGCATGGCTGACTTCAAGTGCAAGGTGCTCGAAGACTCTTTCCAAGGGCTGCAACTGGAACTAAACGGCAAGGAGGTCTATACGCGACTCGTGGGACGATTCAACGCCTACAACCTCACAGCCATCTATGGCGCCGCAGTACTCAGCGGCATTGTTCCCGACGAGGCTTTGCGGCTGCTCAGCCAACTGCATGCCGCCGAAGGCAGATTCGAATATGTCAACGGGAAAGGCATCACCGCCATAGTGGATTACGCGCACACACCCGACGCATTGGAAAATGTCATCGACACAATCAACGAGATTCGCAAGCCCTCACAAATGCTCATCACTGTAGTGGGATGCGGCGGCGACCGCGACAAAACCAAGCGACCAGAGATGGCTCAGATTGCCGCCCGCAAAAGCGACCGGCTCATTCTCACCTCCGACAACCCTCGCACCGAAGACCCCGATGACATTCTCAACGATATGGAATCAGGTCTGTCCAACGAAGAGAAATGCAACACCGTGAGAATCACAGACCGCCGCCAAGCCATCCGCACCGCAGCAATGATGGCCAAGGAAAACGACATCATTCTCATCGCTGGAAAAGGACATGAGAAATATCAAGAAATAAACGGCGTAAGGCATCACTTCGACGACCGAGAAGAAATCGAAAAATTGATAATTAACAATTGATAACCACACTTTCTCTTTTGACCATTTAACCCTATAGACCCTTATTAAAACATGCTTTACTATCTTTTTGATTGGCTGGATAAAACTTTCGACTTCCCTGGAGCCGGTGTATTTCAATACATCTCGTTCCGCGCGGGAATGTCCATCATAACATCCCTTTTGATGTTACTTTTGCTAGGAAAGCCGTTCATCAAATGGCTCCGCAAAAAACAAATCGGAGAGACCGTTCGCGACTTGAACCTTGACGGACAGAAGCAAAAGGCAGGAACCCCCACCATGGGCGGTCTCATCATTCTCGCTTCCATCATCGTGCCGACACTTCTTTTCGCAAAACTCGACAATATCTATGTGCTCATCATGTTGTTCACCACCGTCTGGCTGGGCATGATTGGATTCATCGACGACTATATCAAGGTTTTCAAGAAAAACAAACAAGGCCTTTCCGGAAAATACAAAGTGATCGGACAAGTGATGTTGGGTCTTGTAGTGGGATTGCTCATCATGTTCCATCCCGACATTACAGGCTCTACGGAAACTACTATCCCGTTCTTCAAAAACAACGAGCTGGATTACGCCAAGATAATCACCTGGATGGGTGATTGGGCGCAAAACTGGGTTTGGTTGCTCTATGTCGTCATCGTCATATTCATCATCACCGCAGTGTCCAACGCCGCCAACCTCACCGACGGCATCGACGGCCTCGCCACTGGCGTAGCCGCAGTAAACGGCGGCGCCCTCGCCATCTTGGCTTGGGTGTCGGGCAACATCATCTTCTCGCACTACCTCAACATCATGTTTCTCCCCAACATCGGCGAACTGACCATCTTCGTAGCCGCCTACATGGGCGCCACGCTGGGATTCTTGTGGTACAACACCCATCCTGCGGAAATCTTCATGGGCGACACCGGTTCATTGGCGTTGGGCGGCATCATCGCTGTCTTCGCCATACTCATACGCAAGGAGTTGTTGCTGCCCATCCTTTGCGGCATCTATTTGGTTGAAGACCTTTCGGTAATCATTCAAACCACAGGATGCAAGCTCTATCGCAAAAAACACAAGATTCCGCTGGGTACGCCCGTTCCCGTCGAGAAACGTCCCTTCTTGATGACCCCCCTGCACCACCACTACCAGAAAAAAGGAATTCCCGAACAAAAAATCGTACAACGCTTCATAATTATTGCCATTTTGCTTGCAGTAGTAAGCATCGTAACCTTGAAACTGAGATAAACCTTGAAAAAGCTTATCAACATATTCAAAGGCGACAGAGTCGTATGGATGGTATTTCTCCTGTTGAGTATCATCTCGCTGGTAGCCGTATATAGCGCTATCGGACGCTTTGCCATCACCAAGTTGGGAACCTCCCCGACAGGGGGCTTCTTCAAGCACCTTTGCGTCGTATTAGCGACGTATGTGGTCGTCATCATCTTGTCGAATTTCAACTACCGAATATTCTCGCGCTTGGCGCAATGGGGCTACTGGGCTTCTGTAGTGCTGCTAACCGTAATGGCTGCCATCGGGTCGCGCTGGCTCAGAATCCCAGGACTCGGACAGTTCCAGCCTTCCGAAATAGCCAAGGTGCTTGCCATAATGTACACTGCCCGTCTGCTCTCGCAATCGCCAGAAGAGATTGAAGAAAAGGACGGATTCATACGCATCCTCATCGCATTGAGGGTCATCAAAAACGGCGTAACGCAGAAAGTAATGTTCTGGCGCGTAGTGGCCGCCATCGGCTTGGTGTCGGCACTGATTCTTCCAGAGAACTTTTCTACGGCGGCCTTGGTGTTCCTTTCCTGCTACATATTGATGTTCTTTGCCGACATCGACAAACGCTCTTGGTTTCGACTTTTGCTCATAGCGGTCGCACTGGTGAGTCTTGGCCTTTTTGTCTCTGTGAAACTGGGCGACAAGGCAACAGTATTCCGCAGCGAAACTTGGGGAAATCGTATCGAGCACTGGCTTCATCCCGACTATGACGATCTGGCGCAAGAGAACATTGCAAAGATGGCCATTGCGCGAGGCAAGATTACTGGCGTCGGTATCGGAAACACCATTCACGCCCGATTGATGACACAAGGCGAAAACGACTTCATCTATGCCATTATTCTTGAAGAAGGAGGCATGTTCATGGGCATAATCGTTTTGGTCATCTACTCACTCTTTTTCTTTAGATGCATCCGCATTTCGGGGCGATGCAAAGGCAATTTCGGGTCGCTGACCGTGGCCGGATTAGGCACCGTTATATACTTGCAGGCGCTGGTAAACATGTGCGTGGCCGTGGGCGTGCTGCCCGTAACCGGTCAAACGCTACCCTTTATCAGCTATGGTGGCACAGCCTACCTATTCCTCGGTGGCGCCTTAGGCGTTATCCAAGCCATAGCGTACGACAACGGTCTGAAAAACAAGGAGAACAAGAAAAAGCAAGGAGAAACCAAAAAGGAATCCACGGCAACTACCATACATCAAGCCAAAGAAAAAACTCCCACAACAGAAAATACAACAAAGCCGAAGCCCAACAGCAACACCTACGAAGACATCTTCGCAGACATGGACAACATTTGATTTGCGAAAGTTTCTTCTCAACAAATTACCAAACTAGCATAAAATACATCAACAATATGAAAGCAATTATCAGTGGAGGCGGCAGCGGCGGACACATATTCCCCGCAATAGCGATTGCCAATGCACTCAAGGCACGTTATGCCGATGCAGAAATACTCTTTGTTGGAGCCGAAGGACGCATGGAAATGGAAAAAGTGCCTGCGGCAGGCTACAAGATCGTTGGATTGCCCATTGACGGATTGCACCGACAAATCAACTGGGAGAACATCAAACGCAACGTCCAGCTGCCCTTCAAGGTTGTGAAAAGTCGCCTGAAAGTGCGCAAAGTCATCAGGGAATTCAACCCCGACATCGTGATTGGCGTTGGAGGCTTTGCCAGTGAACCCACATTGAAAATGGCCTCCAAAATGGGATACAAAACCCTCATCCAAGAGCAGAACTCCTATGCCGGACTTACCAACAAGACCCTCGCCCACAAAGCCAAGACCATCTGTGTGGCATACGACGACATGGAACGCTTCTTCCCCGCCGAGAAGATTGTATTTACGGGAAATCCCGTTCGCGCCGACATCGAGCAGATGAACATCAGCCGTGAAGAAGGTTGCAAACACTTTGAAGTAAACCCCGAAGGGAAAGTCGTACTCTCAGTTGGAGGCAGTTTAGGTGCCAGAAGCATCAATTTAATGATTATCAATCATCTTGATTTCTTCAAGGATAACAACATTCAAATTGTTTGGCAGACAGGCAAATGGATGTATCAGCAAGCTTGCGACACCGTTAAAAAAGCCGGCGTTGAGCAGTGGGTGAAAGTCCATCAGTTTATCAGCCGCATGGATTTGGCCTATGCCGCCGCCGACACCATCATCTCCCGCGCTGGCGCCATTGCCATCTCCGAGTTGTGCCTGGTAGGCAAGCCCATCGTGCTGATTCCCTCTCCCAACGTTGCCGAAGACCACCAGACAAAGAACGCCATGGCATTGGTCAACAAAGGCGCCGCCAAGATGGTACGCGACAACGAATGCGGCGAGAAAGGCCTTGACGTGGTCAAGGAATTGCTGGATTCCCCTTCAGAAGCAATGAGCGAGGCTTGCAAAGCCATGGGCGTAAAAGGCGCCGCCGACAAGATTGTAGATGAAATCGTAAAATTAATCCAAACCCCAAGTTCCAATCTCTAAACATCTGTAAATCTGAATATCTGTAAATATAAATAAATGAACTACTACTTTTTAGGAATCGGAGGAATCGGAATGAGCGCACTGGCGCGCTATTTCAAACAGCGTGGCGATGTGGTGAACGGCTACGACTTGACAGAGAGCGAGCTCACCCGACAACTCGTTGACGAAGGCATTGGCGTACACTACAACGACAATCCAGAATTGATCCCTCAAGGGGTCGATATTGTCATCTATACCCCCGCCGTTCCCAAAGAGAACAAAGAATTTCAGCACTTGGCGCAGAGCGGCATTCCAATGATGAAACGTTCGCAGATGCTGGGCGAGATTACCAAAGGCAAGAAATGCATCGCTGTGGCTGGAACTCACGGCAAAACGACCACCAGCAGCATGATCGCATACATGCTCAGCAAGAGCGACTTGGGTTGCAGTGCCTTTTTAGGCGGCATCAGCAAGAACTTCAACAGCAACATCCACGTTGACAACAAGAGCGAATATGTTGTTGTGGAAGCCGATGAATACGACCGTTCTTTCTTGCAGTTGCACCCCTACTGCGCTGTTGTCACCGCCACCGACCCCGACCACCTTGACATCTACGGAACACACGAAAACCTCATCGACGCATTCTATCAGTTCGCCAACCAAATCGTTGAAGGTGGTAAACTGATTGTCAAAAACGGACTACTCGGCACCGGCGAACACCACCACGAAGAGGGCTGTTGCCATCACGAAGAGCACGAACACGAGCACGAGGGAAAAGAACTAAGCATCAAGCCTTTCACCTACACCGCTCGCGGCATCGATGCCGATTACTATGCCATCAACGTGCGCAACTACAATGGCGACATCTTTTTCGACTTGAGAACTCCTCAGGGCGTTTTCTACGATATGCAACTGACCAATTCCTGTCTCTACAACGTTGAAAACGCCGTGGCGGCATCGGCCGTGGCACTTTCTTGCGGACTCAACGAACACCAAATACGCTTTGGACTGAAAACCTTTTCCGGGGTCCGTCGCCGCTTCGACTACCGCATCAAAACAAAAGACATTGTTTTCATTGACGACTACGCCCACCATCCAAAAGAGATCTCCGCAACACTGGAATCAATTCGTTATCTTTTCCCCGGAAAACGCATCGTAGGCATCTTCCAGCCGCACCTCTACAGTCGCACAGCCGATTTCGCAGCCGAATTTGCCGAAGCGTTGTCCACCCTCGACGAAATCATCCTGCTACCCATCTATCCTGCCCGAGAAAAACCGATTCCGGGAGTAAGCTCCCACACAATACTCCACAAAATAGACAAGATGTCGAAATACCTCTGCTCCAAAGAGCAACTGATGGAACTCGTGCCGGCACTCTATCCCGACGTATTGGTGACTTTAGGCGCAGGCGACATCGACAGGCTGGTGCCTCAATTGGAAGAATTGCTGCTTGACAATTGACAATCGCTACCGTTTTGAGTCCGAAACTTAACATTTAACACAACAAACTCTTGACCCGAACAAAGAAAATAGTACTCTACGTTGTAGCCGCCATTGCACTGGCTGCATTAGTGATTACAGCCAACACCATCCGCAACAAATCACAAGTGAGCGGGTTGCGTGTGGTCATCAACTACAACAATGCCGACACCTTGGTCACCTCCACAGCCATCAAACAAAGTCTTTGCGAAGAGATGAGCTGGATACTGCGCCAGAAAGTCAAGGAAATCGACGAGGAGAGCATCACGAAGTGCGTGCTGCAATCCCCTTACGTCGAGGACTGCAAAACATCTGTGAGCGTAAACGGAATCATCATGGTCAAGGCAAAGCAACGACGCCCCATTGTGAGAATGTTGTTGAACGGGCAGGAATTCTACCTCGACGGACAATGCCATCGGATGCCCGTAAGCACAGAGGGGAACGGCAATGTGGTTGTGGCAAATACTGCATCGGAAAAATGCACCAACAACGACGCTTTACGGTTATACCATGTGGCGAAATACCTTGACGAAAATCAAGAATATGGAATACTTTTCGACCAAATCTATCTCGACGAGCACAGAGACATCTGCCTGGTTCCCAAATTAGGCGATCATGTTGTCGTCATCGGCGACCTGGACAATATGGACAAAAAGATGCAGAATCTGTGCAGTTTCTACAAAAGCTCGATGTCGCAGATGGGATGGGAGACCTATAGTTCCATCAACCTCAAATACAACAACCAAGTAATCTGCACACGCAGGAAAACGCAAGAATAATCGAGCGGGAGAAATCTTCGTCAAAATTTACAAACCATTCCTAAAGAGAAAGTAATAATTTAAAACAAAATACATCATGAAAAACATCATTGTAGGATTAGACATTGGAACCACCAAAATTGCATGTTTCATCGGTCGTCCCGGAAGCAAACCAGGCAAAGCGCAAATCATCGGTTTCGGCAAAACAGATTCAGTCGGTGTCGAGCACGGCATCGTCATCAATATCATGCAAACCGCCGATTCCA
The DNA here is from genome assembly GCA_045597845.1 of Bacteroidales bacterium. Lineage (GTDB taxonomy): Bacteria > Bacteroidota > Bacteroidia > Bacteroidales > P3 > Colimorpha. The sequence continues at coordinate 74,612 of JAZLKZ010000121.1, read as the reverse complement.
TTCGCAAGGCAGTACGACAAGCCTCTGAACAGGCCGGATACGAAGTCAAAGAGGTTTATGTAGGAATCGCAGGACAACACATCAAGAGCATGCAGTCGCAAGGAACCACCGTGATTCCTTCCGACCATACGCTCATCACGCAAGAAGACGTTGACAGAATACGTGAGGAACAGAACAGAATCATGATGGGACCGGGTGAAGAAATCATACACATCATCCCTCAATCTTACATTGTTGACAACGAAGTACTTTCAAGCGAAATCTCTCCTGTTGGCGTAGCTGGGAAATGCCTCAAGGCCAACTTCCACATCATCACCGGCAACACCATCAACATCAACAACATCCGACTCAGTATCGAAGAGGCCGGACTGAAAGTAAAGGGTGTGGTCCTCGAACCCATCGCCTCGGCACTCGCCACCTTGGATTCACGCGACAAGAACGCCGGCGTTGCATTGGTCGACATCGGAGGCGGCACCACCGATATCGCCGTGTTCAGCGACTCCAACATCCGCCATACATCAGTCCTTCCCATGGCTGGAAATTCCATCACCGAAGACATCCGCAAGGGTTGCAACATCTTGAAAGGACAAGCCGAAAGCCTGAAAACCAAATTCGGTTCATGCCTTCCCTCCAACACCAACGAAGACGAGGTCATATCCATCCCCGGAATCCGCAACCAACCTCCTCGCGAAATCAGCCGCAAGACCCTCGCCGGAATCATACACGGCCGTGTGCAGCTCATTCTCGAACAGATTGAGTACGAACTGCAACTTTCGGGCTGCAAAGACGAATTGCACGCCCCCATCACGCTGACCGGCGGCGGAAGCAAGATGCAGCATCTTACCGAACTCTGCTCCTTCATCACCGGTATGGACTGCCGCATTGGAACCCCCGACGAACACCTTGAAGAGGTTACTCCCGACCCCAACTCGAACCTTCGCTCGCCAAAACTTTCGGAGATTTCAGACCCAATGTACTCAACTTGTATCGGCCTGCTGCTCTACGGATTGGAACACAGCAACATGGAAGAAGATGGTGCCATTGAGATTAAGACCAACGACGAAGAGAATGTTACAGACATCAAGAATGCCAATCCAACCATAGACTCGAACGACATCTTTAGCGATCTCACAAATATGGAGCAAACAAACCCACGTCCGAAAGAAGAGCCTGTCGTTCAAACAACTCCTACACCTACCAAATCCCCAGACAAAGAAACAAACGTGAAAGGTCCAAAAGGCGGAAACAAAGGCGGCTTTGGCGATGCTGTGTCGAAATACTTCGCCAAACTTTTCATGGAAAACACCGATTCCGACGACTAAAATGTGGATAAATTGTTGAAAATGAAATTTTGGAAAAGAATTACATCTTAAAATATATTAGTAATTTTGCACTTTAAGAAATAAGCAAGCACTTATGGAAGAAAACAACAATATCACCCTTCCCTTTGGCGCCAACGAGATGCACGTAGAAAATGCAAATCAGAACGCTCATGAAGAAGCAACCCACGGAACCTTGCTCGAGTTCGACTCTCCCAAAGACCAGTCGTCCTACATCAAGGTCATCGGCGTTGGTGGCGGCGGAAGTAATGCCGTCAACCACATGTATCGCCAAGGAATCAAAGGAGTAGATTTCATCGTCTGCAATACCGACCGCAAGGCCTTAAACTCAAGTCCCGTTCCCAACAAGCTCATTTTAGGGGAACTTGGCGCTGGCGGACGTCCTGAAGTAGGTTGCAAGGCCGCATGGTCTCACAAAGATGAAATCAAGGAAATTCTCTCCCACAACACCCAGATGCTTTTCATCACGGCCGGAATGGGTGGTGGTACAGGTACGGGTGCCGCTCCTGTAATCGCAGAAATCGCCAAAGAGGTGGAAATCGAAAACGACGACATCCAGCACATTCTGGTTGTAGCAATCGTTACCATGCCATTTCACTTTGAGCAAAAGAGAAAGACCTTATTGGCCCAACAAGGTATCGACGAACTTAAAAAACACGTAGATTCCATCATCATCATCAACAACGACAAGTTGCGCGAATTCGGGAATTTGCCATTGCACGACGCATTCAAGCTAGCCGACAATGTTCTGCTAACCGCCGCCAAAGGTATCGCCGAAATCATTACCGTGAGTGCATACGTAAATATTGACTTTCACGATGTCAACACCATCATGTCGAACAGCGGTACCGCATTGATGGGATCCGGACTTGGCGAAGGAGATAACCGCGCTCAAGCCGCCATCAAGGCCGCAACCGAGTCGCCGCTCCTTAACGACAATTCCATCGCCGGCGCTACTGGCGTGCTTCTTTATATCTCATATTCTTCTGAGCATCCCGCTACCGTAGATGAGTTTACAGAAATCACCGATTACGTTGAGCAAATTACAGACGCTGAAAAAGCAACTGTCATCTGGGGTGATGGAATCGATGAGACATTGGGAGAGAAAATCAGCGTAACACTCATTGCAACCGGCTTTGAAGGTGCCAGCAAAAAGAAAGTCAGCAATATAAAAACAGTTACTCCGCTGGAAAACGTTCCCGTAACAGCACCTAAACCTGTGGCAGAAACACCCAATCCTGCCAATAAGGTGGTCATTCCTCTTGACGATGAATACTCCAGAGTGCTTGAAGAAATAGTCAATCCCACCGATAAGTTCCACAATGCAAACGCTGCCGCAGCCGAACAAGCAAGCGAAACCGACACAATGGTGCTTGAAGCGGAGGAACCCCGATTGATTTCACCCAAGGAACAACCCGAAAACTTCCATCACAATGAGCCAGAGATGCTTCACACTGCAGAAATGCATTCGAACGCAGACTCCATCTTTGCACCGCAAACAACTCCTGTTGAAATGCCAACGAATTTCAACAGCACTCCGACACCCGAAACAACGCACGACAACCAGATTGACAATCTGAACAACATGTCGCGCATCGAACGCATCAAAGCGCTTCACGCTATGCTTAGGAACAATCCTAACGGCGCCCAGATGGCGGAAAGCCTGAATCCATCGGAACTAACGGGCTGCACCATTACCGCAACCATTCCCTCAAATGCTACGGTAGCAGCACAGACTAAGGTGGACGACCTTGGCAACATTTTGGGAGTAAACAACTTCCTTTATGACAACCCCGATTAAGCGGATGTCATGAATGTTTTACATCTTCAGCCCTGCGCACAAAGTCTTGAATAGACTAAACAACTCTTCAATAGTACTCAAAAGCAGCCTCCTTGTGAGGTTGCTTTTTTTTACGAGGATGCACATTCTGCCATAAGTTTGAGCAATAATCCTATAAATATACACTCCTGCGAAAATCACAATGCATTTATTTTGCAATTTTTGATTTAATATTTGTATCTTTGCAACTGTATGAAGAATCGGAAACTTTTTGGAACTCTTTGTGGAATAGCCGCTGCCGTTTGCTACGGCACTAATCCTTTGGGCGCTTTGAAACTCTATGGGGAAGGAATGGATACGGCATCCGTACTCTTCTACCGTTTCGGACTGGCATGGTGCATCATCACCGCAATACTTTTGTTTCGGAAAGAAAGCACCAAAGTCATCTGGCGAGAATTCGGAGTGCTTACCTTGCTGGGGCTGCTTTTCAGTGCCTCGTCGCTCACTCTATACCTAAGTTTTCACAAAATGGCGGCAGGCGTAGCCTCGACAATCCTGTTCACCTACCCCGTAATGACGGCGGTAATCATGACATTTTTCTTCAAGGAAAAAAACAGCTGGGCCACCTGGGGATCCATCGTTTTGGCAATGGTTGGCGTAGCACTGCTATGCTGGGACGGTAACGGCAATGCGCTCAACATTTTAGGGGTTATTCTGGTGCTCATATCGGCACTTTCCTATGCCCTTTACATTATTGTGGTTGATAGAGGGAAATTGCAGATGTCCTCGTTCAAGATCAATTTTTATGTGCTGTTCTACTGCACCTTGACAATGTACATATTCTCCCTATTTTCCCATTCTCCCATTCAACTTCCTCCAACACCTACAAGCTGGTTTTACGTTGGTTGGCTGGCTTTCGTACCCGCCATTTTCGCCTTGGTGCTGATGGTCTATGCCGCCAAGAACGTGGGTTCCACAACCACTGCCATACTTGGCGCCTTGGAGCCACTCACCGCCGTGCTCATTGGCATCTTGGTTTTTGGAGAAGCGTTTTCGGTACGACTGGCAATCGGCATTGCGCTCATCCTTAGCGCCGTGGTTGTAATCAGTCTGAAAAAAACCGACAGGTCAAACAACACCTGACTATTTTCTCATTTTTGCAAGAACAACCTAGTTATATGACAATCGAATACATACATCACAGCTGTTTCCTCGTCGAAAACGACGATGCCGTTTTGGTGTTTGACTACTGGAAAGACTCTCCCGATGAATTGTTGGGACGCACTCTTTCCCAGACCGACAAGCAAATCTACTTCATCGTTTCGCATTTCCACGAAGACCACTTCAATCCCGACATATTGAACTGGCGTAACACCAATGGCAAAAATCCCATCTATCTGATTTCCTACGACACCGTAAAACGGCGACATATCAACAAGAATCTCCCCGCCGCCATTCTTCACCCTGGAGAGGACTACCAAGACGATATTCTCAAGTTGCGAGCCTACCGATCAACCGACGTAGGAATCTCTATATTGACGACCCTTTCCGACGGCACCACACTCTTCCATACCGGCGACCTCAACAACTGGTATTTTCCCGAAGACGACGGCGAGCACCTTAAAATCACCGCCGATGAGATGGAAGGCATGTATCTCTCCATCATCAAGAACATCTACACCGACATCAAGAAAATCGATCATGTGATGTTCCCCGTTGACCCTCGTTTAGGCAAAGAGGCTGTACGCGGGCCCATACAGTGGCTCTCCAAAATCGACACAAAACACTTCTACCCCATGCACTACTGGGAAGACAAAGACTTCGTGACAACAAACATTGAAGCCATCAAAGAGATTTTTCCACAGGTTGATTTCGTCTTAAATTAGGAAATCGAATTGTCTAATAATCGAAAAAACGCGTAAATCATGACCATAGCAGCACTTGTATCAGGAGGCGTCGACAGTTCGGTAGTAGTCCACATGCTCAAGGAGCAGGGATACGACCCCAACATATTCTACATTCGCATCGGCATGGAAGACGAAGAGGGATATATCGACTGTCCGGCAGAAGAAGATATCGAGATAACATCCTATATAGCAAAGAAATATGGATGCCACTTTGAAGAAGTAAACCTTCACAAGGAATATTGGGAAAACGTGGTCAGCTACACCATAGAAAGCGTTCGCCGCGGTCTCACGCCCAACCCCGACATCATGTGCAACAAAATGATCAAGTTCGGCGCTTTTGAGCAACGTTGGGGAAAGGATTTCGACCGCATCGCCACAGGGCACTACGCCACAACCGACACCGTTGACGGCTGCCAGTTTCTCGCCACGGCGAAAGACCCTATCAAGGACCAGACGGACTTTCTGGCTCAGCTTAACTTCGCACAAATCAGCAAGCTCATGTTCCCCATCGGACACCTGATGAAGAGCGAGGTACGCTCCATAGCCCACGAAGCCCATCTGCCCAGCGCCGACCGCAAAGACAGCCAAGGCATCTGTTTCCTGGGCAAAATCAACTACAACGATTTCATTCGCCGCTACCTCGGCGAAAAGGAAGGCAAGATTGTGGAATTGGAAACCGGAAAGATTCTCGGAACCCACAAAGGCTACTGGTTCCACACTATCGGACAGCGCAAAGGACTTTTCCTCGGTGGCGGACCTTGGTTTGTAGTCAAGAAAGACATCGAAGAAAACGTACTCTACGTCTCTCAAGGTTACGACCCCGCCACGCAATACAGCAACGTCATCAATCTACGCGATTTCTACTATCTCAGCAAAGACATCTGGGGAGATTTTGATTGTAAAGACGTGAAGTTCAAGATCCGCCACACTCCCGACTTCGCCCAAGGACATTTGGAACGCACCGAAACTGGTTACCGCATCATCTCCGACCAACGCATACAAGGTGTCGCTTCCGGCCAGTTTGCCACCATCTACGACAACGACGCCCACCTCGTGGTAGCCAGCGGCGTTATTGTCAACGGCGAACAAAAGAACTAATCCATCCTCTCATCTCCTAACCTTCTTCCCTCCCAACCTCCTATAAATGAACACCACCGAACTCCATATTCCGACCAACAAAGTGCGCGACATAGAACGCTACTGTCTCGACGCACTACATGGATTATATCCCCATGAAGAAATTCGGAGTTTTATCAATATGCTTTTTGAGGCCTACTTGGGTTGGGACACTGCACATCTCTTGTTGCACCGCGACGACACAATCAACCAGTCGGACCTGCTTAAATTCCATTGGGCTGTGGAGGACCTCAAACGCCACCGTCCTATCCAGCACATCATCGGCCACACTGATTTTTGCGACTCCCGCATCAATGTGGGACCAGAGGTGCTGATTCCGCGTCCTGAAACCGAACAGCTCGTCAACATGTTGTTACAAAAGCAACTGCCCCATCCTTGCCGCATCTTGGATCTCTGCACCGGCAGCGGCTGCATCGCCATTGCATTGGCAAAACACATTCCCGACGCACAGGTTCATGCAATTGACATCTCAGAACAGGCTTTGGCACGCGCAAAAGACAACGCCTCACAAAATAACGTCACCATTGACTTCCGACAAGCCGACATACTGAATTGGGAAACAACAAAATGGCAAAAATACGACCTAATCGTTTCCAATCCTCCCTACGTGCTTCAGACAGAGCAACTCGACCGCAACGTCAAAGACTACGAGCCTCACCAAGCGCTCTTCGTACCCGACAACGACCCATTGCTTTTCTACCGATCCATCGCGGAACTATCACAGCGATATCTGCACGGAATTCTGGCTCTTGAAATTAATGAAACCTTTGGAAAAGAAACTTGCGACCTATTGGAAAAGCATGGCCTCAAGCCCGCTCTCTTCAAAGATTTTCGAGACAAAGACCGTTTCATCTTATCCGAAAAACCCCAAAACCCATGAAAGCTTATAAATTCTTTTTGATTGTCTTAACACTTATTGCATTCAACGCATGCAAAGAGAACAACAACGGACTTTCCGGCATAACCTATACTGGAGAATTTTCCTACAAAGGCATCATCGACGAACTGCATGTCAGCAACGGCATCGGCGTTGTCATCAGCGACAGCATCGAAGCACCTTATTTCGAGACCGACTCCACGCTTAAAGACCTCATCGTGGCAATGAACAAGAAAGGCACGCTCACCCTGCGCCACAGCAGAGACCTGAAAGAAGTGGAAGCATTCCAGACAACCATTTACCTTCCTTCATCTGTTCTTGCCAATGTTGATGAAATTACCGTAACGGAAGGTTCCTGGCTGGATTGCCGCACGCCTATCGACTGCAAGAAGATGGACATCAACCTACGCGCCGCCTCCAAGGCACAATGCCTGTTCGACATGCCACAAGGCGAGCTGGACATAGAACTTTGCGGCGCTTCCACGCTCTACGCCAAGGGCATCGCCAACGAGGTGGAGATTGATGCCAAGAACGCTTCTTCCATCTTGAGCGAAGGCGACAAACGATTCGCCTTTGAAGTAGTGAAACTGAAATGCTATCTCGAAGAAGGCAGCAAAGCGGAAGTACATTGCAACGGCGTAATCAAAGGCAAAGCCAAAGGCAGTTCGACCTTGGACTACAGCGGTCGCGCCGACACCAAGATGACGACAGAGGACGATTCAAAAATCAATAAAATGATGTAGTTTACTCACGCGCTTGTGAGTCGATAAAGATGGTCACGGGACCATCGTTCACCAGTTCAACCTGCATATCAGCGCCAAAGGTACCTGTCTGTACATCACCATGAAACAACGACCGAACCTTTGCAATGAATTTTTCGTACATCGGAATGGCAAATTCAGGTCGCGACGCACGGATATAACTCGGACGATTGCCTTTCTTGGTACTTGCCATCAATGTAAATTGGCTAACAATCAAGATACCTGGATTAGATACGGCATCGCATTCCAAAATCGAACGATTCATCACGCCCTCGGCATCATTAAAGATGCGAAGATTGACCAACTTGCTGCCTAACCACTCAATGTCGCTATCGGTATCCCTGTCTTCAATGCCGACAAGCACCAACAAGCCCTGACTTATCTGGGATTTCAAAGTCCCCTCAATCGTAACCGACGCGCCCTTAACGCGTTGTATCAAAAGTCGCATAGATCAACCTCCTAAATTTATTCACCTACAATCGTCAGTTTGGCGAACTTCAGCAACAACTGTTTCTGACCAACGTTCTCAAAAAAGACCGTAGCCTTGCGGCTGTCGGCCGAGCCTTCTATCTGCAATACCTGTCCGATTCCGAATTTGACGTGCGCCACCTTCATACCCACCTGAATGCTGTTGATTTCCGACGGCGTGTTGGGCAGCGTGGGTTTGCTTACCGACGTAAAGGTACGCTGCTGAGGAGCCTTGGAATCGGTCTTTGGTTTGGTGGCAAACTGACGGCGTTCGCCGAAAGTATGTGGCAAGCTGCCCACCTTCGGAAAAGATTTCCTACGCATCGGCGCCTCGATGTAATGCTCATCGATGTCCTCGATAAAACGGCTCATCTCCTGACAGGAAGAATTACCAAACTGATAGCGCGTCATGGCATAGGAAAGCGTCACCTGACGCTCGGCACGCGTAACGGCGACATAGAACAATCGACGTTCCTCTTCCAGTTCCTGACGACTCGAAATGCTCAGCATCGAGGGGAAAAGATTCTCCTCCATGCCAACCACATATACATACGGGAACTCAAGTCCCTTTGCGGCATGCACCGTCATCAACGATACCTTGTCTGCATCATTGTCTTTGTCCTTGTCCTCCGAAGTGAGCAAAAGCACTTGCTGCAAGAACTGGTCAAGGGTCTTTAATTGTGGAGCGGCATCTTTTGAGGCTTCTTCCTCTTGGTTTTGCTCTTCTCTCGACATCGGAGTGATGTTATCTTCCGTTTCGCAAAACTCCTGAATACCATTCAACAATTCCTCGATATTCTCGATACGGTTGGGGTTGTCGGGATCGTCGTCATCACGCAAAGCGGTGAAGATGCCGGAAGCATATACAACCTGCTTCGCCAACGAATAGGCATCCGTAGTGGAGATGACTGCCGTAAAACGTTTGATCATAACAACAAAGTCGTTGATTCTCGCCACGGTACCGCCATTGAATCCCAGTCCGAAATCGGAAATATTCTCCAGCACTGTCCAAATAGCCACACCATTGTCGGCGGCCGCCAGGCGAATCTTGTCCATAGTGGTTTGACCAATGCCACGGGCAGGATAGTTGATGACACGCACCACCGATTCGTCGTCGTAGTTGTTCACAACCAATCGCAGATAAGCCAGCACATCCTTGATTTCCTTGCGTCCATAGAACGAAAGACCTTGATAGATACGGTAAGGGATGTTCATTTTGCGCAGCGCTTCCTCGATGGCACGCGACTGCACGTTGGTTCGGTAAAGGATAGCACAATCCTTAAAAGCGACATCCTCACCTATATGGTACTTCAAAATCGAATCCGCAACTTGTACGGCCTCGTCACGTTCATCTGCGGCACTCAGCAACTTGATCTTGTTGCCCATTCCGTTATCCGTCCAAATCTCTTTGGGGATTTGTTCCTTGTTCTTTGAAATGATGGAGTTAGCGGCATTCACGATATTCTGCGTCGAGCGGTAGTTCTGCTCCAACTTGAAAAGATGCAAGTTTGGATAGTCACGCTTGAAATTGAAGATATTCTGGATGTTCGCGCCACGGAAAGCGTAGATACTTTGTGCATCGTCGCCCACAACACAGATGTTTTGGAACCGTGCGGCAAGTTTCTTTACGATAAGGTACTGCGAATAGTTGGTGTCCTGATACTCGTCAACCATAATATAACGGAACCTATTCTGGTACTTCAGCAGCACTTCGGGGAAATCCCTAAGCAATATGTTCGTATTTACCAGCAAATCATCAAAATCCATCGCCATTGCATTGCGCAGTCGTTGGTTGTAAATCTTGTAGATGTCCTTGATCAACGGCTTGTGCGAAGTGATGTCGGTCTGCTGAATCTCTACGTTAGTCGCATATTCCTCAGGTAGAATAAGATTGCTCTTCGCCATCGAGATTCGGCTCAGCACATATCCGGGATTGTAAGTTTTTGGGTCAAGATTCATCTGTTTGACAATCTGCTTGATGGCAGACTTGCTGTCGTCGTTGTCGTAGATGGTGAACGAAGAGATATAGCCCAACTTGGTAGCCTCCGCACGAAGAATACGCGCGAAAACCGAGTGAAAGGTACCCATCCAGATGTTGCGGGCGTCACCGCCTACAAGTTTGATGATACGTTCCTTCATCTCGCCTGCCGCCTTGTTGGTGAAAGTCAATGCAAGAACATTGAATGGATCCACGCCCTTGCTGATCAGGTAAGCAATTCGATAGGTAAGCGTACGTGTCTTGCCTGAGCCAGCGCCAGCGATAATCATCACAGGACCTTCCGTACACCCAGCGGCTTCACGCTGGTTTTCATTCAATTGCATCAATAAATCTTCCGCCATAGGAATAGAGTTTTAACTTGCAAAATTCGCAAAAAAAAACGAGAAAAGCAAATCAAAAAGAGTCTTACTCTTCCATTAACCTCAACCAAAGTATTTCCGTGCGTGGCGGTTCGCGGAGCGTTCTGTCCACAGGTGCTGCTGATTTTTTGAGAACAAAACACCCAAACAACTCACGAGTCCCACAACAGGAAGATAGAACGGACCAAAGATAATACTATCAAAGGTATGGCCGTATTCATGTTTGAAGAGATCGAAGGGGTCATTCTTGACGACATACTCTTCAAAATCGCCATAAAGGTGCTTGTATGTCCAAATATTGATACAGCATCCCAACGACATACCCCTATATCCAGATTTCCATCGTTCGGAAGTCACAAAAGTTGAACCTCCATAATAATCTACTCTATCAACCACATTGAGCAAAATGCGCATCTGTGAGAAATTGTAGCCAAGCCACATCTGCGGCGACTCCCATGTAAAGCGTGCCAAGAGTTGCACTACACCATGAGGCTGCCGACGGTCAAACCGATATCTTCCCAAGAAACAACGCCAAGCCAACCGCGGTTTGCACAACAATGCAGCAAGCGTCGTAACTATCGTTACCGATTTGGCGGCAAATATGATTATCAAGAATGTATTCATGAGAGTTCTGTAATTTTGACGTTGACATTTTGGAAAGGGCTTATGCCCTATTCACTATTAATGGTCACCCCCCGAAGATGCTCAATGGCATCTTGCAGGCGGGGAGCCTCCGACTTGCGGATAGCTACATCCATGCGACAGTCGAGGTTGAAATCCTGGTTTCGGCATGTCAATCCGAAATCCTTCACCACACGCATCACATCGTTCATTAATGGATATTCAAACTGTAGGTGGAAAGTGACATCCACCGTCTTCTCGATAATAGTGGCGTTCTCGATTGCGTCGCGCGCCGCCGCCTTATAGGCATTTGCCAACCCCGATGCGCCCAACAAGATACCACCAAAATAACGCACCACCACAATCAACATATTGGTAAGGTCTGCAGAGAGCATCTGTCCATGAATAGGTCTGCCTCCCGTTCCCGATGGTTCTCCATCGTCGTTCACGCGGAAGACTTCTTTGTCGGCGCCAAGCATGTATGCGTAGCAATGATGGCGGGCATCGTAATACTCCTTTCGCAGCCGTTCCAAAATGGGTTTGACCTCCTCGACAGAAGCAATGGGAAAGGCGAAAGCAAGGAACTTGCTACCCTTTTCCTTATAGAGTCCTTGGGAAGGCACCGCTATTGTACGATATGTATCTCCTGACATAGCGGGATGGATGGGGCCTTGAGGCCATTATGATAATATACTTGAGGATTGCGGAACACTCGAACCTCATCGTAAAGTCCCGACTCGATGAAAGCGTCCAACACCTGCCGGCCACCCTCCACTATCACCGACTGCAGCTTGTGTTCATAAAGAATCTGCAATACTTCGACTGGCGTAGCGCAATGCAAATGCAGCCAATGTTTTGGCACATCTAAGAGACGGTTTCTACGATCCAGCACTATAGGCTGGGGATTAGTTCCTTTCCACAGACGTGCAGTAAGTTGAGGCCGGTCGTCGAGATAGGTCTGCGACCCTACAAGAATCGCCGCCTCCTCGGTACGCCACTTGTGGCTTAACAACGTCTGATAAGGAGAACTTATCCAATATTGTTGCTGTTGCAAAGGTGCCATAAACCCGTCGGCACTCTCCGCCCATTTGAGGATAACATAGGGACGATGTTGCTCCATGAAGGTAAAAAAGCGTCTATTAAGATAACGTCCTTCCTCCTCCAGTACATGCCTAACAACTTCAATGCCACCACGTTCCAAAATAGCAAAACCCCTACCCGAAACCAACGGGTTGGGGTCGTCGTTGCAACACACAACTCGTTTGATGCCCTTTTCCACGATGAGGTCGGCACACGGCGGAGTCTTTCCTTGATGGGAGCAAGGTTCCAAATTCACATACAGCGTAGCACCATTGAAATCCATGTCGGGATTGCGCAACAAAGCGTTACGTTCGGCATGCCAACCGCCATACTGCTGGTGGTAGCCTTCAGACAATATCACCCCGTCGCGTACCACCACACAACCAACCAACGGGTTGGGTCGTGTGCGACCCAACCCGTTTGAAGCCAACTGCAAGCAGCGTCTTATATATTGTTCGTCTTGCGTCATCAATTAGAACTCGGCAGTCTTGGGCGTTCTGGGGAAAGGAATCACATCGCGAATGTTGCCCATACCCGTAACAAAGAGCATCAGACGCTCGAAACCGAGACCGAAACCGGCATGAGGACAAGAGCCATAGCGACGAGTGTCGAGATACCACCACATATCCTTCATTGGAATGTTGAGCTCATTGATGCGGTTCATCAACTTGTCGTAGTTCTCTTCACGCACCGAACCTCCGATAATCTCGCCAATCTGCGGGAACAGCACATCAGTGCCCTGAACGGTCTTGCCGTCGGCATTCTGCTTCATATAGAAAGCCTTGATTTCCTTGGGGTAGTCAATCATGATGACAGGCTTCTTGAAATGCTCCTCGACGAGATAGCGTTCGTGCTCGCTGGCGAGGTCGGCACCCCAGAATACGGGATATTCAAACTTGTGACCATTCTTGACGGCCTCTTCCAAGATGCGCACACCCTCTGTGTAAGGCAAACGGACAAACTCGGTATTGATGACACCTCTCAAACGCTCAATCAAGCCATTGTCAACCATCTTGTTGAGGAATTCAAGGTCATCTTCGCAATGATCCAAAGCCCATTTTACGCAGTACTTGATGAAACGTTCCTCAAGAGCGGTAAGGTCGTCGATGTCGTAGAATGCCATCTCGGGCTCAATCATCCAGAACTCTGCCAAGTGGCGAGGCGTGTTGCTGTTCTCAGCGCGGAAAGTAGGTCCAAAGGTATAAATCTTGCCCAACGAAGTGGCGCCCAACTCGCCTTCCAGCTGACCGCTCACGGTGAGGGAAGTCTGCTTGCCAAAGAAGTCCTGGCTGTAGTCGATGGAACCGTCTTCCTTGCGGGGAGGATTGTTCATGTCAAGTGTAGTAACCTGGAACATCTCGCCGGCACCTTCGCAGTCGCTTGCCGTAATGAGCGGGGTATGGAAATAGAAGAAACCATTCTCATGGAAGAAGGTATGGATGGCGTAAGCCATATTGTGACGGATGCGGCAAACTGCGCCAAAAGTGTTGGTTCTGGGACGCAAATGTCCGATTTCGCGCAGGAACTCCATGGAGTGTCCTTTCTTTTGCAAGGGATAGGTTTCGGGGTCAGCCTCGCCGTAAAGCTCGATGTTTTCGGCTTGAATCTCAACAGCCTGGCCTGCGCCCTGCGATTTCACCAATTTGCCGTCAACCGAAAGACATGCACCCGTGGTGATGCGTTTCAGCAAATTCTCGTCAAAGTTGGCAATATCAACCACTACCTGAATATTATGTATGATGGAACCATCGTTCAAGGCAATGAATGCCACGTTTTTGTTGCCACGCTTGGAGCGTACCCAACCTTTGACATTGACGGTGGTGTCGATCAACTGCTCAACGTCACCTTTCAAAAGCGAAATAATTTCAATACGTTTCATATTATTGATGTTTTATTATTGACTAACTCTATATAACAAAATAAAAACAGGTCTTTCTTGCATGCACTTCTACAAGCCTTAATTTCTCATAATCTTACTCAATTCAACGTCCGAAGCGAACTTGAAGATGAGTTCCTCTGCGGATTTCTGGCAAACCAGCAGCGTGTCTGCGTCTCCAGCCACGATGCAATCCCGCATGCCTTGAAGCACTACCGTCTTGTCCTTAGGCAAATGAACCACGCAATTCTTCACATCATAGGCAAACACGTTGCCCGACACAATCGCATTGCCATCGGCATCTTTCACACAGGTATTCGACAAAGAATCCCACGTTTCAACGTCGCTCCAACCAAAATCAGCTTCCATTACATGCACATTTCCAGCCTTTTCCATAATACCAAAGTCAATGGAAATGGCTTCGCTCAAAGCATACACTTTGTCCAGTTCCTCGGTGTCGCTCTGATCGCTCAACTCGAAGAAACTCGCGGCGATGTTTGGGAGAAAGTCCTTGTAGGCTTGCATTAAGGTCTTCAAGCTCCACACAAACAAACCCGAGTTCCAGAAAAACTCTCCCGAAGCGATGAATTGGCGCGCCATCTCTACGGGCGGCTTCTCCGTAAAGGTGACCACCTCGTGGAGGTTGTGAGCCTCGGGAAGGGAGGCCCGCTCCCGAAACTGGATATAGCCGTATTTGGTATTGGGATTTACAGGGCGCGCACCTATTGTGATGATCCATGGACGTTCCGCGGTGATACGAAAAGCGTCTGTGATGTTGTTCACAAATCGGTCCTCACCAAAAACAGCATGGTCCGAAGGGGTAACCACGATATTGGCGTCGGGGTTCAGTTTGGATATCACAGCTCCGGCATAAGCCACGCAAGGAGCCGTGTTTCTGCGCGTAGGCTCTGCCAATATTTGATAGGACAAAAGGCCAGGCAGCTGCTGGCGCACTTTCTCCACATAGTTGCGCCCCGTAACGATAATGATATTCTCTCGCGGGCAGATGCGCTCAAACCTGCGAAACGTGGTTTGCAACATCGACTCACCTACGCCCATCACATCCACAAACTGCTTGGGGTTGTCCGATTTGCTCATCGGCCAGAACCGGCTTCCAAAACCGCCGGCCATGATTATACAATAGTTATTTCGATTCAAGATAGATTAATCTGTTTTTAAGTTTACTTTTAGTCGGTTTCAAACTTTTCTCGAATTAGCACACAAGATACAACTTACACGCTCACCTCTCCTTTGATATGAGGGTGAGGATCGTAGCCTTCCAATACAAAGTCTTCATAGTCGAAATCGAGGATATTCTTCTTCTCGGGATTCAACTTCATGGTAGGCAGTGGACGCGGCTCTCGAGTAAGCTGCAACCTGCACTGCTCCAAATGGTTCTTATAGATATGGGCGTCGCCTAAAGTATGGATGAAATCTCCATATTGCAATCCGCAAGCCTGCGCAATCATCATGGTAAACAAAGCATACGAGGCAATATTAAACGGAACTCCCAGAAAGATGTCCGCACTACGCTGATAAAGCTGGCAACTCAGCCTGCCATTGGCCACATAAAACTGAAACAAGATATGGCATGGCGGCAACGCCATCTTATCGACCTCTCCAACGTTCCATGCTGAGACCAGCAACCGACGCGAATTGGGATTGGTCTTGATGTCACGAATCAGATTCTCAATCTGATCGATGTGACCACCGTCGGCGCAGCCCCAGCTTCTCCATTGATGTCCATAGATAGGACCCAAGTCACCATTCGCATCCGCCCATTCGTCCCAAATGGTCACCTTATGGTCATGGAGGTACTGAACATTCGTGTCTCCTTTAAGGAACCACAACAATTCGTAGATGATGGACCGGAGATGTAATTTCTTGGTAGTCAACAACGGAAATCCGTCATCCAAATGGAAACGCATCTGATATCCAAAGGTGCTTATAGTGCCCGTACCCGTGCGGTCGTCTTTCTCCACGCCGTTGCCGAGCACATGCTGCAAGAGGTCTAAATATTGTTTCATAAAATATAGAACGCAAAAGCTCTTATTTTATTTTTTATAATTAATAAAAACACGCAAAGACATTGTTTTTTTTTTCGCAAAGGCAAAAGATTTTCGAAACAAACGCAATATTTCCCATACTTTTGAGTTAATAAATATTTATAATAACCAGTTCTTGACTCTTAGTGTCTAACCAGTTCAGCAATCGCAGCAGCATCGTAAAGGCCATTTTCATAGCCGTGGGCTTGATATTCATCATCAGGCTCTCCTTTCTGCAATTGTTCGAACCAAAATACAAAGAACTCGCCGACAGGCAGGCACTTAGAAACATCACCCAATATCCCGCACGTGGACTTATCTACGACCGCAACGGAGAACTGCTGGTCTATAACGAGGCCGTCTACGACATGATGGTAATCCCCAGAATGGTTAAGAATTTCGACACTGCATCTTTCTGCGCCACGATTGGCATAACGCGCGATGATTTTGATTCACGCATCGAGAAGGCTCGCAAATACTCTCCCTATACGGAATCCATCTTCATGAAACAAATTTCAAAAGAAGAATACAGCCGCTGGGAAGGTCAACTATACAAATACAAAGGTTTCTACATCCAGAAGCGAACACTCCGGAAATACGACAAACCTATCGCCGCGCATGTGCTGGGCTATGTAGGCGAAGTAAACCAAGGTGAAATTGACGCTGACGCCTACTACACACAAGGCGATTATATCGGCAAAAGTGGGTTGGAAAAATCCTACGAAGAAGTGCTGCGCGGCGTCAAAGGGAAGAAAATCATGCATGTAGATGTACGAAACCGAGAAATTGGACCCTATCAGCACGGAGCGCACGACACCCTTCCCTACGAAGGCGGAAATCTCTACACCACCATCGATGCCAGCCTACAAGAATACGCCGAAAAACTGATGGCCAACAAGCGCGGATGTATCGTGGCAATAGAACCATCCACGGGCGAGGTGCTTACGCTGCTCTCCGCACCCTGCTACGACCCGAACCTGCTGGTGGGCAGGGTGCGCGGCAAGAATTACCAGATGCTTTCCGAAGACATCAGCAAACCGTTGTTCAACAGAGCCCTTCAAGCGCAATATCCTCCTGGATCCATCTTCAAGGTGGCTCAGGCCATGATCGCCCTCGACTTGGGTGTCATCCAGCCCAATACCGGATTCCCCTGCGACAAATCCAAAGTGGGTTGCCACAACCATCCATCTGCCGCTTCGGTTCGACAAGGTATCAAAATGTCGTGCAACCCTTACTTTTATTTTACATATCGACGTGTAATCCAACAAGGTAAATACAAAAACGCCTTCAAGGACGCCGCCTACGGACTTACAATCTGGGAGCAATACATGCACCGGTTCGGGTTCGGACAACGACTTCCCATAGACCTCCCAAACGTGAAAAGCGGCAACATTCCTGATACGGCCTACTACAACCGGTGGTATGGCAAAGAACGGTGGCAGTTCTCTACCATCTACTCCAACAGCATCGGACAAGGCGAAGTGGAGGTGGTGCCTTTACAGATGGCAAACCTTGCCTGCATCGTTGCCAACCGGGGATATTACTATACGCCTCACTTGGTGCGCTACTATGGCGCCGACTCTACCAAAAACGAAGAGTTCTACAACAAACACACTACGGGGATTCCCTCACATTTCTTCGATATCGCCGCCGGCGGCATGTATGATGTTGTTCACGAACCCGGCGGAACGGCACGACGCGCCAAAATCGACGACATTGCCGTGTGCGGCAAGACCGGCACCGCGGAAAACTATGGCAACGACCACTCTGTATTCATCGCCTTCGCGCCCATGGAAAATCCCAAAATCGCCGTGGCGGTATATGTCGAAAATGCACAAGGCGGCGGTGGAACTTGGGCAGCGCCCATTGCAAGTTTGGTGATTGAAAAATACTTACGCGGCGAGGTAACACGCACCGAAATGGAAAAGACCTACATGGAAGTCAACCCATGCCAGAAACTTCCTCTCACCCGCAAGATCAAAAAGAAACGGAGAAGATAGACAACAATGAACCAGAAACGCGACATAGACTGGATTACGATAATCCTATATTTAATCATCCTTTCTTTTGGATGGTTGAACATCTATGCGGCTTGCTACGACGAGATGCATACCGCCATCTTCGACTTCTCCATTCCCCACGGGAAACAGCTCATCTGGATTACTATCGCATTTATTCTTGCAGCGTGTATCATGATGATCGAACCTCGCGTTTTTTCAAATACGTCGTTCATGATATACGGATTCATCCTTGTTCTACTCGTGGTAACGTTATTCGTGGCAAAAGTCACCAAAGGCGGGCAGTCGTGGATAGACTTTGGAGCTTTCAAGTTCCAACCCTCTGAGTTCGCCAAATTCGCCACAGCGCTGGCTCTTTCCAAATACATGAGCACCATCGACTTGGACATCAAAAAATTGCGTACGCAAATCATTGCGTTCACAATCATCGGCATACCCGCCATTCTCATCTTAATGCAACACGACACTGGATCGGCGCTGGTTTTTGCCGGGTTTATACTGCCACTCTTCCGAGAAGGCCTTTCGGGCAACATTCTGCTTGTGGGTGCTTCCGCTATAGTGTTATTCGTTTTGGCGCTGCTGGTCAACAAATTCATCCTTATTGGTTGCGTTGCGGCACTTTGCATCCTTTACCTGTTCGGCTGGCTCAACAAACGGACTCGGAAAGACTACAAAAAAACCATCTCGTTATTCCTTGTCTGCGCCGCCTTCATAGTCTCGGTGGATGTGATGTTCAACAACGTTTTGGAACCGCACCAACGAGAACGTATCGATGTGTTGCTGGGCAAGAACGACGACCTGAAAGGTTCCGGCTACAACGTTCACCAATCGAAGATTGCCATCGGATCGGGCGGGTTCGCCGGGAAGGGATTCCTCAACGGCACCATCACCAAGGCGGATTTCGTACCAGAGCAAGAAACCGACTTCATCTTCTGCACGGTTGGCGAAGAATGGGGATTTTGGGGAAGCTCCATCCTCATCGGACTCTATGTCTCTCTACTGGTTCGCCTCATCACCATGGCGGAACGGCAACGATCCACATTTGCTAGGTTTTATGGCTATTCGGTGGCGAGCATACTATTTCTGCATCTCATGATCAACGTGGGTATGGTGCTGGGACTTGTGCCCGTCATCGGTATCCCCTTGCCATTCTTTAGCTATGGCGGCTCCTCGCTTTTAGCATTCACCATCCTACTCTTCATCTTTATCCGGCAGGATGCAGAACGCAACCAATTGTTGTAGTATCATTTATTGTCAATGATCCATTTATGAAAAAAACACCATCCAACGAAAACCATTGTTCTTTTTGCGGACGTCCCGAATCGCAGGTCAACCTCCTGCTAGCAGGGCTCAACGGCTACATCTGCGACGCCTGCGCGATGCAAGCCAACGAAATCATTACAAAGAACATCCGCAGTCAAAAACGCAGTGACTTTGGGGGACCCTCAATAGACGAACCTTTACCCTCCCCAAAAGAAATAAAAGATCACCTCGACCAATATGTCATTGGGCAGGACGAAGCAAAAAAAGTGCTCTCCGTGGCTGTATACAACCACTACAAACGACTGCGTTACAATCAGACTCACGAAGACAAGAACGATGTCGAGATCGAAAAGACCAACATCGTCATCGTTGGAGAAACCGGAACCGGAAAAACCTTGATGGCACGCACCATCGCCAAGATTCTCAAAGTGCCTTTCTGCATCGCCGACGCAACAACCCTCACCGAAGCCGGATATGTGGGCGATGACGTAGAAAACGTATTGGTACGTCTGCTCCAAGCCGCCGACTACGATGTGGAGGCGGCAGAAAAAGGCATTGTCTTCATCGACGAAATCGACAAAATAGCACGCAAAAGCGACAATCCCTCTATCACCCGCGACGTCTCGGGCGAAGGCGTGCAGCAGGCGTTGCTCAAACTTCTCGAAGGCGCAGTGGTCAACGTACCACCTGAGGGTGGTCGCAAACATCCCGAACAGAAAATGATTGCCGTCAACACTCGCAACATACTCTTTATCGCCGGAGGCGCATTCGACGGCATTGAACGCAGCATCGCCACCCGACTCAAATCCAACGTAATAGGTTTCAACGGCACCAAGACCCGCGAGGAGATCGACCGTCACGACATGCTGCAATATATCCTGCCCATGGACCTCAAAAAGTTCGGACTCATTCCCGAACTCGTCGGCCGTTTTCCCATGCTCACCCATCTCAACCCGCTAGACCGCAACGCATTGCGTCGCATTCTAGTTGACCCTAAGAACGCATTGGTCAAGCAGTATCAAGAGCTCTTCAAGATGGACGGCGCAACACTCGAATTCGACAAGGGCGCATTGGATGCCATCGTTGACCAAGCCATCGAATACAAGCTGGGAGCCCGCGGACTGCGGTCCATCATGGAAAGCATCATGACCGACATGATGTTCGACCTTCCCAACAAACCAAAAGACAGCAAAATACGTATAACTAAAAATATGATAAAATGAAAAAGTTCTCATTCTTAATGTTTTTTGCAACTCTCTCCATGTTTATGCAAGCACAAGACATCAAATTACCCGACCCCATTGAAGGTGGCGACATTCCATTGAAAGAAGCCTTGAAAGTACGAGAAACCGTCAGGGACTTCCTTACCGAAGACGTATCTCTCGAGCAGATTTCCTCCCTTTTGTGGGCAGCCAACGGCATCAACCGCCCTGAATCAGGCAAACGCACCGCTCCCTCGGCACGCAACGTCCAAGAAACCGACATTTATCTTTTCTCACAGAAAGGCATCTTCCTCTACGTTCCCGAGAAGCACATGCTCAGATTGGTACGCGAAGGAGACTACCGCAAGTCCATCAGCGACCAAAAGCATTTCTCCCAAGCACCCATCGCCTTGGTACTTGTAGCCAACTACGACAGAATGAAAGGTTTCGACAATGAAAGCCGTGATTTTTACGCTCCCATCGACTGCGGCTACATCAGCCAGAACATCTATCTTTTCTGCACCGAAAAGCTAGGTACCGTGGCCTGCGGCGCCATCAACCGCGAGAAGCTCGCCGAACTGATGAAAATCAAAAACGGCAAAGTGATGCTTGCCCACCCTATTGGATACCGCGAAAAATAATCATCAATTGCCCCCATCATGGTTCTCCGTATAACAAAACAGCTCTCCTTTGAAATGGCGCACGCACTGCTCGGATACGACGGCAAGTGCAAAAACATCCACGGTCATTCCTACAAGTTGCTCGTTACCGTCGAAGGCGTTCCCCTGCACGACGACAACAACCACAAGAACGGCATGGTCATGGATTTCGGCGACGTAAAACGTTGTATAGAAGAGACTATCATTCAGAGATTTGACCATGCACTGGTGTTGCCTCAATCCGATCGCTACAACCCCGAGGCGCTTCATGCCATCGCCAAGCTTATCGTTGTTCCTTTCCAGCCCACTACGGAAAACCTGCTCGTTCATATCGCAGAACTACTCCAACCCGCCATTCCTCAAAATCTCAAGCTATATTCCCTACAACTCCACGAGACAGAAACCTCTTACGCTGAACTCTTTTTATAAATATCATTCCTATTTGCAAAAAAAATCGTATCTTAGCAAATCGAATTTTTATGTTTAGAATCAACCAAAATTGATTCTAAACAATTATGTATAATAACATTACATCAATAGATAGTATATATTCTACAATATGAAAACGGCCAAAAAAAGTCTGCTACTGCTCATTCTTTCAGTTTTTTTAACCGCTACCGCCTTTGCCCAAACCAAAAGCATAGCACAAAAAGCTGATGACTTATTCGACCAGAAACAATACATCGAAGCATTGTCCAAGTACGAAGATGCATACAACAAGGTTGCCAACAACAAAACCGAGAAGAACCGCATCTACTTCCAAATGGGCGAGTGCTACCGCTTGATGAACAACTTTCCTCAAGCAGAGCATATCTACAAGAAGCTGATAAACAACAAATACTACACTTCGGAACCGAAGATTTATTTCTATCTTGCCGAAATGTGCCGTTTTGAGAACAAACTAGACGAAGCCGCAAATTACTACGACAAATACATTGCCATCGCTCCCAATGACAGACTTGCCAAAGACCGCAAAGAATCTTTGACCTACGTCGATCAACTGTTCCGCAACCGCAGTCGTCACGTCATCAAACGCCTCGACAATTGGAACACTCCCTACAACGACTGGGCACCGCGTTTCTTGGGCAACGACACTACCAAACTTACGTTCACATCCTCCCGCTTCGGCGACGAAGAATCCAACGGCAAGGATGCATGGACCGGACAAGGATTTTCCGATATTTATTACGTATTCCAAGACCGCACTGGACAATGGTCATCCTCGCCAGAGAACTTCGACAAGTCGGGCAAGGTGAACACCGGCGTCAACGAAGGTGAGGCCTGTTTCTCGCCCGACGGCAACACAATCTATTTCTCACGTTGCGACGCTCGCGAAAACCAGACGCAAGGCTGCTACATCTACTACGCCCAGAAAGGCAACTCTTCTCTGGAAGGCACAAAAAAGGGCAAGAAAAGCAAATCATCTTCCGAAAATGAAGAATGGGGCGATGCAGTACGCATCAATCTTGGTGACACCGCATTCAATTACCTCTACCCGGCCGTAACTTCCGACGGACTGACCATGTACTTCACCTCCGACATGCCCAAAGGACAAGGCGACTACGATATCTGGATGACCAAGCGCGCCACCCTCGCCGACGAATTTGGCACCCCCGTCAATATGGGCCAGAACATCAATACCGCCGGACGCGAAGTCTTCCCCGTCTTGCGCAACGACTCCACGCTCTATTTCTCATCCAACGGCCTTCCCGGCATCGGCGGACAAGACATCTTCGTGACCGAAGTCCACGGTTCCCGCAGCACCGAACCGCAAAACCTCGGCGTGCCGATCAACTCCTCCTACGACGAAATGAGCATCGTCTATTATCCTGAAAGTGAACACTACATGATGGAACGTGGCTACTTCTCCTCCAACCGCGCTTTCGACGATCCCCACAACCCCAATATCGACAACAAGGGCAAACAAGTCCCCGAACTCAACGACGACCTTTTCTATTTCGAACTTCCTCCACTGCTCTATAGCATCGAAGGTACCATCCGCGACGAGAAATCCATGCAGCTGGTAGAAAACGCAAAGGTCAAAATTGTGGGTTCCAACGGCACCGAATACGAGACTTATTCCGACAAGAAAGGTTTCTACCGCTTCGACGTAGATCAAATCAAGCGTGACGTCATCTACAAAATGTACGTTTCCAAGGTTGACTATTTCACCGTTGAAGGTTCCGAGAGCACCAAAGGCTACAACACCGACAAGGACATCGTCCACGATTTCCGCATCGAACCCGTTCCCAAGCAACCCGTCGTGCTGCCCGAAATACGCTACGACCTTGCAAAATGGGATCTCAAGGAAGAATTTATGGACTCCCTCATGGATCTTTACCTTGTCATGGTCAACAATCCCAACATCGTTGTCGAAATCCGCGCCCATACCGATTGTCGCCCCTTTATAGGGCTCACCAACGACACCCTTTCGCAGCGTCGAGCACAGTCGGTGGTCGATTACCTCGTTTCCCGTGGCATCGAGCGTGAACGCCTTGTGGCCAAAGGCTACGCAGAACGTGTACCTCGCACGCTCGACCGCGACATGACCGTTACCGTTAACGGAAAGAAATACCATTTCCGCGAAGGAACCACCCTCGAATGCGACTATGTAAGCATGATTTCCGACAAGAACCAGCAAGAGGCCGCACATGTGCTCAACCGTCGTATCGAGTTCCTTATCCTTCGCACCGATTTCGTCTCACGCCGCCTCATAGACAATATGGCTTCTGAAACGCCGCTTGTAAAACAGACTGAAGACGGCAAGATCATCGACCTCGTCAACAAACCCATCGAAGAGACCGAAGAGGCTCCCGCTATCATCCACGACGAAAGTGTAGTGCCCGTCACAATGATTCACTCTGCAAAAGGCGAGATTACTTGTATCGTCAACGGTTCCTTGATGCCCATGCTCATCGACGAGCGCTTTGCAGAGCCCATCTCCATTGCATGGGAAGAAGCCATGAACTTCCTCTACCAGCGTCGCATCAACAAAGAGGATTTCCCCGATCGTGACAACGCTTTCGACCCCGAAGGCAACATCCTCGACAAATCCACCGTCATCTTCAAGGATTTGCAGATTGGTCAGAAGCACCTCTCCAATGTTGAAGTGGTAGTGGTAAAGGGCGTGGACTACAAGTTCATCATCAACCGCGAAGGCCTCAACCGATTCGGAAGCTACGAATTCGACAAACAACGCGGCAAACTCTATTTCATTGACGAATAGCGGAATGAGACTGTAGGATGCAGCGTATAGGGTTTAGAGTGGACACACCGTCTAAATCCCAAAACGTTTTAATTCTACATCATCGTTCCAAACTCTAAACACATATCCGTGTCAATTTTATTGACCATTACCGGACCCACCGCATGCGGCAAGACTGCTCTTGCCGCAGAAGTGGCCTATCGGCTGCATGGTGAAATCATCAGCGCCGACTCGCGACAGGTTTTCCGCAAGATGGACATCGGTTCGGGCAAAGATCTCTCAGACTACACCGTTCACGGAACTCCCATTCCCTACCACCTAATCGACATACGCGATGCCGGTGAGGAATACAACGTCTTTCAATTCCAAAACGACTTTCTCGAAGCCTACGAAAAAATCCGCTCAAATGGACACCAACCCATTCTTTGCGGCGGAACCGGACTCTATATTGATTCCATTGTTAGCTCATACCAACTGCCCACAGCACCAATCGACGAGGAATACAGAAAACAGCAGGAGGCATTTTCTGACGAAGAGCTAACCGAACGGCTGAAAAGCTACATCAAGCTCCACAACCATACCGATACGGAGACTCGCGACAGGCTGCTCCGAGCCTTGGAAATACAAGAGTTCCATCAAAAAGAACCAGAGCAATATGTACGCATTCCAAAAATGGACCACCGAATCATCGGTGTCCGCTACCCTCGCGAAACTGTCATTGAACGCATCGGACAAAGACTGCGCCAACGGCTCCAAGAAGGAATGATTGAGGAGGTGCAACAACTTATCGATGACGGCGTCCCCACCGAAAGATTGCTCAAGTATGGCTTGGAATACAAACACTTGACAAGATATCTCACAAATCAATGTAGCTACGACGAGATGTATGAGCATCTCTATACCGACATTCGTCGTTTCTCCAAACGACAGATGACTTGGTTTCGCCGTATGGAACGCAACGGTGCCAACATTCATTGGATTAACGGAGAACTGCCATTCGAGGACAAAGTTGAAGCAGTTATCGCATTCTACCACAAAATATAGCTCAAAATGGCAACACCCCCGAGATTGTTGCCACCCTCCTCGCCTACGTCGATAAGCCTTATTTTTCATCACTTTACACGCATTTAACACGCTTAAATGGTGTATGTTTTTTTATTCGCAAAAAAAATCTTATATTTGCATTTTACATATATTGTCAATAATAATATAAAATACTGATAATGAGACCAGATTTTTCAAAAGTTGATTTCAAGGCTCAAGGCGAAAAACAATCCTTTGAGCAATGGGAGAAAGAAAACCATATCGAGAAGGGCTGGAAAACTCCAGAACAGATTGATGTCAAGCCCGCTTACGGCAAGAAAGACCTTGAGGGCATGGAGCACCTCAACTATGCAGCAGGCATCGCACCTTACCTCCGCGGACCTTACAGCACGATGTATGTGATGCGTCCTTGGACCATTCGCCAATACGCAGGTTTCTCCACCGCTGAGGAGAGCAACGCTTTCTACCGTCGCAACATCGCCGCTGGTCAGAAGGGCCTGAGCTGCGCCTTCGACTTGGCCACTCACCGTGGTTACGACTCTGACCACGAACGTGTGGTTGGTGACGTCGGCAAGGCTGGCGTGGCCATCGACAGCATTTTGGACATGAAGATTCTCTTCGACCAGATTCCGCTCGACAAGATGTCCGTATCCATGACCATGAACGGCGCTGTATTGCCCATCCTCTCCTTCTACATCATCGCAGCTGAAGAGCAGGGCGTAAGTCAGGAGCAGTTGCAGGGTACCATCCAGAACGACATTCTCAAGGAGTTCATGGTGCGCAACACCTACATTTATCCTCCTCTGCCTTCCATGAAGATTATCGCCGACATCTTTGAATACACTTCAAAGCACATGCCCAAGTTCAACAGCATCTCCATCTCCGGCTACCACATGCAGGAGGCTGGAGCTACAGCCGACATCGAGCTGGCTTACACCCTCGCCGACGGTTTGGAATACCTCCGCGCCGGTATCAACGCAGGCATGAGTGTTGACGACTTCGCTCCCCGTTTGAGCTTCTTCTGGGGGGTAGGCATGAACCACTTCATGGAAATCGCCAAGATGCGCGCCGCTCGTATGCTCTGGGCTAAGATTGTCAGCCAATTCAACCCCAAAAACCCAAAATCCCTCGCACTACGCACCCACTGCCAGACCTCTGGCTGGTCACTCACCGAGCAGGATCCTTTCAACAACGTAGCTCGTACCTGCATCGAAGCCATGGGCGCAGCCCTCGGCCACACCCAGAGCCTCCACACCAACGCTTTGGACGAAGCCATCGCACTGCCCACCGACTTCAGCGCGCGTATCGCACGTAACACCCAAATCTACATTCAGGAAGAAACCAACGTATGCCGCGTGGTTGACCCATGGGCTGGCAGCTACTATATTGAGACCCTTACCCACGAAATCGCTCACCGAGCTTGGGCTCACATCCAGGAAATCGAGAAGCTGGGCGGCATGGCCAAGGCAATCGAGAGCGGAATTCCCAAGATGCGTATTGAAGAGGCTTCCGCCCGCAAACAAAGCCGCATCGACAGCAACGTTGATACCATCGTAGGTATCAACAAATACCGTCTCGACCACGAAGATCCTATCGAGACCCTCGAAGTTGACAACACCGCCGTTCGCAAGGCTCAGATTGAGCGTCTCGCAAAGCTGCGCGCAGAACGCGACAACAACGCCGTTCAGGCAGCGCTCGACGCTCTGACCGAATGCGCCAAGACCGGCAAAGGCAACTTGCTGGAACTCTCCATCGACGCCGCTCGCAAGCGCGCTTCCTTGGGTGAAATCAGCTACGCCCTCGAAAAAGTTTACGGCCGTTACAAAGCAAAAATCAATCTTATCAGCAACGTGTATAGCACTCAAACCAAAGACAGCGAGAGCTTCAAGAAGGCTCAGGCACTCACCGACGAATTTGCAAAACTCGAAGGACGTCGTCCTCGTATCATGGTTGCCAAGATGGGACAGGACGGTCACGACCGTGGCGCCAAGGTTGTAGCCACCAGCTATGCCGACCTCGGATTTGACGTTGATATGGGTCCGCTCTTCCAGACCCCCGCAGAGGCTGCAAAACAGGCAGTGGAAAACGACGTACACATTTTGGGTGTCAGCTCTCTTGCTGCTGGACACAAGACTCTCGTGCCTCAGGTTATCGAAGAACTTAAGAAACTCGGACGTGACGACATCATGGTCGTCGTAGGTGGCGTTATTCCTCCACAGGACTACGACTTCCTGTTCCAAGCTGGAGCAGCCGCAATCTTCGGACCTGGTTCCGTCATCAGCGAGAGCGCCATCAAGATGATGGAAATTCTCCTTGCTGCAAGAAAATAGTCAGTAATGATCGTTGATTGAGAATCAATTCCTCAACAACATAAAAAGAGAGGCGGTCGCGCAATGCGCGCCCGCCTCTCTTTATTTCAACAAATTCAATAAACCCTACCCTATTCTCCGTCTTGCTCAAAATAGAGCTTTCCGTCAAGGTAATAACTACAATGCAACACCTTGCCATCCTTGGAGTAGCGATAACGACGGGCCTCCACAACTTTTTGTTTCCCTTCATCGTAGAGGTATTGCACATGCTTGACAAGATTGCCCCTTTTGTCGTATTTGAACGATTCCTCCATCAACAGCACCTCATCGGCTGAATAAATCATACGCTTGCTGAGACGCTGCTGCGCATCGTAGGAAATCAACTGCCGTTCCTCCACAACACCTTTCTCGCCATAATGATACACCACAGCGACAGCCAAATTGTCCTTGTTGTCGTAAATGTTGTGCTTCGATGAAATCAGTCGTCCTGTCTCATCGTAGGTACATTGAGGTGCCTGGCCCCAACTTTCCAAAGGCAAAAGAGATAGCCATAAGCATCCGACTAATGCAAAGAATGTTGAGCGCATAGCCTACATCAATTTCTTGTAATGCAATCTATGAGGAGTGTCGTCACCCAAACGCTTGCGCCGGTTTTCTTCGTATTCGCTGTAGCTGCCTTCGAAGAAATAGACTTGAGAATCGCCCTCGAAAGCGAGGATATGCGTACAGATTCTGTCCAAA
Source organism: Bacteroidales bacterium (assembly GCA_045597845.1). Taxonomy (GTDB): domain Bacteria; phylum Bacteroidota; class Bacteroidia; order Bacteroidales; family P3; genus Colimorpha. The sequence continues at coordinate 45,921 of JAZLKZ010000121.1, read as the reverse complement.
AACCAGCGGTCGTGGCTGATGACAACCGCACAACCGGCAAAGTTCTCCAAACCTTCCTCCAACGCACGCATGGTATTGACATCGATGTCGTTGGTAGGTTCATCGAGGAGCAAGACATTGGCTTCGCTCTTGAGCGTCAATGCAAGATGCAAGCGATTGCGCTCGCCACCCGACAGCACGCCAGCCTTCTTGCTCTGGTCGTTACCCGAGAAATTAAAGCGCGAAATATAGGCTCTGGAATTGATCAATCTTCCACCCATCTGAATCTGCTCGTTTCCTTCCGAGACGACCTCCCAGACACTCTTTTCAGGGTCAATCTGCACATGCTGCTGATCCACATAGCCTATCTTTACGGTTTCGCCTACGGAGAAAGTTCCCGTATCGGGTTGCTCCAAACCCATAATCAAGCGGAACAACGTGGTTTTACCGCAGCCGTTGGGTCCGATAACGCCCACAATACCGGCAGGCGGCAAAGAGAAAGTCAGGTTCTCGTACAAGAGTTTGTCGCCAAACGCCTTGCTGACACCTTCCACTTCCAAGACCTTGTTGCCCAAACGTGGGCCGTTGGGAATGAAAATTTCCAGATTCTGCTCCTTCTCTTTCACGTCCTCGTTCATCATCCTGTCGTAGGCTGCCAAACGAGCCTTACCTTTGGCGTGACGCGCCTTAGGCGCCATTCGCACCCACTCCAACTCGCGTTGCAGAGTCTTGCGACGTTTGCTTTCCTGCTTTTCCTCCATCGCCAAACGTTGCGTTTTCTGGTCCAGCCATGAAGAATAGTTTCCCTGCCAAGGAATACCCTCGCCGCGGTCAAGTTCCAAAATCCAACCAGCCACATTGTCCAAGAAATAGCGGTCGTGGGTGACAGCGATAACAGTGCCCTTATATTGACGCAGATGTTGTTCCAGCCACTCGATACTCTCTGCGTCCAAATGGTTGGTCGGCTCATCAAGCAACAGAATATCTGGCTCTTGCAGCAGCAAACGGCACAATGCCACGCGGCGACGTTCGCCACCAGAAAGATTTTTCACCAACTGGTCGTCATCGGGGCAACGGAGTGCATCCATGGCGCGATCCAAGCGGCTGTCCAACGTCCAAGCGTCGTGTTGGTCAAGCAACTCCGTCAACTCGCCCTGGCGTTCGCAGAGTTTCTCCATATCGGCATCTGGGTCAGCGAAAGCATTGTTGACTTCTTCATATTCCTTCAGCAAATCCACGGTTTCCTGAACAGCCTCCTGCACCACTTCGCGCACGGTTTTGCTGTCATCAAGCTTGGGTTCCTGTTCCAGATAGCCAACACTATAGCCCGGTGAGAAAACAACCTCGCCTTGGTAGTCTTTGTCAACGCCGGCGATAATCTTCAGCAAGGAAGATTTTCCTGAACCATTGAGACCAATGATGCCAATCTTGGCACCATAGAAGAAGGAAAGGTAGATATCTTTTAAGATTTGGCGTGAAGGAGGAATGATCTTCCCTACGCCGACCATTGAGAATATGATTTTCTTGTCGTCCATAATTGATAATTGTAATCAGTAAACCGAGAATTGAAGAAATAAGTGGTGATTGGGAGATCCGCCCCACAATCTTAATCCCACATTCTACACTTTGACAATCGTCTTACGTCTAATTTCTTATGCATCGTGGAAACGTATATCCTTCACATTCAATTGGATTTCCGTTTTCCCGTTCCAATAGTTTTCTTCCAAATGATAACACAAATCGAAAGATTCGCCATGCTTGATTCTCTCATAATGCTCCGCCTGCTTAAAAGCGATGGCAGGATAGGAGCGAGAACGTGCATCCAATTGAATGGCCGAAAACTTCAGATGGTTTTGTCCAACGATACGAGGCGAAGGCATTCCCGTGTCCACCAAATTATTGGAGCGGAAAATCGGGATGTCATTTCCTGGTCCAAAAGGAGAAAACTGCTTAAGAATTCGCAAGTTCTTGGCAGTGATATGTTCCGAAAAGCTAACCTCTGCATCAATCTCGATTTCGGGCATCACTGCTTGAGGAGGCATCATCTCACAAACTATCTGTTCAAAACGTTCCACAAAACGCTCGTAATTCTCAGGTTTCAACGACACTCCTGCGGCACATTTGTGGCCACCGAAATGTTCCAGAAGATCGCTGCATTGTTCCAAAGCGGTATGGATATCGAACTCCTTGATGGAACGTGCCGAACCCACCAACATATCCTCAGCGGAACGCGTAAAAACGATGGCTGGCTTGTAATAAGCCTCCACCAATCTTGAAGCCACAATTCCTACCACACCTTTATGCCATTGTTCATCATAAAGCACTATAGACCTGCGTTCCCGAAGGACTTCACTGGAATCGATTCTGCTTTGAGCATCCTTTGTCGCCGTGGAGTCGAGTTCCTTGCGTTCTTGGTTGTAATCGTTGATGGCCGCTGCCTTTTCCTTGGCTTGCTCCTTGTCTTCAAGCAACAAAAGCCATACAGAGTCGCGTGCATCGTGAATTCGTCCCGCCGCATTGATTCTCGGACCCACCAGAAACACCAAATCACTGATGGTGAGTTCTTTTTCAAAATAACCGCCCATTTGCTGGGGCGCAGCATCAGTACCATGAGGTGCCGTGCAGTTGGCGGAAGTAGGTGCAGCCACTCTCGGAGAGATATGCCCATAGCGTAAAAGAGCTTCAATGCCTGGGCGCGGATGGGTGTTGATGACCTTCAAGCCAAATGCCGCAAGCACGCGGTTCTCTCCAGTAATCGGGACAATGTCGGAAGCGATGCTGACGACCACCAAATCGAGATATTTAAGCAAGTGTAGTTTCAATGCTTCCTGTACCTGGCGCTGGTGCTCACTGAGCGCATCGGGATTGTCGGAAAGTCCGACTCCCGTTATTTTCTTCAGATGGGCCTCAATAATCTTGAAACCAATGCCGCAGCCCGAGAGTTCCTTGTATGGATATGGACAGTCTTCTCGTTTAGGGTCGAGTACAGCTACCGCAGCAGGAAGAGTCTCTCCTGGCAGATGGTGGTCGCCGATAATACAGTCAATGCCGTACTGATTGGCGTAATCGACCTGTTCAATAGCCTTAATACCACAATCCAGCGCAATGATTAATTTCACGCCAGTTTCGTGCGCATAATCAATGCCTTTGAACGAGATACCATAACCTTCGGTATCACGATCCGGAATATAAAAATCAATATTTGACGTCAACGAATGGAAATAGGAGTACACCAAGGCCACTGCCGAGGTTCCATCGACATCATAATCACCATAAATAAGGATGCGTTCCTTGTTCTGAATGGCTTCATTTATACGCTCTACCGCACGTTCCATATCCTTCATCAGGAACGGATCATGTAGCTGGTCTAAACTCGGACGGAAGAAACGTTTTGCTTCTTCAAAGGTAGTTATGCCACGTTCTACCAACAACGTAGCAATTATTCTATCTACGCCCAACGATTCTGCAAGTCTGTCAACATCCTCTATTTCATAGTCTTTCTTTAATAACCAACGTTTTTCTTTCATTTCTTTCTGGTTGTAAAGTTACGATTTTTATCACAATCAGAAAAAATATTTAACAATTGTTAATGTTAAAATCCACAACGCACACACACTAAATTATTTAGCATCCGAAAAAATCGTTATTCTTCAATTTTCTTCTTGAAACGAATCGTTCTTTCGTCTTTTCATTCTCAATGCCTTCCATGTATCGCTATATGTCGTTCTCTTGCCATAGTGCAAGATTCCCCAACGGTAAATCTTGGATGCCAGCCAAACACACAAAAGGAAGGTGGCGAGTAAAAGCGCAACAGAAAACAGCACTTGCCATAGCGGGACTCCGAATGGGATGCGGAACATCATTGCCACGGGGGAGGTAAACGGGATGATGGAAAGCCATTGCGCCAAACTTCCCGACGGTTCATTGATCAACGCAGGGAGAAGCAAAAAGGAAAGTAACAGCGGAACTGTGATAGGCAAAGTGAACTGCTGCGAATCCGTCTCGCTGTCCACCAAAGAACCTGCCGCTGCAAAAAGTGTGGCATAAAGCAGATATCCGACAAGGAAATAGAGCAAAAACATGCCCACTATCAGTGGAAAATTGATCGCCGTCAACCCTTGAACAGCATCTGAGATAGGAGCAGCTTGTTGCTGTGCTTCCATTTGCGCAACCGCCTCGGATCCCTTGGTAGCCACCGAAGTCATCTCTTGACGGGCTGCAGCCTCTTCCAACAGGTCGGAGTTGGAAATGCCCACGCCAACCATGGCAACACTCGAAAGCAACACCCAAAGCAGAAACTGAGTCAGGCCTACAAGTCCCACGCCAACAACCTTGCCCATCATTAATTGGAACGGTTTTACGCTACACACGATGATTTCCAAAATTCTATTACCCTTTTCCTCCATTACGCCGCGCATTACCTGTGAACCGAAAATAAAGACCGCCATGAAGACAAGCAAAGACAGCAAGATGCCCACCACCACCTTCACCTCCAGGAATCCGTCCCGACCGGTTTCTATATCGCTGGTATGCAGTTTAATATGCGTATTTGTAATTAAATTGTAGTCGTCTGGGGAAATGCCGTGGACATCCAGAAGGATTCGGTCTCGGAGAATACGTTGCAATTGGTTTTCAATATCCGACTGAACATTCAGCGAAGGTTCGTCGGAATAATAGTACATAAAAGCATCGTTGGGTATGGTATTCGAGCGCGCTGGAATATACACAATTACATCGGCGCTATCACCGTTCTTGATTTGTTTTTTTGCGTACTCCAAACTTCCAGCGTCGTGATAGGAAATTGATTCGGACGAACGGAACTCCTGTACAAAGACATCAGTCTCGTCAACTACCAACACATGCGATTGTTCCAAGGGTTTGGCAGCAAGAATGATAGGTACTGCGTAGAGTCCCGCCACCAAAATGGGGACCAAAATAGTCAGCACCCAAAACGAGGTCTTCCGTACGCGCGTAAGGTACTCCCGCTTTATGACAAGTAAAATCTTTCTCAAAGTGTTATTTATTTTGTTTTACAGTTTGAACAAAAATCTCGCTGAGACTTTTGCCCGAATATTGTTGCTTGATATCATCTAATTTTCCACTCAACACTACATGTGATTGGTTGAGCAACGCCACATGGGAGCACAGTTCTTCTATGGAGTTCATGTTGTGCGACGAAAGGATGATGGTAGCACCTTCGCTATTCAGCCGAAGTATTTCATCCTTGAGCAACTCGGCATTCACTGGATCAAACCCGCTGAAAGGCTCGTCGAAAATAATGAGCTGAGGTTTGTGCAACACGGTAGTGATGAACTGCACCTTTTGTTGCATACCCTTTGAAAGTTCTTCGACTTTGCGATTCCACCATGGTTCAATCTCGAAGCGCGCAAACCATTCATGCAGACGCAATTCAGCATCCTGTCGCGAAAGACCTTTTAATTGTGCGAGATAGACAGCCTGGTCGCCCACCTTCATCTTTTTATATAGACCCCTTTCTTCCGGCAGATAACCTAATGTCGCCACATCCTCATCCTTCATCCTAACACCATTGAGCAGCACTTCGCCTTCATCCGGTTCGATAATGCGATTGATGATGCGAATCAGTGTAGTCTTACCGGCTCCATTGGGTCCCATCAAGCCGAAAATATCTCCTTTCCGCACATGAATGTCAATGGCATCCAAAGCCTTGAATGCTCCGAAACTCTTTGAAATATGACTTATATCCAGCATGAATTAGTTGCTATGAATTAATAATACAAAATACATGTAATCATTGTTCTATAAATCTTTTATCCGACGGGGAAGAATCGTTCTTTGGTTTTATGATAAGCAAAATAATTTCAGCCAACAAAAAGAGCAACGCCAAAACAACACAATAGCGATACAACGGAGTTCCTTCCGTTTTTTTCTTTATATACTGGTCCAACGGAGTTGTGCCGGACTTGACGACGTCAAAATTGTCGATGTTGAATTGTTTCAAGTTCTCAATCAATTCCGACCCATCGAAAAAAGACATCTCCGACTCTTGGCGTGAATAATTGAGAGAAATGCCTTCTGATCTCGATTCCGACACCAACAAGTCGTAATTGCCCGACTCGGTGACCTCGCCATGCAGATAGAGCATGCACTGACTTCCTACCGCTCTGATGTCGGGAATTACATCCGTTTTCGGTCCACGCAACACCACGCTTCCTTCTTTCAATTGATAGTCGTTGCGAGAAAGCGGAATAGGCTGTTGATTTTCAATCATTTTGTAAAAACTGGCAGCCGAGGTACTGAACAAAGCCATATTAAAGAACGTGGGGACGAAAAGCGCCTGTTGCACAAAATCATTATACTGGGTGCTCAAAGGAGAAGTCACCAAAAAACACTTTCCCAAGCCGCACTGAGTCTCGCTCACCAAACAATTACCGTCCGCAAAAGAGATGATGGGCTCCGAAACGCTCTCCCCCCGTTCCGTCAGGTATCGACCTTTTGCAGTGGGATATTCAATATCTTGCAAACTTCCCGAGAACACATTTTGGTAGTGATGGCTATTGACATTAATCTCCGTTGCCTTGGCAGCTTGCCCCGACCATCTCCCTAACAAAGGCATCTGCAACTTGCGCAGCAAATTGTTATATGCATTCACGTCACACTTTTCAGGAGGAGCGACCAATAGCGAACCACCCTCTTGAACGAAATCCACCAACGTCTGAACCAATCCCGAGGGAAGTGAAGGAAGCGCATCGAGCACGACAAAGCGATGGTCGTCCAAAGTTGAGAAATCTATCCGTTGCATCGAGACAGTTTGATACTCCACAGCGCTGTCGCCCGAAAAAAGCCTATCCAAAAATGGATTGGGCTTAGATTGCCCATATATATCCAGAATCGGTATGCGTTCCGAAACATTGATGGAAAAGAAAAACTGGTCGTCAAAAGTAATTGGATAGTCAACCGTTTCCACTCTACATTGAAGAACGCCATGCTTTTCGATGGGGAGATGCATCATAACAGTCGCATAGCCTTTGGCGGGTACATCGACCGATGACATCGCACGTTGCTTGTCGTCCACAAACAACCGTACTGGAGCGCCTTCGACGGCGATTTCTCCTGTGTTGCGTACATAGACCTCCAGAGTCACATCCCCGCCCACGAAAAATGCAGGGGCATTCAAAGCGATAGAGTCGATATAAAGATTATCGACAGCCTCGGCCTGAAGTGGCACGAAAGTAACCGAAACAGAACTGTCTATACTGAAATCGTTGAAATGAACAGCCGATTTCTGAAAATCAGAGATCAAGTAAGCATATCGGTTGCCGGCACAATTGGCCTGAATGAAATCGCACTGCCGATGCAACACCTCTGACAAATCCTTCGCCGAAGCCGACAATTGCACTTCATCTACAGCCTCCAACAATTCCTCTTTGTTCAACCAACGGAACTGGCTTCCATTAAAATCATTGGTCATCAACTGGAAGTTGTCCGAAGGCTTATAGGCAGCCACGATTTCGCGAACCTTATCCTTTCCATGCTCCAACAACATGCCGTAAGAATCATTTCCGCCCATGCTGAACGAATTGTCGATATAGATGCTCACATACGCAGAACTCGAAGTTCTTTGCGCCTGTTTGTTGGGAATATATGGCTGCGCGAACGCCATGACCAGAAACACTACTGCCAAGATACGCGACAGCAGAATCAGCAAACGACGCAGGTTGGATTGACGCTTGGTTTCCTCCTGCATCTCGCGGAGCAAAGCCACATTGCTAAAAAAAACCTTCTTGTAACGACGGAAATGGAACAAGTGGACAAGGATGGGAATCGCCACCGCACATAGTGCTATCAAAAACAATGGGTTGACAAATCTCATCGCTTATTCTTTTTTGTATGTTGAAAACACCATGCACTGATGCCGCACTGCTCACAATGAGGAGTTCTCGCCGTGCATACATAACGGCCATGCAACAGCAACCAATGGTGCGCCAACGACAGTTTTTCCTCTGGAAACAGTTTCACCAACTCCTGCTCGGTATTCAGAGGAGTCTTGCTATCACAAGTAAGGCCAATTCTGTTGGCGACGCGAAACACATGCGTATCCACAGGCATCGCCGGCTTGTCGAACGCCACTGCAAGCACCACGTTGGCGGTCTTCCTTCCAACTCCCGGCAAAGATTGCAAAGCCTCCATCGTATTGGGTACTTCCCCTCCAAAATCGCACAACAAAGTCTGCGCCATGGCAACCAGATGCTCGCTCTTGCTTCTTGGATACGAAACGCTTTTCACATACGCAAACACCTCATCAGAAGAAGCTTGCGACAATGCAGACGCGTTTGGGAATGCTTTGAAAAGAGCAGGCGTAACCATATTGACACGCTTGTCGGTACATTGCGCCGACAACATCACCGCGACAAGCAGCTGGAACGGATTCTCGAAATGGAGCTCGGACTTTGCGTCAGGATGAGTCCTTTCAAAATAGGCAATCAATTCCGCCATATATGGGTATGACCGCTTTTTTTCCATCGCTTCCAGTGGTTATAACATCAAATCGACCACCAAAGGATAATGGTCTGAAATATCGCTTTTTATTCTATTGTAAGTCAACGTCTCGACAGTATCACTATGCAACACATAGTCTATTCTGAAAGCCGGGAACGGACCATGGTAGGTGGTTCCAAAACCAGAACCCTTCTCGACAAAGGAATCCTTCAGCAGTTTTCGCGTCTGCTGATAAAGATGCGAAGAGGGAGGGTCGTTAAAGTCACCCGCAACAACAACGGGATAAGGAGATTCCTTGATTTTGGGAAGAAGGAACTCGTTCCATTCTGTCTCGTGCATACGTTCGGCATGAACCAACTTTTTGGCAGTCATCTCCGTTGCAGAATCCACCGTACCATGCACCAGCCGCTCCAACGTTTCGGCATCGCTACCCACCATCTGATAGGAAGAAAGATGCACACAAAAAAGCCTAAAGATTTTCGAATCAGCTGCGATATCAACAAGAAGTTTGGTCGAGGAACCAGTTTCTCCCACATAATCAAAAGGTAATCTTGAAAAAATCACACTTCCCGAAGTCCTACGGTGATACGTGTAACCCAAAAGTTCCAACGAGTCTATAACTTTTACATGAGCCGGCGGAAAAAACTCCTGCAAACACATTACATCGGGTTGATACTCACGAACAAGCTCAACGAACTTCCTGGCTCCAGAATCGGCTTGCAACGAATCATTGGGTCCATGAAAACCATGTGTGTTAAAAGAAAGCAGTCGAACCACCGTAGCATTTTCCTTGTCGTATTGTTCGGCATCTGCGAGGTCTTGCGTACCGCCAAACTGGACAAACAGCGGGATGAACGAGAATCTCAAAAGTATTGCCGCCAAGGAAATCAAAAATTCTTTCCTTCTAAAAAACAGCCAAACAAGCAGGAACAGAATATTCAACAACAGAAAGTAAAAATAGCCATAGCTTAGCAAAGAGATATAGGCATTCTTGCTGGGAGTCGCAAAACTTGACATTGAAGACAATAGCAACAACACTACCGCCAAAATATTCAGCAACAAAAACAAAACACGCACAATCTTTTTCATACTGCAAAAATACACAAAAAAAAGGACATTTGTGAAACTTTTAATGACAAAGTAACATACCTTCCACTCGATTATCGAAACTATTTTCTCTCTTTCATAAAAAAACATGTATCTTTGCATTATGCAACGATACGGACTTATAGGAAAAACTCTGAACCACTCATTCTCGAAACTCTACTTCGAATCGCATCATCCAGAAGTTCAATATGACCTTTTCGAGATAGCTTGCCTTGACGACTTGCGCCATTGGGTCAAAGAGAACGCACTTTCAGGTTTCAATGTCACCATTCCTTACAAAGTCACGATCCTTCCTTTTCTGGACAGTTTAACGCCCGAAGCATCGGACATCGACGCTGTCAACTGCGTAAAGGCCGTGCCAGACTCCACCTGCGACGGAGGCATTCGATTAATAGGACACAACACTGATTCTCAAGCTTTTTTAGAGACACTTAAAGACTTGCTCGACCAAGCAGACTCTTTCCCACCCTCAATACCAAATGCATGGATTCTCGGCAATGGCGGAGCGGCAAAGGCCGCTTCCTACGCATTACAGAAATTACAGATTCCCAACAAGATGTTAAGTCATGCCGACATCGACAAAGTTCACAGTACCAACGCTCATCTTACCCTCCCACCCATTCTCGTCAACGCAACGCCCGTTGGAATGTTTCCACACATTAACGCCACTCCACTACCCTTTCTCACCAACAAAAGCAAATGCACCCTCCAACCCCATTGGGTCTGCTACGACTTGATCTACAATCCCGCGGAAACAAGGCTTTTGCAAGATGCCGCTTCGATGGGAGCGACCACACTTAACGGCTTAAGCATGTTGTATCGCCAAGCGGAACTCAGCCTATCATTTTGGACAAACAAAAACAGCTGACCAGTGGTCAGCTGTTTTTGTTATTTCGATAATCCAACTATTTCACGTATTCATAGCGTAATACCGATACATTCTGAGTAGATTTTTGCACAACGGGATAATCTCCATCATACTCATAGCTATACTCAAAGATAAAGTTTTCTCCCAATTCAGAGCCAACCTCGCCATTTGGCTGGAAGCGGATAGAAATCTTTGTCAGGTTGTTCTTGCTTACACCCAAAGTATTATCCGCCCAGTGGAACGTGGATGCAAGAAAATCGACTCTGTCAAATTTACAATAAGTATTGTAGAACGGATTGACCTTGTTGTCGTATTCCATATTGCTCTCCACGGAAAAGCCTTCGGCAAATGAAGCCTTTGCATATACAAGATTGCCATCTTTCCATTGGTACGTCGCCTCAGCAAAAACATGCAAGGATGTATCTTCCGGCATTTCGTAATGGATCTTGGTTCCTGCAGAATCTTTCCTCGGATAAAGATTGGATTCCAGCCACTTCATGGCTTCATTCGACATTGAATAATACACCACCTTCGTCGTGCATGAATCCTCTGGGGTGAAAATAACGTGATACGCATGGACACCATCCTGAGAATATTGGTCAATACTCTCCAATTTCCCTTGAACAAAATTAAGTTTTGAATAATATTTGTTGCCTTTCAACGTGCAAAGTACAGAATTCGAGTAAGCATACTCTATATAATAATTAAAGATCTGATTTTCGTCTTCAGAATATGGACGACATGAAGAATATGGATTATTCAAACTAACCTGTTGGATCACACTATTTTTCCACACAAAGTCCATTAATGCAACATCCTCAATCCGAGAAGACGTATCTGTTATTGAATAACGCAAGAGTTTTTATCCTGATGGTTACAGGATCCCAAAGACAGCAATACGGCTGTCAGAACTATCATAAAACTTAATCTTTTCATAATTTCTTTTTTTTACAAAGATACTACTTTTTATTATATTGCACAAATGGCGTCAAAAAGCAAACATTTCAGCACAAATTATCATCAGCAAAGTCGTTTGGTGCACATTCTTGTCATAGAAATAAAAAAACAGACTCTTGCGGTTTTGCAAGAGTCTGTATTTTAGAGTTGGAACTCAATTATTCTCTTACGCTCCACTTATCGAGAAGCTTAGCAAGTTCGTCATTGGGTTCAACAACGATACAAACACGGTTCAACTCCTTAGGTTCGAATTCCGTAATACCACCCAACGGGAAGCACTTCAGACGATCTGCGGAAATACCGTATTCGTTGACGAGGATGTCGTAAACAGCCTTGCAACGAGCCTTACCCAAGAAGATATTACGACGTACAGAACCAGTTGCAGAGTCAGCAGCACCAATCAAATAATAGGTTCTATTGCTGTTTTCGTCAGCCTTGATTGCACGTGCGAACTCGTCAATCTTCATGCGGGCGTTAACATCGATATTGTACTTGTCGAGCTGATAGTAAACAATCAATGAAGGAAGTTTTTCACGTTCTGCAACATTCAGGATGTGGTTCAAGAGATCCTTGTTGGCCACCTCGACAGAGTCGAGTTTGGCTTGCAAGTCAGAGAGACCCTGACCATTGTGACCAGGATTGTACAAGTGAACCTTGCTACCAATCAGGTTGCCGTTGGCATCCAAATAATTGCCATCAGCATCTACAAGATAACCATCATTGTCGAAATGAGTACCATTGTTAAGAACATATCCGTTCTTGTCAACCAAGTTGCCATCGGGATCAAGGGTAAGACCATCGGAGATGGGCTGTCCATTCATATCGGTCAACTGACCATCGGCATTCTTCTTAACGCCACTGGCGACAGGATTGCCGTTTTTGTCAACCATCTGACCATTCTCGACATGAACGCCTTCGGCGATAGGATTGCAGAACTGATCGAGATAATTACCATTAGCGTCAACAAGATCGCCATTCTTATCCAAATGAACACCTTCGGGAACGGGGTTGCCGTTCTTGTCAACCAACTGACCTTCCTTGTCCATGTGAACACCGCTGTTTCCAGGAATCAACATACCATTGTCGTCGAAGAGAGAAGCGGTAAGATTGTCAACCTCTTTGAGTTCGTAGATATCGGAAGAGGGCAAGAATACAGAGTTCAGCAGAAGCTTTTCTTCAGCAGTGTTGTTCATCAGCTTTTCGCGACGTTCTTTGTCGATAAAGTTGAATTTAACGCCTGCAAGCACCTGAGGCATAAGATCGAAACGAGAGTAGGAATTGTCGTAGGGAGACCAGTCGAAAGTAGACTCGGAACCAAGAATGCGAGCGGAAAGGTCAAATGCCAAAATACCTTTTGTGACGTACTCGAGCTGCAAGGCAGCGGTGTAGCAGAGTTCGAAGTTTTTACGCATTTCTCCAACCTCATGGTCGCGGAGAGCTTGGACACTGGAATTTTTCTGTTCGCCATAGAGCATGGCGGCACCAAGTCCTACAGGGGTCATGATGTGCAGATGGCGATGCATACCTTTTTCGTAACCCCGAATCAAGTTCGTCCAATCCAAGGTCACCAAACCCATCACTGAAACTGCATGAGCGTAGAAATGCTGATAAGCATCATCTCCCGTATTCTCAACAAAGGGCTGCAATCCAAGATAATTAGTCTGACCGTCAACATCAAACCAACTGGCCTGCAAAGAAACAGCGAGGTCGGGGAGCACCCACTTGCCGAATTCTGCCGAAAGGTTGTAGTTGAAGAATTTGTTTTTGCGTGCGGAGGCATACAACTCATTACCAATGAAAGTCTGGATACCACCACCAACTGACAAAAACCAGTTGTTGAAAGGCGATGCTACCATGTAATCCATGGAGTCTTTTGCAACGCCCAAACGAGGGCCTCTTTCTGGTTTATTCTGCGTCTGTGCGGGAGCGACAAGAGCAAAACAACAAATGGCCAAAATGGACAATAAGATTTTTTTCATGTTTGTTGTGATTAAGTTAATATTCTTATTATTTTATTGATTCTATATTTTTCAGTGCGTAACCTTTGAAAGTGCTCGACAGAACAATGCCACCGAAACAGGATCGTTAAAAGTTATTTTAAATTTCCAATAGTTTTTAAAAAAGTCTGGAATCCGCTGCTTATCCGCCTGTCGGGCGAAAATATCATTTATCATTCTTTTCTCGAGACCGGACTGACCTTGACACGGATACCAAGAAATGTCGAAATGAAACTCATTTTCCAAAATGCCATGCAACGTCGCCACAAACGACTTCATATGATAACGTTCGACGTATTGTTGCACAAGATTCCAATCAACATCGCCTTTATGCACTCGCACAAACATCATCCAATCGCAAAGGTGTCTCAGCGATATCTTCTCCACTGCAAAATGGCACGCCATATGCCTCAAAAGGAACAAGGCATCGAATGTTGGACTTGGGAAAAGCTTCCGCAAGGAAGATTCGAAGAAGATATTCGATGGATATTTATAATGATTGAGGAGATGATAATGGTTCTCAATCCTTTCGCCTTTGTATGAATAGACAATATGATGATGATATTTTTTGTCCAACTTCACCGACAACTCGTTCTGCACAATCTCATTTGCCCTCTTCCAATCTTCGCCATGGTAGATATCAATATCTTTATAATAGCGCAACTCGGGTTTGGGGTAGCAACAAGCAACGGTCTCTCCTTTCAGTATTGCCGCATTGACACCTTTGTCACTAAAAACGTTCAACAATTCTTCGGCTATTGCCTTACGTCTCCATGTCTCTTCAATGGTTTTCTCGCTTTCTGAAATCCAAAACATTTTAACCGGAACCGGAAGCTGGACTTCGTCGGGTAAACGTTGGACTCCATCCCATGCAATGGCTGCCACATTCTGACGCACGGACTCCTTAAACAAGTCCTCCCACTCCTTTGCAGACAATGACTTGTACTGCTCAGGCTGGAGAGACTCGCCAAATAGCGATGCCCTTAACAATGGGAATAACAAAACCATTTTATAATTTGTATGATGTATTATTAATAAACAAAATCTTAAACACCCAACTACAAGGGCCTTGACAAAACACGATAAAACACAATCATCTCCCTCATTATCAGTTACAACACAAAACAAAACCCACAATTACACTCTACATAATAAGTTTGCAAAAATACTTTTTTTTCTTGATATGACAAAAAAAAATATCTGAATTCCTTTCCCCTTAAGTTCCAATAAGAAATGCAACTTTGTTGAGAATATTTACTAAATTACTATCAGATGCAAATGTACGAAATGTTTCTTGAATGGGCGATCGGAATTGCAGTCTTTTTCTCGGGCGCGTATTAAGCATCAGTCTGGCGGCAGGCAACAGGTCCCTGTCCAGCACTTGAAAATCAGTACCTTTCGGGATGTATTGCCGATAAAGTCCGTTGGTATTCTCATTTGATCCTCTTTCCCAAGAGTGATATGGTTTCGCGAAGAATATGCTGATACCCAAAGACTCCGCCACCTTCTCGAGGTGGGCGAGCTCTCGTCCGTTGTCGAAGGTGAGCGTATGCAGATATCCCTTGAACGGCAACAGCATCCGAATGATGGCGTCTGCGACACTGTCAGCCTCCTTGTCGTCCAGCTACTCTGACCATGAAAATCCTGTCATTCGGTCGTTTATGGTGACGCTTATGGTGCTTTTGTACACCCCTATCGTATTGGAAATCTGGGCTATCGTGAATTCATTTCCGTACATCATGGAAATTGTGTACCCTTGCGCCTCGGTTAAATGCTTCGTATCTTTTACTTTTTGGAAGGAAGCAAAGATGAGCATTCCCCCTAAAAACAAAAGGGAAATCTTCATTTGTGGGAGGTTTCTCTTTTGAATTTTAACAAACTTCGGCTTATCTGCTCCTCTTTTTCTGTAAAAGTTGCATTTGTGGGTTGAACTTAGGAAGGCATAAAAAAA
Organism: Bacteroidales bacterium; assembly: GCA_045597845.1. Taxonomy (GTDB): domain Bacteria; phylum Bacteroidota; class Bacteroidia; order Bacteroidales; family P3; genus Colimorpha. The sequence goes on along the minus strand of JAZLKZ010000121.1, from coordinate 30,584 downwards.
GAAGACCTCCTGGTCTTCTTTTTATTGGTGCCCGGAACAGGAACGCCTTGATTACTTCTTGTTAAGCCCTATTGTCTATAATTTCGTATTTTGCAATTGTTTATACATTCAAACAATACAACAAAATCCAATAAAACGTCAAAAATATGGCCATTTTATGGACAAGGGAGGCGAATCAAACACAATCCTCATTATACAGCCATTATCCTATCATTTATCATATCTTTCCTTGTCATTAGTAACTTCCCAATGACAGCCATTGTTTGGTCTCTATTGAAATCCAATGTCTCGTGTTGGTAGTCCTCGGCAGGTGAGGGGAAAACCCGCCTTGATTGAGTAGGCAAGCTGCAGTTCGAGTTCATGGTTAAACCCATCTGGTATTATGTGGATTTTGGACATAGGATATATATTCTTTTTGATATTATTTTTTATTTGTTTTTATAAACCATTGGCACATTTTATCGTTAGAACCATCAAATGCATACATTTTTCCATCACGAGAAGCCACAAGGTCCAATTGCTTTACGAGGAGACTTGCTTCGTTTCCCTCAATGGTCACAAAACCTTTTTTTTCAAGATACGTAATTATGGACAACAAAGATGGATATCCATTTTTTTTAACGAAGACCTCCAATTCGGAGGCATTATAAATGTCTATACTATGCTGATTTAATGTCAAAAGTATTGTTGCTTGTATTGTATCAACAACTAAAGGTTCCCATTCTTGCATTCTGTTGTTAGTTGAAAGTTTTTTTTCGCTCAATACAGAATACTCATACTCCCAACCATCAGCCTCCTCTATTTCATTAAAATGTATTTTTGCTCGTAGAAACGGTGAATGAGGTTCTGTTAAAAGGTCTTCTTCAAATAAACCCTCAAGAATAATATGGAACCTGTATGATAATTTCGTCCATAACATCTCAAGGAAAATGAACCAGGGATTATAATGGCTGGATGCCATTATTTCCCACCACCCTGCTTTTAAGTCCCCTAGAGGAACGAAATAAGGGCATCCTGTTAGTTTTATTAGTGAGAAGTTGTCGCTAATTACTAAATTAGGAAATGAGGTTGGCGAAAAGCCTTTGATAGGTGTGGGATAAATACTGCTTTCCAAGAAGTCAGCAAAACTATTTCGTACTCCCAGTTCTGTTTTATATCCATTATATCCAAGGACAATACGTAAAGGGAAAAAACTATCCATCATAAGAGAATGGTATATCGCCTCTTCTTGTTTGTTTAGCACACCTTTGTCGTACGCTGATACCTCTTTATGGCAAATATGCCTAAAAGAATCATTGAACAAAAATGCCTCTACTGGCTGGATGTCCTTTTGACACACATCAGCCACTTGTAATAAATTACTATAACTACTTGCTATTTCTCTACCAGAAAGCGTCTTTTTTACTTGAATAATAGCAATTACTTGTGATGGTTTGAATCTAAAACTATTTGTGTATGGGATTAATTCGCCTTCTCCTTCTGATAAAATGACATCGAATTCAGTGTCACATCCGAGAATGAAACTCTGTGTTGAGACGGTAAGATTAAATCCCTCAGGAATAGAACTGTCTAAAACAGCTTCGGTTAAACCCTCATACATTTTACCAATAGTAGGGCAATGTTTAATGTTATGTTTATTTAGAATCTGCTTTTCTGCCTCAACAAATTCTTTCAAAAGTTCCGATATGGTATTAATCATCGTCTGTCTTTAAAGGCAAGGATTTAGTTTGATATTAGAGATTATTGATGTGGGTGGGTACTATGCACATCACCAATGTTTGGATATTTATAACCCGAATGACATTGGTTTAAATTCGTAATCAGAACATTCCCATACCCATTGAACACATTGCCTTGTCAAGTCAAGACAATTAACCGGGTCTTTTATTAAACTAATTTTTAATGTTTCCTTATTTTGAAAAACAAGAGCAATATAATAAATGTTTTGCTTAAACTGAGCAGCAGCGAATTCATTGTTTGTCATTCTGAATTTTTGCCCGACATAGTCAATGGATTTCACTTCAATACAGATATTATTTCCATTTGGGTCATATCCCTCCAAATCGTATCCTATATTTTGCTTACTTACATCTTTTAGACGAAATCCATGTGCATTCAATGCAACTAGTGCGTTTTCTTCTGCACTTCTCCATCTTTGGATTCCTTCGTTATTCACAATTTGCTTTGAGTTGACTGCATTATCATACCACCGAGAAACAATTGATGTGTTTTCTGCTGTATCTCCATCTACTCTGTTATTATGCCCCCCTTTATCTTCATCAGAAAATTGAATATTGTCTATGTCGGTCAGTTTCATTTTTTTGAGGAACCATCTAATGTCGTTTTTGGAAACGCCATTGTCATTCAGTAGCTGAACGAAACTCTCATCTATTTTCTTTCTTTTTTCGTTTATTGTTTTGAGAGAATACAAGTTCCCATTAGAAACCACTAAATTCGTATTAATTAGGGATTCCATATGATGATTCATCAACAACTCTTTTATTCCTGCCGCAACCAATTGAGCATACCCTAAAACGGATATCTCCGCTTTGCTTACTATTGACAATAGTGTGCCAATATCCTGAGTTTTGCATCCTAAAAATTTAAGAAAAATATTCAATCCATAAACTTCACTGCATTCTGGAGTTATATATGGGAATTTAGAAGCTGCCATTATTTTAGCGTAATCCCCTGTGTTCAACCAAGATGGTGCTAATTTTAAATATGATAGTCTTTTGCCAAATGATTCTTTAATTCTTATGGCAAATTCCTTCTCAAAAGATTGTTTCATAAATTGAATCAGTTTCAGGTCAAAATATGGCATCAATGCATCAAGAATATTCTTATCTTGTCTCTCTAAAGCATCTTTCCATAGGAAAGCAAATAAGTTGGAGAGACTTGAAATGACCTTTTGAGTATTGTCATCCATTATCAAATGTCGTCGAGATGGGTCCGTACTGAAATCACCATTCACCACAACTCCCAACCCGCAACTGTCTTCTGTGGGCAAAAATGAATGAATAGTGGCTTCATTTTCAGGGAGTCTCACGACCCTATTATTCTCAATGGAAAAAGCAATACTACAATTTGAACTAGAACATACAAGCCAATTAGATATGGCATCAGTTGTTGATACCCTCAAAACACGTCCTCTATTGTTCTCCTCAAGTACAGTTATGCTTGCCGTGATCTTTTTGTTTAAATGAATCTCTATGGCTTGAATATTATTCAAAAACAAAATAGTTGTACTAGTAAAAGACGTGTATTCTTCGTCTATTTTGTTAGCAATTAAGCCCGAAAAGATGAATATCGTTTTATACCCCTCGTCTTGTAATGTTTTTATTTCATTTACCAATAGGTTTTTGACAGACCGGTCCAAATTGTGAGGGATTCTGATGAGAGGGACTTTTGAGGCTTGTGGGATAATCTGTTTAGTCTGGTCTTTTGAAAATGTGATTTCAAAATCCCCACTAACAAGGTGCACCTCCTTTGCAATACCAACAACCGATTTAAATCCGATACCACGATAACCAATGGACGTTCCACGATCTTTGTTGGATGAAGCACTTCGGCAAAGACTTTCCAAATCCATTTTATTAAATGGACGCCCGTTATTAGCAACGAGCAAGTAATCGCCACAACGTTTTACAGAAAAACGTGTCGCCTTTGCATCATCTGCATTTTGTAATAGTTCAACAAAAGAGCGATTGTCATAACTTTCAGAAACATATATTTCTAGACCAGCCAAATCCGACAAAAGCATCGGAGAGTTTTTTGCTTCAGTGATTAAGGTCTCCCTCAATGTCAATAAATCATTATTTACCATACGGGGTAGATTAGTATTTTACTAATTTCATCAACTGTAATATCCATTTCTATGGTACCAAAATGCAATACTTCAAATCCTTTGAATTCATCATCTAATCTTGATTCGCAATCAGTATAAACAATATTATTGTCGCTATCATAAATAGCCAACTTTATGGCGAATTCTATTCTGGACTTTTTCTCAGGTAATAAGAGAACCTCACAATATACGTCTATATTATTTTCATTTTTTACTTGTACTGAAAAATTCTGAAGAGTTAATCCACACTGTTCTTCAAGAGCCTCAAGATGTTCTATTTTGCTTTTTAGTATTTTATTGTAATTGCTTCTTCCTTTTGATTCCACTACCATCCATTCACCCTTTTCCCTTAATAACTTCAACGAAGCAAACTTTCCTTCGTTAATTTCCATTTCTATCCGATCGTCATCACAACCAGAAGTAATATAATCACGAAACTCAATTTGTAAATCAACAAAAGTGTTGTCAGGAATATAACCAGCCCAAGGATAGCCAAATGTAGATGGTTCATAACCAGAAGCACGCTTATATCCGAACTCTGAAGAAATGTATTTCAGGTCAATTTGTATTTTTTTTCTCTTATCATTGTGGTTTTTAATACGAAGAAATAAAAAGTATTTCTTCGTTCCATATTCGTCTCTGGAATTCTCTCCAATCACTTCAAAAGAGAACCCATTAAATAATTTATCTTTTAGCCGTTCCATTTTATTTTATGCAAAACATATTTTTATTGATTGATAATAATATCATTCTTAAAATCAGCAAAAAGGATATTGACAAACGTGATATCCCAAACAGGATAGTAATCAAAAAAATAATCGCTATTTTTTGGTACTCACTATCAAATCCCGAATATCTACGTCCAACAACTTCGATATGCTTTCGAGTGTCTGCAAGTCCGGTTGTACAGTGTTCTGACACCACTTGCTGACAGAGCAAGCAGATTTTCCCAACTGCTCTGCCAACCATTTACTTGTTCTCTTTTTCTCAACAAGAACCACTTTTATTCTATTCAAATCGTCCATATTTAACTTTGGGTTAAACTTTTTGTAACTTCAAGATAAGAACATTGTATATAACGTAATTGTTTTTGAATTATTGTATACAACCGTCATAAAAAAAAGAATCCCAGTGAGTTGCTCACTGGGATTCGGTCGTAAAATAATACCTAATGTGATTAATCTACAGGAGGTTAGCAGTGTGTTCTATCGTTCAATCCGGAGGGAACATTCTCCTTAACTTTCTTAAAGTGTTGATTGCTCTCCCGGTTCTGCTCCGTACTCTACGAAGTGAAAATCTATCCGAAAACAACTCAATTACGTTTGTATATTCAATTAAATAATCAAATTTCAATTTTGTACGTCCCATATTATTATCCTTTCTATACTACATTATCCACGAATCATTTATTGTTTTTTGAAAATTATGGCCAAAATTGAAATATGCACAAAAAAAAGAATTCTACATTTCATTCATCTTGAACTACTTGTAGAATTCTCTTGGTACCCGGAACAGGAACGCCTTGATTGTTTTCTGATATTCATAAGCATTTGTTATTTTGCTTATTACATTTTTTATTGTGTTCAAATAATACACCGATAACTGCTAATGAACACAATATATGGCCAAAATATGGCCAACACTTAAAACACTAATCTAAACTGATTTTCGATTAATATAACAAGACAACACGATTATTGTTGTGTTTGTTTCTTCCATCACTGTTTATTGCAGAAAAACCACAATATTCTTATAGATTTTTATATGATTTATAAGTTTTTTATTGGCATAGCCTACTATTGCAAGAGTTATTGTTGTTATTTTAGATTGCATAAATTCAATTAATTACAATGAGAAAATATTTAATAAATCCCAAAAACTTAAAGTTTTTTTAAGAATCTATAAGATTTTTTGTACTTTTGCATTTTGAAAAAAAGAGATTCAAATGATAGAACAACCTCCACAGATAAAAGAACAATCTCTGCAGAAAGCGTTAGAAGTATATCGTAGAGATGATGCACGCCAGCTGATAAGTGAGGCAAACGACAATTACTGGTACTGGTCTGATGTGAAATACAGGTCTCGTCAAACGGGTATAAGTGCAGGTGATTTATGGGCAGCAATCAAACTCAGTAGATTTGCCCAGAGTAGAGTTATATGGAGGGACTACGGTCTGACAGTGTTCATAACGAATAAAATGCAACAGCAGTGCCATTATTTTGATATGAATTTTGGTGGAACTTGGGGCAGTTCGTCTGTCATTCCAAACGAAGACAGAACTCAATATTTGATATCATCGTTAATGGAAGAAGCCATTTCATCGAGCCAAATGGAGGGTGCATCTACAACCAGAAAGGTTGCAAAAGAGATGCTTCGGAAGAAGATATCCCCACGTAGCCGTTCTGAACAGATGATATTCAACAACTATACTTCCATTCGATTCATCACAGAGCATAAAGAAGAGAACCTTTCCCCTGAACTTTTACTCCATATCCATTCCCTGATGACTCATCAAACTTTGGACTCATCAGATGACGAAGGAAGATTCAGAACATCTGACGATATCGTCGTTGGAAATGATATTACCGGAGAAATCGTCCACACACCTCCCACTTACACGGAAATTCCTAATTTTGTTGATGAACTATGCAAGTTCGCCAATAACGATAATGATGATAATTTCATTCACCCCATCATCAAGGCTATTGTCATTCACTTTATGGTAGCGTATGTGCATCCTTTTGTGGACGGAAATGGACGAACTGCAAGAGCACTCTTCTATTGGTACATGTTAAAGAAAGGGTATTGGTTGACGGAATATCTCTCTATTTCAAGAGTGATATACAAGAGCAAAGCGAGTTATGAAAAGTCATACCTTTACACCGAATCTGACGGAGGTGATATAGGGTATTTTATCACTTATAACCTTAGGGTGCTTGAATTAGCTTTCAAGGAACTACAATCGTATATTAGTAGAAAAATTGCCCAAAGGCAAGGAAACACCAATTACATCATCAACAATGGTGTGAATGAAAGACAGGCCGCCATTATGTCTTTGTTTAGAGACAATCCACATATGGCCATTACAGTAAAAGAGGTTGAGAATAGATTTGGCATCAGTCAACCTACCGCCAGATTGGATTTGGAGGGACTTGTTGAGAAGGGTTTCTTGACAAAAGTTCCAGTGAACAAAGTTAAAAGTAACTATGTGAAAAGCGAACGGTTTGATAGTTTGATTTCGCCAGATTTGAGTAAATAGATGAATCTATACACAGCACGTTTATATGCTATAAACGGAATACCACAAGCAAGGATATCGGGTATACAAACAAAAGAAAATTCTTATAGATTTTTTGAGAATCTATAAGAATTTTTATATATCATGGTATAGAGTGTAATTACTGCCAATTTATCGTGCAGTCAAATTATGGTTATACCAGATGTTCCAAGGAGTGCTGCGGCACACTTTGATACCGTCTCAAAACAACCCATCCACAGCGGCACTCGCCACACTGTGGATGGGTTGTTTTGAAGAGGAATTGCAAAAATGTTTAAGGGGTGTCATACGACATCCCTTTTTCATTCTCTTTCTCAAAAGGTGGCCAAAACTGGGATATAAAAGAAAAAAGATTTTGCATTTTCACTCATTTAGAGTTACTTGCAAAATCTTTTTGGTGCCCGGAACAGGACTGCCACTATTGCAGCTCTTTAAATCTATTTGATTGTAATTCGTTGCGGTACAATAATTCAGAAGGCTAATAATACTAATACAATCCAAGAAAACGTCAAAAAGGTGACCAAAAGGTGACCAAGAAAGTTAGGACAGACCCGTTTCTGTCTGGTGCATTCGGTCAGTACAACAAACCGAAAGTCCAAAGTGGAATCTTTGTTCCGTGGCCATACTCAATGTCGTCTTTCACGATATGGCCGTTGGGAACATCCTCAATCTGCTTTTTGCCTTTTTTCTTTCCTCCCACCTCAAAGGTGTGTTTTCCGATTACAAAGTCCGATACCTTGGATGAAATGACATCGCAGACCATCCGAGTCTGGTTGAAGAAGAATGTCTCGCGGATGTTGCCTGTATTTGTGCTGTCCGCTCCGAGTACGTACATCATATTGGTGTTGTCCAGATAGGTTTTCTCTACCTTTCCGAGACTTCTCAATCCGCCGGTCTCGTCACGCAGCTGGCCAATCATACCGGCACGCTCCATATAAAGAAAATAGTCTGGCAGCACGTTGCGGCTCACGCCGATAGCATTGGCAATGCTGGAATAGTCGGGTTTGAATGGCACACTCTGTGCCACGATGCCCATCAGCCTACGCAGTTTTCTTCCTGTAGAGACCGACAGCGATGCGTATTGCGGTATGTCAGATTCAAGAGTCTGCGTGATGATTTGATCAAGACGCGATTTGAAAGCCCCCTCCTTGCTGAACGGATAATAGCCATCCTGCAAGTAATGTCGGAACAAGGGCAGCGGATGTGGCAATATCTTATCGTCAACTTTGTTGTCAATCACCTCACCTAATGTGTATTTAGGCATCTTTATTCCGTGAAACATCTCCAGGAACTCTCGGAAAGACAATCCCTGCATATTGTACATCACCGCACGGCGGCTCAAATCGGCCTGCCCTTTCAGTAGGTCGAGAACAGAGGAGCCAGTAAATATGACATACAATGAAGGGTGTCCGTCATAGATGTTCTTCAACTCCGTAGACCAGTTTTCATATTTGTGGATCTCGTCGATATACAGATGAGTGCCATCTTCTTTAATCCAAGCGGATGCCACTTCCAATAAAGTATGTTGAGAAAAATAGCTGTGGTCGGCAGACACATATAGAGCCTTCTGGTTCTCCTTTTCAAAAATTATATGCTGTTTTATGAGGGTCGACTTGCCTACTCCACGGGGGCCCACAATCCCAAACATTCTCAGCGACCAGTCAATTTCAGAATGGTTATAGCGCACAAAATCAAGGCTTGTCATAGCCAACTGTTCGCGCATAAAATCCATTAAAACATCATCTATCATAGTATATGTTGTATTACGTTTTCGGCAGCAAAATTACGAATATTTTTTGATATGCCCTAAAAAAAGTGCAAAAAACACATAAATATGCCCTAAAAAAAGTGCAAATATATTTAATACATAATTAAAGAATTGAACAACAAACCAATAACACATTGATTCTTTGCCACACGAAAGATTCAACCACAGAGACCATCACTGCGATCCCCAGAATTTTATATTGAGTGTGCTCTTGATGAGGGATTCTATTTTATCGGGAGATAGGAATAGACATCAATTTTGAACATTGATTCCACTTTGTCCACCTACTCCGAACGACTTATTTGTATCGCAAAACCAATAAAAAGAACTTGTAAACCGCCATATTGCAACACTAGAGCATTTGACTACAGATCAGATGTTCATATATTTTTTTAGCCATATCAGAAATAAATTGTATCTTTGCAAATTGAAAAATCTACAAAATATGATGAATAATCAACCGAGCGAAAACTACAATCGTATCAAGGTGGTGCTTGTGGAGCAGGGCAAAACCAGCCGTTGGTTGGCCGAGCAGATAGGTCGGCAGGAGAACACCGTCTCCCGCTGGTGCCTCAACAAAGTACAGCCATCCTTGCCACAATTGACCGAAATTGCCAAAGTGTTGGACGTGGATGTCAGGACACTGATATGTCCTACAAAGAACTAATAACTATGGCGAAACAAAACATCAAGATAGGGCTTGTGGATGCCGACCTGATGTGCAACGGGACTCGGCATCCTAACCTTGTGTTGATGAAACTCGCTGGATTCCTCAACGATAATGGAATAGACTTCAAACTGATTATCAATCAAGACGAAGACATCACTCCCTATAATCTTATCTACATTTCTCGCGTTTTTACCTTCACGAGGATGCCCGCATTCTATGAGAAAGCAACGGATGCTCAGAAAAGAAAGATTCGTGAAGGTGGCACTGGTTTTTATGCCAACGAATTGAACGTAAACAAGTATCGGTACGAACGAGAGAAGGATATGAGCCAGTTAGAATGCGACAAGTTCCTTAACAAGTATCCCAATCATCGTGGAGGATCTCGCACTCATGGCATTGACTTGGCTCGTCAGATGCCGTACTATCACCTTTACGATGAGTTTGTTGACAGAAAAAAGTCAGATGGTTTCAAACGGGATAAGTATAAAGACTATCAAAAATACAGCATTGGTTTCCTCACGAGAGGATGCATCCGTCATTGTCCGTTCTGCATCAATAAATTGGAAGATAAAATTTCCCCCTATTCCAACCTCGAATGGTTCCTTGACGATGAGCGCGATGAACACGGTCGTTTAGTACGTCCGTACATTTACTTATGGGATGACAACTTCCTTGCTTCAGAACCTGATGTCTGGCGGGTAAGACTACAGCAACTAATAGATACTGGTCGTCCCTTTCAGTTCCGGCAAGGTCTTGATGAGCGAATGTTGGCAGAGAGCCCACATGGAGAGGAAATGGCAGAAATGCTCTCACATGCTCGTTATCACGGCGACTTCATCTTTGCATTTGACAACTGGAAAGACCGTCCACTGATAGAACGCGCTTTGAAGATATGGAAGCACTATAATCCCAATAAAGGCACCAAATTTTACCTTTTTTGCGGATTTAAGCAAAGTGAGAATAATCCAGGCAAATTCTATAAAGATATTTGGGAAATATTCCAACGCATAAAAGTTTTGATGTCTTATGGTTGCGTGGGCTATCTTATGCGCCATGAAGACTACAAAAAGGCACCTGTTTCAAATCTCTATATCCAGATAGCACGTTGGTGCAACCAGCAAGCTTTTTATAAAAAGATGTCGTTCTGGGAATATGCTTATCGTAATCAAACCTACTGGGAACAAAAGGCTGGGTTTGATGTGCAAAAAGAAATCAAATCGTTTGTCGAATTCCAAAGGGATTTTGAGACTGATTATTACGAAAGAGTGGACTCGCGCGGGAAAGTGCGTAAGATCTGTAAGACTTTACAGTCGTTGTTGGATGTGCTGGAGATGTTTCCCGAGCATCGTGAGGAGCTTTTGGAAATGTTCAACTATAAGATGTCAGACCTAATCAATCCCAAACTATGGGAGAACCCTGTAATTACTGTATAACATGCCCATCATATCTCATGTCAGCTATAACAACTCCAGTGATTTGGAAGCAATCATCACCCAAAATGATGGCAGTCCCCTTTATGGTGAAATAGAGATGTTTAGGCGCATCTATTCTGATTGTTCAAAAAGTGAGTATACGTGGCATTTTTGGCATAATCTAAGACTGCCCGTCTCTGTTAAGAATCAGAACGAAATACAAATTGATTTCTTGTTGGTATCGGGGAAAGGCGTAATCGTAATAGAAGTAAAGGGGGGGAAAATCGGCATTGAACAGGGCTTGTTTTATTACGAAGTATCTCGAGAGCGAACCTATATGGAGAGATCGCCTTTTGACCAAGCAAGAGATTACATGTACGCTCTTATAAACAATAGGGTAATTAGCGCTTCGCAATTGTTTATTGATACAGTGTGTGCCTTCCCTCACACTAGAATGGAGCATACTAATGTCAATCCGAGAACTGATTTGGGGTATAAACTGTGGTCAAAAATTCAACATGACGACTCTACCAAATCATTTGCCGATTTCTGCATTGAAGTTTTAGAATCAGATAAGAAGAATAACGGATGGCATAGACCAGATCTTCAAGCACAAGACGTGGGAATTGCGATACAGTCATTATTATTCAATTTTGACGACCGCAGCAGAAATGTTTACTCGGAAAGAGGAATGGAAGCGATTTTACAACGCTTAAATATTGACAATCTCAGTACTTTCAATAGCCTCCAAAAGAATGAACGAATTTTTATTGAAGGCGGTCCCGGCACAGGCAAAACAACAATTGCTCGTGCATATATTGAGAAGTATCATACACTTAAGGGATTGTATCTGTGCTGGAATAAATTGCTAGAGGCAAAAATCAAGAGTGAATTGTGGCATGCTGGTCTTCCCAACTGCCGTGTTGAACAATTCGCATCATTTATCTTCTATCTTCAAAACCAGGTCTTATCGGAGAAGCTTTCATTGGATGAAATATCAAGCGGTGTCGCCAACGACAAGTTGGAGTTTTTGTTTTCTGCAATTAGGAAACAACACGACTTTGTTCCATACGATTATGTTGTAATTGATGAAGCACAAGATGTTTTGGATAAAGGGGCAATTCCCCTTCTTAACGCTTTAACATCAGTTACAAAAGACGGGATTTCTACTGGTCGCTACTTAGTGTTTTTTGACACAGAACAAGGTTACAACCAAGAATCTAGACAGATTGACGAAATTGCAGATCTGTTGGCCCTAAATGGAGCTAGATTTGTTTTGGACACAAATAAACGTGTTCCAACGAACAAAGAAATCGTTTCTTTTGCCAAACAACTACTTGATGGTATCTCTGCAAAAGAATTGTTTCAATGTATCATCAATGATAACTATGCGTCAACGCAGGTTTTCTTTTTTGATGGTGCAAAGCAGTTGATAAAACATATCAACCAGATAAAGAAAGAGATAAGAGAAGGTTCTAAAAACTGGAACGAGTATGTTATGCTTGCCGATTCTGGCACAAAAAAGGAACAAACAATAGGCAACGAAAAACTATACGATCGAATTGCTACAATTGAAGGAATCAAAGAATTAACCACTAGGAATATATGCCAAGATACTTCTGAAATAGGTTTTACTTCAATGTTAGCCTACAAAGGTTTAGAATGCAAGCATGTTATTCTAATTATAAATGGGCGTACTGAAATAAGCACATTTGAGTTGTATGTCGGTATGACCAGGGCAATAATGGATGTTCAATTATTAGTTTTGCAATAGCTATGGGCACACATAAAGGTTTCACTGATTTAATTATGCAAGAAAGCACCAGCTTTTCTGCCATATGTAATATGATGTTTCATTCGAAAGTAGATTTAGGGCGAAACTTTTTATGTGCAATGAACAACATCGTCGATTATTACACAAAAAGAGTTCCTGGACAAGGTATTAATTATCATGTTATTTATTTGCCTACATGTCCCGATTGGGCGCGAGAACTGTTGGTGCGTTTTTTAATTCAAAAGGTTGCCTTCACATATTCATCGAAGTTTTTTTCAATTGCCAAAAAGAAAACGACTGGCCCCATAGTACTACCCGTGGGCGTGTCTTCAAAGCACAAGCGATTTAAGGTTCTTCAGGAGGAAAGGGCATATTATACAAAGCTTTTAAAACTATTTGGGAATAGAACAATTGAGAATGAAACCGCAGGGAAGTCTTTATTTGTTGTTCAAGAAAAAGATATAACAACAAGAAAGCAAGACAAAAACCCATGGCTTGAGCAATTGTACGCGACAGACTTTTTATATAGTGACTACAGTGCAATAGTAACCTGTGATCAAACGGCAGACGATGTCGAAGCGACAATTAGGAGTAACAGAAATAACGTGCCTAACATTGAAAACATCTTCGTTTTTCATTCTCAAAATAGAGGTAAAACAACCTATTCGTATAATTTGGATCAATTGGAACGTCTGAATCAATATGGGGTGGGTATAAAAAACTGTTTTGTGTTTTACATTTCAGAACAGCCTTTTCGTTTGTATTATGCAAAACAAAACATCAAAGAGACAATTGTATCAAATCTGTTAAAACGAGAGATTAAGAGGTTCAATGACTTCGATGGCTTTATTACTTTTACACCTGAAGAATTAGATCTGTTTTTTGACAGAGATCCAAAACAAGGTCAATTCAGAATGATCGATTCTGATGAACGTGATATTTTCACATCTAATATTGATTCGTTTTTTGATGACCTTCCACATAATTATAGGATCAAGAACAGTCTATCCTTGGCGTTTACATATGCAACGCAAAACGCTTTTATAGAAGAGTGTGAAGAAGAGACGGGTATTTCTATTCCTCAAGACGTTAAATCATTTCTCAATTACTATAAGCATTTCTGGGATGAGGAAATTAAGCTTCGGCTTATTGATGAACTGAACCATTACCACACAGTTGCTTTTGTTCTCCCTCCAGGCATAAACAAAGTATATAAAGATATCATAAGAAAAATATTCTCCTCGGAAACAAGAAAAGTTTACATAGTCGATTTCAACCAACTTAGAGATGGATTATATGTAGAACTCGTTATTTTGTTTTCTTTCAGATACACAGACGAAAAATACAAGACTTATCCAAATTCTTTTGATCCTCTTCCTTTGAAAGATGGGCAACATGGATTGACTATCATAAATAGGCTCACTCATAATAATTACTATGAGTGGAACAGATATTTTTACGATAAGGATCTTAACGGATTGCTTTTCTCTTCGTTTAGAAGTGAGCTTATTGGTTGGAATAAAAGAAACATAAAAAAGCCGGTAATACCCAATATTATAAGTAACTTGGACGAAGCAGAAGCCGATGCTCGTGAGTACATGGCAGAAAGGTGTTCTATCGTGTTTAATGATCATAATACTATCAAAAAGCTTCTGTCGGAGCGTGTCCTATACAGTGATGGTGATCGCTTATGTGTATCTAGTCTAAAAGAGTTGTTACATGAAAAAAGTCAGTTCCAAGGCGTTGTTTCTGAGGTGGAAGGGAAGAAGGCTCTTATGCTAAAAGACGTGAAGATACAATTATTAGATGATCTTGTAGAACAGATAAAAGACAATTTAATAAAGAGGACTGATTCCGATCTTAAAGCTGAGTCTTTTATCCGAAGAGACTCTCAATATGGATTATCAGAGGAACAGATTAATTCTGGAATAGAACTCTGGAAATATCTTCTTAAAAGAAAAGTAGATGAGTTGGGGCTGGAAAAAACTTATGAAGCAATATTCCCAAAAGACAAAGATATTTCGTTGAAAGGTTTTGAGCGTTGGACTGATTTTGACTATCCGATGATTTTGCCGAGAAGCAGGAGAAGTCAAAACAGTTTATTGTCTTTTCTGGGTTTTAGTTTGGGATCCCCTTATCATAGAGTTATTCTGACCAAGAAACTGCTAAAAAATAGTAATACTAGGATGTTAAACAATCAAATTGAATCATTACTTCAATCTATATTAACTTCACCTATTAATGACGGTAGTTTTGATGATTTATTTGACGAACATTCCGAGATACTTACTTTACTCGAAATAAACAGTGCATCAGAAATTAAAATGTTGATACAATTATTTGACATCAATTTGAAACCATTTATAGTAATAGTATATGATTCAGACAAAACGAAACTCCCTTGAAAAGTTCCTGAGGGAACAAATGGAAGGCCCTGGCGGATGCAATGACCATTTTGGTTATATCAATGATAATGGCATTGGTGAAGAGGTTATTAATACTACGCCTGGTTCATTATATAGTACTGCTGTTTTATTTCCACAAAGAAAAGTGGCAGAAAACACTTCTTTAGATAGCGCAACTGCAACTCCAAAGACGGATGAATCAGAAGTGGAGAGTGATTCCATATATCAAGAATCGTTGGATGATAATAGCAGTGAAGAACTTGACGAAAAAGTAAATCGATTAGGCGCAGATGAAGAAGACTTATACTCTCTAAGTCAACGATTCCCTACAACAATAGGAGTTTCGTGTTGTCTGGATAAGAAAGGAGCCCCTCTCCTTCCAACTGATTTATCAGTTACAATTTCAGGGCGTTATTACACTAAAATCTCAAATAAAGAATGTTGTAACATTGTCATAAAAATCGAAGATGAAGATGGGTTTAAGACATTCTTTGATGAGTATAAGACGCAACTTGACCAATGTTTCGCAATAACAGAAGGTGGCATCCGACTCACAAGGGATATTACCAAGGAAATAAAGACAGTAAAAGACACTATTCTTTCAGTAAATAAAGAGTCGTGCAAAAAAGTTGCTCTTAATCCAGATGAAACCACCGATAGAGAGTACGAACAAATCGGCGATAATTACAGATATCTTAAGTCGTACAAAGAACGTCTTTGGCGGAAACTGAAATATTTCAAAGACACCTATTTGACTGACGGGGAATTAACATCTATCAATAGCAGGATAAAAGAAATTGAACGATATGAAACATATTTATCCTATCTCGAAGATGCGATGAATATTTGTAACAACAAGTCGTTTGGTTTTTGGCAATCTCATACATTTTGCAAGACAATAGATTTGAGTGGAATTGATTTGAATAAGGTTGGTAATAAAGTCATCTATTCACCACGCGAGCACGAAAATCTAAATGTCCTTTTTGGGGGTAACGATGAAGAAAAGTCGGAATATCTTCGCAGATTATCCGTATGGTTACAGGTCTCCAGATTAGCTAACAGCTCTACTAACAAAGTGTATTTCAAAGTACAACTTGAAAATAGTTCAACACCATTTGTAGAATCATCTGATCATTATTTTTCCATTGTCACGGAAAAAGTTAATGAACGTTGCTTTTTCGGAGTTCAAATCAAGATTGAAAGTGGTCTGTTGGCTCCATACCAAGAAAGAACGAATAACGGTCGTCAAGAAGATGTTGAGCACTTGAATTATCTGTATCGTTCGATTAAAGATTACGCAGTAGGCCATTTATGTTCAGTGGATTGGAAGATAACTGAAAGTAAGAAATGGGTTCGTTCCGAGTTCATCCCTTCTTTTGAGACACCAGATGTTGAGCCTATCCCTCGCGATAAGTTTTCATATGTGAAAGAAAACGGCATACTAGTACCTCGGCCTATTTTAGAAGATCAGCGCGCGTTGGAGTTTAAGTGGCTATCTCTTTTTTCGGATGCTACAGACAATGAAATCATTTCCCATTTACATGGATTTGTAAGCAAATACCAAGCATGGATCGAAAAGCAAAGAGATGTGTTGAAAGGAGAGCAAGGAGACCAGCGGATTGGTTTTGAAAATCTTGACAAATGTCAGAAAGACTGTGAAAGAATGGCGGAAAACATAAGACTAATTCTTGAAGGGAACGCTGACAACATGATGTGTTTTCGTTTGATGAATTCTGCCATGTTTATTCAATTATGGCATAGTAAAAGGTCGACTGACAAAGAAACAAATTTTGATTTCTACAAAGAACGTGCAGATGATCACTTGTTTGGGAATACATCTGCAGCTTGGAGACCTTTTCAGCTGGCTTTCATCCTGCTTAATCTTGATGGTATCATTCAGCGCAAGAACGATCCTAAATGGAAGTACAGAAATGAACTTGTTGATTTGGTTTGGTTCCCTACTGGTGGCGGTAAGACCGAAGCATATTTGGGTATTATTGCACTTTCCATCATTTGCCGTCGCAGACAACAACCAAAAAACGGAGGTGGGACGACCGCGATAATGAGATATACACTTCGACTTCTTGCCACACAGCAATTCCAACGTGCTATGCGTTTAATATTGGCATTAGAGCAATTGCGCCGATGGAACATATATGCATTAGGGAACGAGCCTATTTCGATTGGACTCTATGTTGGAGACGATTCACTTCCAAACAATGCAAAATCCCTTTCTGATGAATGCCAAAAATGGAATACCATAGATGATTTAGGAAGGCGGCGTGAATCAAAAATACCCTTAGATTTGTGTCCATGTTGTGGTAAACCATTAAAATACCAAAACAAAGGTACTGTGTCCGATCCTAAAATCATATTTAGATGCGACAATATTGACTGTACTTTTTCCGATGTGCTTCCCGTAAAGTTGTGTGACGAGTATATCTATCAAGAGCCTCCCACATTGCTTTTTGGCACTGTGGATAAATTTGCAATGCTCGGCCATAGGGTTTCTACATCGAAAGAGAAACAAGATTCAAGAAGACTATTTGGGAAAGGCGGGCTAAATAATCTGCCACCTTCGTTAATCATTCAAGACGAGTTGCATCTGTTACTCGGTCCGCTTGGTTCAGCTGTTAGTTTGTTTGAATGTGCTATCGACCAGCTTTGTTCTTATAAAGATGGTTTGAACCAAATAATCCGTCCAAAGATAATATCATCAACGGCAACTACCAGGAATACTGAATTACAAATCCGAGCACTCTATGATAGGGATGTAAGCATCTTCCCCAAGCCTGGTATTGATTATGACGATTCGTTTTTCTCATTCTATCAGCGCAAAAAAGTCGATGGTGAAGTACAGTTTGTTTCCAAAAGGAAATATATAGGGATACTTCCCACTGGAAGAACACATATGACCACTCAAATGCGTTTGGTTGCGACCATGTTTGTTCATCGCGCACTGTTTGAAAAAGAGTATGCGTCACGTCTTTCTGAAAGAGCTGTTGAAGAGGCGATGGACTTTTATCATTCTATTATTGATTATTTCAATAGTTTGAAAGAAGTCGGAAAAACCGATGCCCAGTTCTATACCGAATTCACAAAATACACGCGCCGTTTATTTAAACGTGTTTTACGATATAGCGACAAATTGGAGTGTCTATATGGTTATGATTCTTCATTTAGCAAATCAGAACTTACAGGCAGACTTTCGGGAGCTGAGGTCGTAAATGAGCTTGAAAAGGTTGGGAAGCATTGGAAATCGACAGATAGATTACCCCATCAGAATGATGCAAAAACAGAGTGGATTCATGGAACCACCCCACCAGACTTGATACTTGCCACAAACATGATTTCCGTCGGATTGGATGTGGACAGATTCAACACAATCATTATGAATTCAATGCCTAGGAATATTGCGGAATATATTCAGGCTAGCAGCCGTGTAGCTCGAAATAAACTTGGACTTGTAATTACATTGCACAATCCTTTTAGAGCAAGAGATTTGTCCCATTTTGAGCGATTCAGGGAGTTTCACGAGAAATTGTATTACTACGTAGAGCCTATTTCAATTACGCCTTTCTCAAAAAAATCAGTTAACAAGTATCTGCCTTTATACAATGCGGCAATGATTCGACATCATTATGACAATCTTGCCAATGTTGAAAATGCTTCGACCCTTTCAGTACAGATGCAGACTAAAATCAAGAACGAAATGTATGTGTATTTTAGAGAACGTTTAGAAAGGACAAACAAACTCTCAAGTGAATTGAAAGAGCTTCTCACAAAGGAGCTAGAGGAGTACATCGAACTGTTTATCGAAGAGGCCTTAAACAATTGGCAAGGGTTGGTAGACAACCAACAACAAGGAGAATATCACCTTCGGTATTCTGGGTCAGATTTCCTTAATTCTACTGGCCGGCAGAGAGTAAAATGGAAAGACTTATTCTTGGCATTAGATGCATATCTTGATGATGAAGCTGATTATATGTGGGCTGTTCCGATGTCACTACGAACAGTTGAATCCGAAGCAGTATTAAACATAAAAGACAAGTGATATGGAAATACATAAAGATATACAATACAATCAAGGTATTGGAAAATATAAGGTACTATCCTCAAATGCAGGAGTTGGTTCAATAGTTACCACGAAGGCGGGTTTTTTTATTATGCCCAAATCCGTTTCATTTTGGGGATTCGTTAGGGATTTGAACAAACAGATAGAAAACTATCGCGATAGCAATAATAATAAAGATCCAGATCCTGAGTATTTGTCAAGATTTGCTGGCGTTGATATAATAAACGACCCTCGATTTGTGGTCTTTTTGAAAGACAATCAAGGAATTCCCCAATTAAAATATCTAATAGACGTTCCTCACCTATCCCTGAGCAATTGGAATTATCCAAAAGAAAAGGATCATCCCTTATATCTACGTTGCAAAGAGAATACAGGACATGAATTGAAGCCGGATCATTTCTATATCCCCGCAATTCATTTCCCGAGATGGTTTTATAGTAGAAAAGAAAAATACTTCAAGCCATTAGAAGAATGGGAGAGCTTATGGAAACAAAAGACGGGAGATACAAAACTACAATACTTTGCTCCTCCAAGAGATCCTTACACTAACACAAATCGATCATTCAAAGACAATAACCAACTTATAGACATATATGACACGCTGGTTCAAATACCTATTTTGTTGATTTGCAAGAATGGGCATATTTCAGATATTCCATGGTATGAATTGTTCTGTGCAGGAATAGATCATAAAATGGAGGATATGAAGAAACCTGCTGGATTCGAATTGTTCGATTATCCATGTCAAGATTGTGAGAAAGGAGGTCGACATGAACTTCAATGGATTGAGAACAGAAACAACTCTGAAAGTTGGGGTACATTGAAATGCAAAAAATGCGGTAAGACTCATGGACTGGAAGGTATTATGAATATTCATCCTTATTGTAAAGGAGATACTCCGTGGAACGGATATGGAACAAAGTCGGATGAACCATGCAAAGATGTTAACGGGACAAAAAGTGTTATGCAAATGGCTCTAGTGACCAGTAACAGTGTGTATTATGCAGATTCGTTTAACAGTCTATATATTCCACCAAAGTATATGCCTGACGAGATATTGGGGCCATTACTTCAGAAAGTGTTGGATTTGCTTAATACTAGGTGGTATCCTAAGGCGTTGGAACGCAAACCTAACCTTACGAAAGAAACCTATATGGAGCAAATGGATATCGTTGAAAAGGCTTATGATAGTGAAATCGATATCACCCAAGAACAGGCTGAAATCATCAAGAATCACTTTCTGGCGGTTAAAGAGGTTTCAAAAGACACACACGAGCAATATCGTTTTGAGGAGTATAGAGTGTTTGCAAGTCACTCGGAGTCTTTGCCACAGACTCCTAATCTAGAATTCAAAGATATTGATTTACCAACCGACCTAAAGCCTTACTTTAAGAAAATACAGCAAGTTGACACACTCGCAATGACACTAACCCAGCTGGGATTTAGCAGAGTATCAATGCCTGTTCCCATGAGAATTGGCGGAACAGTGGTTCGAAACGAAGGTCAAAGGATTTTTAATGAGCCAGTTGAAAAGGTGTATTCATTGCCGGCTAATCAGAGCATGGGAGAAGGACTGTTCTTTGAGTTCAACAAAGACGCTGTTGACCGATGGATGGCAAAGTATAACGAGCTTTTTAAAACTCGATATAATCAACCTGAAGGTGAAATCGGTAAAGCATTGAAGGCGGAAATTGATCAATATGGAGCATCAAAGTTTTATCTGCTACACACTTTCTCTCACATTATTATGAAAGAGCTGGAATTTTCCTGCGGATATCCAACTGCAAGCCTTCAAGAGAGACTTTATTATTCGGATAGAATGTGTGGTGTATTGATTTACACAGTAGATGGTACAGAAGGAAGTATGGGTGGACTCGTATGGCAAGGGCAACCTCGACTCATCGAGAAAATAATAAAAAGGGCGATAAACAATGCCAAAGAATGCTCTTCCGATCCCCTATGCTGGGAAAATGAAGACCAATTGAATCTTGCAGCTTGTTTTTCGTGCTGTTTGGTTTCGGAAACATCATGTGAGAAACGCAACTTGGGATTGGATCGTAGAGCGTTGGTTGATGAGAACTTCGGGTATTTCAAAGAAATGCTTTAAAATAGCAAAAGCAACGCAACAATAATTCCCGATGAAAGATCAAGCAATACCTGAATACACTCGCGTGTGTTGTGCTGGGAGACAGGCACCTATCCTACTATTGGATGAGTGAAGTAATAATTTACGTGGAAAGAAGTTATAGAAAAAAAATGTAAAACGAAATATGACAGAGAAAGAATTACGAGATTTCTTGATTGCACACTATCCTGTAGAGGATGAGATGTGCGATTGGAAAGAGATGAAGAATCTAAAGAACTCCTTCAATGGGCATGAGGGGGATGATGTGATGTCGTATGTTTCAGGCATCGCAAATATGGAGGGTGGCGTGCTGGTAATCGGTGTCAAGGATAAGACGCTGGAGATTGTCGGTACAGACCTCTCGCAGTTCAATCTCGATACCAATTCTGCCGTCTATAAGATTAAGGAGAATTGCACTAACGTTTCTTCGGAAGGTCTTTATATCGACGAATACATCACCAGCGACACCCACAAGGTGGTATGGGTCATTCACATTCCCAAGCATCTTCCCCGCAGGCCTGTGTATGCCCACAAGAAAGCCTGGCAGAGAATCAAAGACAACCTCGTCCCTCTGACATACGAACGCGAGGAGGTTATATTGAGCGAGGGATTGCTGCAACAAGACTGGACGGCACAGATACTGCCGGAAGCCACTATTGATGACCTCGATCCTGCAGCCATCTTGAAAGCTCGCGAGAAATACAAGGAAGTGCATCCCGGCAAGGACAAGGAGGTGGACGGATGGGACGACAAGACATTCCTGAACAAGGCACATATCACCATCAAGGGCAAGATAACCATAGCGACCATCATCCTGGTGGGACGCGAAGAGTCGGAACACTACTTGCTGCCGAAGGTGTGCAAGGTAAGGTGGACGCTGAAGAACGAGCGGGCGGAGAATCTTGACTTCAAGGTATTCTCCATTCCTATGATCTTAGCCATTGAAGACATCGGTCATCAGATTCGCAACACATCATACGAGTTTACCATCAGTGGCAACATTTTTCCTGAAAAATTGTTCCGATATGACGAGTTCACTTTGCGTGAACCGTTGAATAACGCTATCGCTCACCAAGACTATGAGAAGGGCGCAAGAATTGAGGTGATTGAATATGAGAACGACCATCTTGTGTTCCGCAACCACGGGGTGTTTCTGCCCGAGTCGGTGGAAAAGGTGGTGCTGGACAATAGTCCTGAATCCATCTATCGGAATCCGTTCTTGGTTGAGGCAATGAGGAATGTGCACATGGTGGATACGGAAGGTGGCGGCATCAAGAAATTGTTCGAGCAGCAGAAGAAGCGTTTCTTCCCCATGCCGGAATATGACACCTCGGGAGGGATGGTGACTGTTGATATCGAGGGCAAGGTTATTAATGAGCAGTTTGCAAGGATATTGGTCAGTGTGCCAGATTTGTCTATGTCGGACTTGATTCTGCTCGACAAGGTGCAGAAGCAAAAGAAATTGGGAGACAAAGAGATTAAGTATCTGCGAAAGAAGAAATACGTTGAGGGGCGTAAAAATGGGTTGTTCCTTTCGAAAGTCGTTACAAAGAATACTGGCAACGTGGGCTTGAAATCGACGTATATGAAGAATAAGAGCTTTGACGACGAGTACTTCCGCAGATTGATTGTGCAATATCTTGAGAAGTTTGGAGCAGCAAGCCGATCGGAGATAGACGAGCTGCTGATGAACAAGTTGTCGGATGTCTTGTCGGAACAGCAGAAGAAGAACAAGATCACGAATCTGCTATCATTCCTGAGAATTCACAATGTGATAATGGTGAACGAGGAAAAGAAATGGGTTTTGGTTAAGTGAGATTTAAACGAAAAATGCAAAACCTAAACGAGAGTTGACTATAAATATCTTATACACAACATTATAATAGATTATGAGATTTAAAAGAGATTTTTAATTTAAAACAGGATTTTGTTTTTAGAACTCGTGTTGCCGGTTTCAACACTCTTTTAGACATCAACAAATGCTCTCTTTGCATCGCACGACAACTCTCGTCGATGTATGGGTGTAAATATACGCAATTTTTCAACACCAATGCCTTCTAAAATAAGATTCATTCCATAAAATGGCGTATATCAATTGATTGACGTAAGATTTTCTTTGCAAAAATCGATAGCAATCAATCGTTTCAGCCATATTTACATATAAGATTTTTATTTTTTTAAATAATTTCAAGTATAAAAATATTTCAAAGCCAACAAAATATGCGCTTAAACTAAAACAAAGAAGACCGATCCCAAAGAATGGAATCGGTCAACTTCTTGACACACACAAAAACAGATACCTACATAAAACTTCTGAGGAAGATTCTGCCCTGATTTTAGAGCAATACTGCTGACAACAGGTATCATGTCAGCAGATCTACCTTATCATACCCTTTCTAATTACAATGTTTGCGAGAGAAATCATTCTCATCATCCTCTTCCACCCAAACATCACCTAATCGTCTATTCTGTTCGGTTTTCCCCATTTACACATTCTTGAAATTTGCGGTACAACGACTTGCTAAAATCGACTCTAAACTGATAATAGGCGTTATGGTAATCTTCGACATTATTGTAATCACTACATTTTGGCTCGTGATCATCGAAATATTTTTCAGCATATTCATCATCAATGTTATCAATCTCTCCGTACAAATTAAATGAATCAAATTCTTCTTGAGCACAGATGTAAACATTAAGGCCGAATGTTTCCTTTATATACTTCAGCCATAAGTAGGGATAGACCCAGGCCGTATACCCATCCATAAAGATGGTTGTAATACCACTTTCGACATCGATATGATACGATTTCAGTTCTAATTCGGAATCCCTTTTACAGCCGAATCCAATAAGGCAGTTGTAATCATACCAATTGGTTACCCCATATGTTTTTTCATTGTGTTTCAAGGCCTCGTCGTATTCCTTGCTATAAGCCTCATACTCTTCGTCAGATTCGAAAACAGGCTCTCCAGTATTGTAATCCAAGTCGTCTCTTTTCTTTTTCTCGAATGAACCGAACTTTATAATTGATTCAGGGATTGGCCTAAATGTGGACATTGTTACATTGTTTTTTCCATTCCAAAGACTCTCAATTGCGTCCTTGATGTTGTTCTTGGTTTCCAAACCAAGATTCTTTAGTCCTTCGTTTACAAAGTTGAGGACATTTCCCGTTGCAGACTTTACTGCATAATTGTTAAATGATATATTTGCCATAATTTACTTGGTTCACCTACACACCAAAAGGTCTTAATTTGATATATTTTGTTATACATAATGCGCGATGCGCTTATGTATTATTCGTTTATTTATTCTTCTGACATACAATTGTATGCTGACGATCCCATATCATCACCAATTATTTGCACTCTATTCCTGAAGAGACATTTGAGAGATTCTCTTTCCTTTCCGGTTAAACAATCGTTGACATACGAATCAGCAATAAGGAGTATTTTATCGGAAATATTTTCGATTGCTTCAGCAATCGTCTCTTTAAGGTTTGCCACATCCTTAAAGTGACCATATTCACGGAGCATGTACAATGTGGTGAAGAAGCAAACTGCCATAATGTAATCATAGTATGGTTCGGTCGACGAGTTTGCAATTTTCATTGCCAGCTTCCAACGAGGGATCAGACAACCCATATTCAAATCAGAATTGAGGTCTATATAACCAATGTCTGACAATACCATTACAGTTACTGCACCTGCCCAATGAAAAGAATCAACCTCTTTCTCACTATACCCTTTGAGCGAATGCTGTACTTCTAACAATTTTTCTGCGTTTTCTTTTACTTTATCTTCCATTTGTGTAAACATTTAATGAATAAAAAATTAATTTTTGTTGGGGGCCTCCTTTATAGAAATAACAAAAAAAATGCGATTGAACAAAATAGTTGATTTTTTATCAAAAAAAGTTGCGCAACGGGGTGTGGGTAACAGTATCATAGGCAACGACACCCGGCATCACAGAGAGACGAGGCTCGGCCAAAAGGAAATGATTGTTTAATGGGTTCGTTAAGGAAAGAGAACTCTCTAACTATTAAGAGAGTTGGTTTAAGAAGTGTTTTTTTGTGAGTTCTATGATGTTTCTTGGTAAAATACCATAATACTATTATTAGGTTGAATGGGAGGTGTTTCAAGGACTATAAAGGAGGGACGGAGGATGATAGTGTCTATTAAGAGATAGTACCATAGAAATTGTGTTCTGGCCGCCTAACAAAGCTTCTTTCATTAGGGTGATGGTAATAGTTACTCTCTACCTAACAAAAGAACTATAAAGACAAAATTTATTCCCTTGACTCTCTTTCCCTCTCTAATCGCACTCTCTACGGAGCGTAGCGTAGCGAAGCATGTAGAGAGTGCCTTTGGCGTTAGCCAACACTTCAGTCAGTAAGTTCATAGTACTCTCTTGTTTTACTGATAAGCCATAGGATACACTCATCTTTAATCTCTATTTTTATAACCTTTCTTCTTGTTCTATTTCAATAATAATTTGTGAATAATATATATTCACAATAATAATATGAATATATTATTCTTTATGTAGAATGACATAGGAAGTATGCCAAAGAGACACACCCCAACATAAAAAAAAGTATGCTTGATTGGCATATCCTTCTATGTCTTTCAAGCATACACTTACTATGTCTTTCTATCATACTCGTGATTTCACTATAATCCGAAACAGGAACTGCATAGTTGTTCCATTTCGACTCTGTTCCTTCTGAATCGAGCGATTGTTGATTCACTCACTCCACATATTTCGGCGTTTTCGGATTTTGACTTCGATTCGTCATACTTCTCTCTTATCTCAAGGTATGAAGCGAACCGTTTCCCTTTGTTCCTCATTATGCTCTTTGTTGATTCGTCAATGTTCTTCAACCGTTCAGGGTCGATGCAGAATTTTCTGTCGTCTTTCAGTCTCTCCAACGTGTCTTTTGGACAATCCGATACCAGTATTCTGTCAGCAACCTCGTTCAATATAGATACATTTTCTGGAGTCGGGTCGAAGACTCCATCAGGCATCTTCACGGTGCTTGCAAGGAAAGAGCACATATGATAGACAAGTTCCCATTGGGTTTCGACCCCAATCAGTCGTTGAAAGCGACAGAAGTAAGTCAGTTCCTTGACCAAGTTCTCTTTTCGACGGAAGAATAAGGCTTTCGGTTTCCCAGCCTTTGTTCGATACTCCGTTGGGAATATGAGCCACGCCCCATCGACATTGAAGGCGTAGTTGTTCTGGTATACCTTCGGGCTCTCGTACACAGTCTCTTTGAATCTGATGTTGAACCACAGCATTTTCTTCGTCACAGGATCCATCTTTTCGTACATCAGTTCTTTTCTGAACGATGACCATTGTCTTTTCCATTTGTCATTCATTGTAAAAAAAGGACGCCCCCGAACGCGGTCCTCCCCACCGCATCCGAGAGCGTCATATTTTTTTATGTTATAGCGGGGGAGGCGCCTCCCCTTATTTATGCAGATAAAAAATTGGCCATTTGAAAGACCGGGCAGTTTCTTCCGGAATTCTTATTTTGAAGACACCACTTTCTATATTATCATTATAACTTTCTGTTATTCGGTAATTTAAGATATATGATACGTTTTTGTGGAGATGGTCGTAGCCCTTCAATTCCGGCGTTTGCGACATCCACTTTTTCAATTCACACAACTATTGGCATTGCCTTCAGCTGCACCCATCTCTCTTTTGACGTGAGCAAGTAATTATCGTAAAAATCTTCGTCCTTTATCTCTACATTGTCATCATCGACGAGTTCAAATTGTATCTTTTTCTTTTTGGCTTTCTCTGCATAGTCCCACCAATACGAGCCATTCACATTGAAGACCTTCCCGTCTTTCTTGTAGGTCCAGTCTCCGATGTTCTCGACACCGTCTCTAAACAACTCTGCGATGACATTAACATAGTTGCGGATATAGTTCGTGACATTCTCTATTGTTGCTTTCTCTGTCTTGTTGAATAATAGCCCGTATGTTTTAACTCTTTCCATTTTGTTTCCGGGCAGTACTATGGGCTTTGAAAAAATTACTACAAATTGCTTCATATTCTATTGGTTTTCTTATAAGATATTTATGGTTTTCTTCCATAAATACAGTATATAAATAAACCATTGACAAATGATAAAATTAGTCGCATTAAAAGACTTTGACACTTTTTTGCTCGAAAAGAAAGACGGCAAAGAAAAAAGGGAATCGGCCATAGTCAAGGCAGTTGGCTAAATCAAAGACGAATTCGGACAAACGGCAAAAGACTTCATCACTTCTGCTAAACAAAAGGGGATTGACGAAATTCAGAGTTTCATCGCACGAACCATCAAGCCGTATCTTGCCCAAACCGACGGCAATGAATTACTATACAATTACGACGCTCTTCTTTCTGGACTGGTCAGTTGGATATTATTCGAGCTGGAATTGAAGCTTGACGAGAAAAGATAAAACATAAAAGGGGTAATTCCCTAACAAATTCTTCAAATTTTTTAACCATATTTTCTGGGACACTAGCCTTCGGGCGGGTGTCTTCTTTTATTGTCCTTTCGAAACGCTTTTTTGAGATTTCGAAACGACTTTTGGTTCACCAATAAGAAGGCTAAATAAAGCTAAATAAATTCGTTATACAAAATGCTGATTGTTTTTTTCGTTATTACAAGTAATAACGAATATGATAAAAATATGGAACAAAGAACAAATGAAGAATGGAGAAATCTCCGCGACAATGCCATCCTTGCTATACTTATGGGCAGAAGCGCAAACGAATTCTATGGGGAAATGTCGATACATAGTCTTGTTGACGATGTAATAATGGGCTCAGACTATTTGGTGGAAGAGTTGAAGAGACGTGAAGGAACCGAGCTGTAATGAATCTAAAAACAGTATTTACATCTCTAAAAGGAACGATTTAGTGACGTAACAAGGAATAAAAACATATCAAATATGGCAGAATATATCGCATATTACAGGGTCTCGACCATGAAGCAAAGCTTAGGTCTCGATGCACAGAAAGACATCATTAACACTTATGTAACCAACGTCGGCGGTTCCATCATTTCCGAGTTTCAAGAGAAGGAATCCGGCAAAGATGTTCGCGGTGAGGCGCGGTTATCTAACCGACCTATTCTTATCGCAGCACTAAACGAGTGTAAGCGTATTGGCGCAACTCTGATTGTAGCCAAGGTTGATAGGCTTACAAGAGACATTGAGGATGGCGCTCATATCTACAAGAATTTCCAAGTGCAGTTCTGTGACCATCCAGACATAAGTCCCCTCGAACTCGGCATTTTTCTCGGAATGGCGCAACAAGAACGTGAATTCATATCCCAAAGAACCAAACAGGGTATGGCAAGATCCACCAATAGAGCTGGCAATCCCCATCTCTCTATCAAGACAAGCGAGGGGCTGGCCCTCATAGAGAGAAATCACCAAGTTATCACAGAAAACCGAAAGGTTCGTGCAGACAAAGCAACTGCCAATGTCAAGGCTTATGCTGCCATCAAGTACTTAGAAGGGACTCTTCGGGAGAAAGCAGCATATCTCAACAGGAATGGTTTTGTGACCACGAGTCACAAACAGTGGTGTCCAACATCAGTCAGCAGGTTGATTGCGCGATATTCATAATTGGCATTTGTTTTTGTTATATTTATAATGAAACGGTAGGACGATGTATGTTGTATCGTTCAAATAGATAGACGATATCTCGTAGTTAGAAAAACAAATGTAATATATAGAGAGAGAATATGGAAAAGAATAGTAATGAATTGATGCTGGTAAACACAAGGTGTTGGACAGATGTTATTGAAGGATTGAAGTACACTGTCAAAAGTTGGATCAAAGAAGTTGTAGAAGAAGTTATCACTGAAAAAATGTGCAACTTAAACATTGAAGACAAAAGATTGAACGCAGATGAACTTTGTGAAAGATGGAACATCTCCAAAAGTACATTGTACAATTGGGAAAAGGATGGTATTATCGAACCTCTTCATTTAGGTGGTCGACGTAAAATTTACTCGATGAAAGCAATTCTGGACGCAGAATCCGAAGGTCTCGTTAAAACCGTGTGTTGATGAAGTTAGTTGTGAGGACTGAACAAACTGAGGGGGAGCACCCTCTGTTTGTTCGATTAAAAATCGGGAACAGGGCTTATTGGTGTAATCTTTTGATGACCGTTGATGTTGTAAAGTGGAACGAGGTATCCGAGTCCGAGCGAAAACGCACAAACTATCTCAACAAGAAAGGTATTAGCAAGAAGGTCGCCCTCATTGAAGATGCCATTACTGATATGAGAAGGCATCATCGGCTGACCAAACAAAACCTTGATGAGGTTATTGAGAATATCGTCCTCGCAGATAAACGTGAAGGGTTAAAACGTGCAGAAGCATTAAAAAAGGACATCGAGGACAAAAAGAATAGGGATGTTAAGCGTTTTGTCATTGAGCACATTCGTGGTATCGAATCAGGCACCGTCCGTACCTCAACAAAAAGGAAATATGCCGTCGAAAGCATAAAAAACTGGAAACAGTTCAAACGAGTGTTTTTGGATTTCTACCAAATCAGACCTTTCGGGTGGGAAGACATAAATGAAGCATTGGCGGATAGGTATATTGCTTATTTGGAGACACTTGGTTATATGAAGTACACGATTGACAAGCATATCAGTCTTTTTAAGACGCTTATTGGTGCCGCAGAAAGACAAGGTTTGCACACTAACCATATTGCTTGTAGTTTGCTGAAGAGCCCACTAATCAAGGAAGAGGATAAGGCCAAGGAAATCTACCTTACAAAAGAAGAATTGTCTGCTTTATATAATATGCCGCTCGATGGGTACGAAGAACAGGTAAGGGACGTGTTTCTTATCGGATGCTTCACCGCGACAAGGTATTCTGATTACAGCAGAATTAAGAAATCAAATATTGGCGTCACACATAATGGCACCAAGGTGATTAGACTTACACAAGAAAAGACAGGTGGGACCGTGGTTATCCCTATTTTGGATGACCGATTGGAAACGATACTGAAAAAATATGACTACAATATTCCCCATATTGCAGACCAATGCCTTAACCGATATATCAAACAAATCTGCAAGAGACTATCCGAAACGGTGCCAAGTCTTCAGAAGAAGGAGAGGACGGTATTGACACTGAAAGAAAGACGGGCAGAGGAAGAGGCAAAGAAGAAAGGGGAAGTGATATATGAGTACGACGAACAAGGTTATCCTTTG
>JAZLKZ010000120.1:0-11224 GCA_045597845.1 Bacteroidales bacterium | reverse complement strand
ATGTCCGTTTTTCAATCGAACACACTTCCGGTTCGTTGGCTTGGGTGTAGAAAATCTCACAGGGCGTAACAATGGTGATGCTACTGGGTTCACCCAACTGCTGGATGATATGCACGTCCCATCCTGGTGCAACTATGATTTTTGTCAGTGTGTCGGGCAATTGCTGTTGCACACGATACTCTTGAGCTTGGGTAGTAAGGAACCCAATGGTAACTAAGAACAATACTATTTTTTTCATAATTTAAACTCTTTGATGGTTATTGTATTGGGAAACTCATCACCCTCGTTGGCTGAGCTCATTGCCAAGAAAGTGATAGGTAATTCTTTGGATTTGCGTGTTGACGAATTGCTTGATTTTGCAACCAATCGAGTAGATTCACGAATGAAGACTTGCGTGGCTTGAGTCGATTCAAGAGGAAGATCGGCCTCAGCAATTTGAAGAGTAGAAGCCATCTCCATAGCCAGCGGCAAAGTATCAGTGTCGGCAAGAATAGTATCTTGTCGGTCATCCAGTTCATTTAACGAACCTGTAGTATGTTTGGTTGTTGTGATTGAGGCTGTTGGCAATGATTCCTGAGTGCAAGGCTGCACCATTTCCTTAATGAAATTGGACTCGGCGACCAAACCCATTGAAGGATTTCTTGATGTCTCTTTTTGTAAAGGAAGGACAAGAACCCAAATGAGTCCGACGGCAGCCACCGCTGAGCTAATCCAAATCCAACGGTGACGTTTTTCCGAAGCATCCAACTGGTCTATTTTAGAGGCTAGCACCTCCTGACGGCGATGATTGTCGCCGTGATGTCGCAAGACTTCAAGCAAAGGCTGAAGTTCAGAATCAAGATGGGAAAAATCGTCTCTCATGATATCTAATGGTTAATAGGATTTTGCATCTGTTTTTTCAGTGTTTGCAACGCACGATGAAGAATGACACCGATGTTGTTTGGAGTGGTGTGGAGTTGTTCAGCGATTTGTTGATTGCTTTTCGCCTCTTCATATTTCAGCAACAGTGCATCTCGTTGTTGGTCCGGCAGACGGTCGATGAGGCGTCGCGCCTGTTGGTAGCGTTCTTCTGTGTCATCTGGTGGCAACTGAGTTTGCAGCAATGCAGCCTCGTCGATGGGCTGAGTGGGATGCCTCCGACGTAACAGATCGATACATCGTCGTTTGACCAAGGTAATACCATAAGATTCAATATTGAGGACATTGTCGAGTTTGTCACGTTGCACCCAAAGGTCAACAACGGCATCCTGCACAGCATCTTCCGCCAGAGCCTCATCGTGAAGTAGCGCCTCCGCCATTCGCTGCATAGTGGGCTGGAGGGGCAATATTTTCTGTTTGAAGCTGTGGCTGTTCATTTGCGTTTGTCAAATTCTGTATTGTAGTCGCAAAAAAAGACGAAATATTACATATAACGTTAAAAATAATCTTTTGTTTCTTCAGCCCACCTCTTCTCCAATGGCAAGTTCATTCCTCCAAATCTTCAAATTATGCATCTGTAATCGAAATTTTTTTCGTAAATTTGCAAGCTTATTAGAATCAATATAAGATTATGCAAAATATTCGCAATGTTGCTATTATTGCGCACGTTGACCACGGCAAGACAACCTTGGTTGACCGTATGCTGCATCAAGCCAAACTTTTCAGAGACAATCAGGAGACCGGCGACCTCATTTTGGACAACAACGATTTGGAACGCGAGCGTGGAATCACCATTCTTTCCAAAAATGTCTCGGTTCGATACAAAGACTACAAAATCAATATTATCGATACTCCAGGCCATAGCGACTTTGGCGGAGAAGTGGAACGTGTGCTCAACATGGCTGACGGTGTGCTGTTGGTGGTGGACGCTTTTGAGGGTCCTATGCCTCAGACTCGTTTTGTCTTGCAGAAAGCCATTGAGCTCGGTCTCAAACCTATCGTAGTGGTCAACAAGGTTGACAAACCTAACTGCGACCCAGAACAGACACAAGAAGCAGTCTTCGACCTGATGTTCAACCTCGGTGCCAACAACGACCAGCTGGATTTCCCCACGGCATACGGCAGTGCCAAGAATGGCTGGATGAGCGATGATTGGAACAATCAAACAGAAGATATTTCCTATTTGATGGACCTGATCATCAAGCATATTCCTGAACCAAAGGTTTCGGAAGGCAACACCCAGATGATGCTTTCTTCTTTGGACTACAGTTCCTATCTTGGACGTATCGCCGTAGGACGCCTCAACCGTGGCACCCTTCAGGCTGGCCAGCCTATCATCCTCGCCAAGCGCGACGGATCTCAGATTCAGAGCCGCATCAAGGAACTCTATACTTTTGAAGGTCTCGGCAAGGAACGC
This sequence comes from Bacteroidales bacterium, assembly GCA_045597845.1. GTDB lineage: Bacteria > Bacteroidota > Bacteroidia > Bacteroidales > P3 > Colimorpha. The sequence goes on along the minus strand of JAZLKZ010000120.1, from coordinate 8,889 downwards.
ACCAAGAACGTGGTGAACGCGGGCGAAATCTGCGCCGTGCTGCTCGACCTTGACAAGGACGTGATGTTTGAGATTGGCGACACCATCTGCGACAACGAGAATCCCGAACCTATGCCTCCCATCAAGGTTGACGAACCTACGATGAGCATGCTCTTCACCATCAACAACTCTCCTTTCTTCGGCAAGGAGGGCAAATATGTAACGAGCCGTCACATCCGTGACCGTCTCTATAAGGAATTGGAGAAGAACCTTGCCATGCGCATCGAGGAGACTGGCTCTCCCGACGCTTTGCTGGTCTATGGCCGTGGCATTCTCCACCTCTCTGTGCTCATCGAAACCATGCGTCGCGAAGGTTACGAACTTCAAGTTGGTCAGCCCAAAGTCATCATCAAGGAAATCGACGGACAGAAATGCGAACCCATCGAGCAACTCACCGTCCTCGTTCCCGAAGAGTTCTCCAGCAAGGTCATCGATGTCGTGACGCGCAGAAAAGGCGACGTGGGAACCATCGAGACCAAAGGCGACCGCGTGCAGCTTGAGTTCTCCATTCCTTCAAGAGGTATCATCGGTCTCCGCAACACCCTGCTCACCGCCACGAACGGCGAAGCCATCATCGCACACCGTTTCCTCGAATTCCAGCCTTGGAAAGGCGAACTGGGCGACCACAAGATGGGCGCGCTCATCGCCAAGGAGACCGGCGAAGCTACTGCATACAGCATCAGCAAACTGCAAGATCGTGGGCCATTCTTCATCGAACCTGGCGACCATGTCTATAGCGGCGAAGTGATTGGAGAAAGCCTCCGTCCCGGCAACGACATCGTCATCAACGTTGTTACCGCCAAAAACTTGACGAACATGCGTTCGAAGAGCGCTGACGACAAATCGACCTGCTCTCCCGCCATCAAGTTCTCATTGGAAGAGGCAATGGAGTATATTCGCGAAGACGAATATCTCGAAATCACCCCCACGCAGCTCCGCATTCGCAAAATCATACTTGACGAAATCGAGCGCAAACGTGCCCGTATCGCCGCCTCCAACGAATCGGAATAAAACAGTGATCGGTGATCAGTGAACAGTGAATAGTGGACTCATAACGAATTCTCAATTCTATAATCTTCAAACCTTCAAATATTCTAATCTCCAAATCTTCAAATTATGAGCGGATTTTTTGGCGTTGTTTCAAAACAAGCATGCATCAATGACCTTTTTTATGGTACCGACTACCATTCTCATCTTGGCACCAAGCGTGCCGGTATGGCGACTTTCGACAACGGCATACCTCACCAGAATATCCACTCGATAGAGAACTCCTATTTCAGAACCAAGTTCCGCACCGACCTCGACGAGATGAAAGGCAACGTGGGTATTGGCATCATCAGCGACACCGAGACGCAGCCCATGATGGTGAACTCACACGAAGGTCGCTTCGCCATCGCTACGGTTTCCCGCATCAACAACCTCAACGAGTTGGAGAAATTCTGCTTGGACCAGCACCAGCAGTTCACCGACCTTTCGCGCGGGACAACCAACCCCACCGAGTTGGTAGCCCTGCTCATCTCTCAAGGCAAGGATATTGTGGACGGCATTGAGAACGTTTACAGCCACGTCAAGGGCAGCTGTAGCATGCTCATCCTCACCCCGAGACGCATCATCGCCGCCCGTGACCTTTATGGTCGTACGCCCATTGTCATTGGAAAAGGAGAAAAAGGTTATGCCGTCGCTTCCGAAAGCCACAGCTACATCAACCTGGGCTACGAGACGGAATATTTCGTAGGTCCCGGCGAGATTGTCGAAATCACCCTTGACGGCATCCATCAACTCAAGGCGCCCAACCACAAAATGCAAATCTGTTCCTTCTTGTGGATCTACTACGGCTACCCCTGTGTGGAATATGAAGACATCAACGCCGAAGAGGTACGCTATCAGTTGGGATATACCATGGGCAAGCAGGACGATATCGACCCCGATTTTGTGAGCGCCATTCCCGATTCGGGCGTAGGCATGGCACTTGGCTATGCTGCCGGAAAGGGCATCCCCTACAAACGTGGCGTACTCAAATACACCCCCACTTGGTCGCGCAGTTTCATGCCCGTCAATCAGGAACAGCGCAGCCTTGTGGCAAAGATGAAACTCATTCCGAGCCAGAAAGTGCTGAAAGGCAAAGAGGTAGTCTTCTGCGACGATTCCATCGTGCGTGGCACCCAGTTGCGCGACAACGTGAAGATGCTCTACGACTGTGGCGTGAAACGCGTCCACATCCGCATCAGCTGTCCGCCACTCGTACATGGATGCGACTTTCTGAATTTTTCCGCCTCAAAGACCGACAAAGAGCTCATCACGCGCCGTTGCATCGAGCAGCTCGAAGGAGGACAAATCCGCAATCTCGAAGCTTATCGCGACGAGACCACCAAGGAATATGCCAACATGGTGGAGATGATTCGCAAAGAGACGGGCGTTGATACTTTGAAATTCAACACCCTGCAGACTGTATGCGACTCCATTGGTCTTCCCAAAGACAAAATTTGCACCCATTGCTTTGACGGTTCAAGTTTTTGCTAATCAATTGTTCTCGCATTAGTTGGGCATGAAATCTCACAAACGGCTTTTCCTTTTGATTTTGGCGCTATTCGTAGTGACCAAAATACCTTACGCCCAACGTGTTTACGAGATTTCGGTATGCGACCTTGCTCCCAACTACGGCATCAGCTGCGAACTACTGTCCGACACCAACGCACTGCACACAACGTTGAAACAGTTTCATTTCAACAAAACACAAGTGGAGATGGAATGCGAAAACTTGTTGCACAAAGTCCGCAATATGCGCAGGTCGCTCAAATTCGACTACGAACTCCGTGACGGAAAGCTTTGGATTGACCAAACTGTGTTTGTATCGGACTTCGCACAATTCGACAGTATCTTAGACAACCTTCAGGAAAGGATAATCAATGCCCGAGAATACTATGTCGATCGTGCTGAGCGAGAGCGGGACTCCGTTGAAGCCGCGCACAAGGCTCGTATCGACAGGGAAAGACAACGCCGACAACAAGAGTTGGACCAGCGGGCCACAACCCTAAAGGACTCTATCGGAATACTTCACAACAGGATTTTCAGCGCTTGTAACAACAAAGACAACCTGAGCAAAAAAATCGTAAAGGAACGGAAAGATATCTTTTACGCATACCTTTCCATATACAACAAACAAGACCTGACATCGCAATCTACCAATCGGGAATACCTGATAAGGCTTCGCGACTTGTTGCAGATGCAACGCAACCTGTTAGACAGCGTTGTGGGAGAACATGGATACCCTATGCGTATCGACGCCTTCCCCAACCTTCTCAAGGAACGATGCGGAAGAAAGCACACCGAAGTGTATAGAAGCTATCTTAAATCGTTCAATCAACCCACCGTCAGTGTAAATTTCAACAATATAGTTGATTACTATAGATACACACGACTGCTTAGAAACATTGTAAGCATACAAGAAGGCTATCTCGCCTCCGTCTCACTACGAGACAGCATTATGATTTACAAAGACAGCATCTTCGAGACTTACAAAAACAAATATCGCCCCATTGGGAAAATCTACGAGGACTGCGCCATGCACCTATCGCTTGTTCCCGCATTCTCCAATGTGGACGACAAGAATCTGTTTTTGGATCAACTCGAAGGGCACCTCATGCTTCAAAAAGCCTACATGAGAAACCATGAAATATTGGAACAACTTGAAAATAAATCCAATCGTATCAACAACAGCTGCGGAAATCTAAGAGAAGTCAAAAAAGCCTTCGCCATGATTCCACAACCACACGATGTACTTCCCGACTTTTGCGATGTATACGAATCAGCCACTTACGATTCAACGCTATCCAGAATTGACCAGATGCAAGACATCTACGAGGAAATCATTGCGTTGCGCAAAACAATCGACACCAACGAACAGCAAATCTTATCGGGGAAACATACTGAACGGGTCTTCGTTCGCGGATACAAGACTATCAAAAGCCAAGTGGAACTTACGCCCTCGTGCGTAACCGTCTATGACGGAAAACGATTCACCAAGTCGTTGCGGGATTTCGCCGAGCTTCAAAAGCGATGCATCATCACCGTGGCGCAAAGCGATGCCATCGCCAACAACGAGAAAAAGATCGTGTCGTACGAGAAGGCCTACCCTAACATCTATAAAGCATATAAGACATTGATTAAAAGCATGTCAAAAAGCGAGATCAACAACCTGAAAGATTTGCAGACCTACCAGATGACTATCGCCTCCATCCAATCCATTCAATCTCGTTTTATTGCGATATTAAATTCGAACGAAAGTCAAGTGATTGACGGCTATCTCGTTGATGAAAATGATATTAACCATATCCGACTGTTACTTAAAATTCAATAGAGAGAATACTTTATACAAGAAAAGGGGCTGACAATCAGCCCCTTTTTGTATTTACAGCAATCAATACTATTTACATCAGCTTTTCAAGTGCATCAACCAAGTTGGCGGCACCATCGAAAATCTGAGAGATGTGAGTGGCAACCATATAAGCAGGCGTGGTGAGGATTTTGTGGTCATCATCAACACACACATCCGTCGCACCGCACACTTGATGTCTTGCGCCGAGTTGTTGCGCAATTTGCGCGGCTTCGCAGTCTCCACCCAACGTAAGTATGATTTCGTGACGTCCCAGCACCCTTGCCAAAACCATTGGTGCGATGCACATGGCACAGATGGGTTTGTGGGCACGGTAAGTTTCGAGAATAGCATCCGAAACAGAATCAATGACAACCATTCTTGGACCCTCAAATGCATAGGTACTCAAATTGCGAGCGGCCCCCATTCCACCAGGCAAAGCCAAAGCGTCATAGTCGGCAGCATGGTATTCATCGAGCGAAAGAATATTGCCACGAGCAATACGGGCGCTCTCCTCGAAGATGTCGCGTTGCTCAACGTCAACAATCATACCCTCTTCCAGGTCCTCATCGTCCAGACGTTCGGTATAGGGAACGACCTCGAAGAATCCCTCTGGAGCAAAGCATTGGTATTCCCAACCCTTGCGATCGATAGCCAACATCAAGGAAAGCGTTTCTTGCAACTCGCTTCCGTCGCGGTTGCCACAGCCGGAAAGAATAATTGCTATTTTCATAATAATGATTAGTGATAAGTGAATTGTAAATCCGGGGCTAAACTATTTGTCAATTAAAAAGAGCCTCATGTTGTGCCGCATGAGGCTCTTTCTCTTGTCGAAACTATTGACTATTTGTTGCTTTCTTCAACAGATTCCTTGATCAGCTGGAATGTGGCCTCAATGTCGTTGTCGAGACCCATGCTGAATCGGATAAGGCCTTCGCTCATGCCCATTTCCTTCTGGATATCCTCGGGAACTTCGCTGGAGGTTGACTTGCCAGAGTTGCTGAAGAGGGTCTTGAAGTAACCCAAAGAAACTGCCAAGTAGCCTACGCCCTTGTTCTGCATGATTTCCATAATCTTGCTAGCCTTTGCAGCTGTGCCCATATCGATGGAGATCATACCGCCAAAGCCGAAGCCTTCGTTCATCATGCTCTTGAAAAGTTCGTGATCGGGATGCTCGGGCAATCCGGGATAGTTGTATTTGAAACCAACCTCTTTAAAACGCTTGGCAAGATACATGGCGTTCTCGCTGTGCTTCTTCATACGGATGTGGAGGGTATGGAGATTCTTGTTGATGCTGCTGCTGCGCATAGGATCCAAAACGGGGCCGAGGAGCATGCAAGTACCATTGTTTACGTCGATGAGGCTGTTGATGTATTCAGCGCTACCGCAGATGGCACCAGCAACGCAGTCGTTGGTACCATTGATGTACTTGGTCATGGAGTAAACAGTTACATCGGCACCCAACTTGCAGGGGCTGAAAATCATAGGAGTGAAAGTGTTGTCAACAATCAACTTAGCGCCAGCGGCATGAGCCATCTTGCTCAGTTCGGGAACATTGGCGATGCGGAGCAGAGGATTGTTCATGGTCTCGGTGTAAACAACCTTGGTGTTGGGGTGTTCAGCCAAAGCCTTCTTAACGGCGTTGAGGTCCTGCATGTTTACGAAAGTGGTCTCAACATTGAATTTCTTCAGGTAGTTGGCCATGAAAGCGAATGTGCCGCCGTAGGTGGTCATGGAGCTGATGATATGGTCGCCAGCCTTTACTTCGTGAATCAATGCGCAGGTGATAGCTGCCAAACCGGAACCGGTAACCCAAGCAGCCTCAGTGCCTTCCATGGCTGCGAGAGCCTGGCAGAGAGCGAGATTGGAGGGATTCCAATGACGGCTGTAGAGGAAGAAACCTTCAGTTTCACCATGGAAAGTCTCGGTCATCAAATGAGCCTCAGGAAAGGTGAAAGTAGCGGAATCGCAAATTGCGGGATTGACACCACGGTTAGCGTCACGACCATCGAGACGCTGGATAGCTGTTGCGGGATCGAATTTGTTCATTGTAATATGTTTTTATTTTAGGTTAATATCTGTAATAATTAAAATGCAAAGTTACGAAAAAAAAATTGTAAATTTGCAACATGAAAGGAAAATTAATACTCTTTCCCGTACCGATTGGCGCCGAAGAGGTCAGCCGCTCGTTGCCAACATGGAATTTGGAGCTGTTAAACAGCTGTCATTCATTCATTGTAGAGGAAATCCGTACCGCGCGTCGTTTTCTCAAGCATGTGGGCTACATCCACGCCATAGACGACACGACATTCTTTCTCCTCAACGAACACACTTCCAACACACCCATCAACGAACGGAGCAAGCAGTTGGAAAGCTATCTCGAACCAATCGAGCGGGGCGAGAACATCGGCCTGCTGAGCGAAGCCGGCTTGCCTTGCGTGGCCGACCCAGGATCGTTGATTACGCAAATAGCACAACGTAAAGGATACGAAATCATGCCTTTGGTGGGACCGTCCTCTCTCCTGCTCTCTTTGATGGCGAGTGGTTTCAACGGACAGAACTTTGCCTTTGTGGGATACCTGCCAGTTGACAAGACGGAACGAGTGAAAGCCATTCGCAACCTTGAAGCTCGAATGAACAAAGAGCATCAGACTCAAATTTTTATTGAAGCACCCTATCGCAACAACCAAATGTTGGAGTCGTTGAGCGAAACCTGTAGCGACAACACCATGATTTGCGTGGCATGCGACCTCACCATGGAGTCGCAAACCATACGATCGCTTTCCGCCAAGCAATGGCGCAAAGAAAGGCTGCAACTAAACCTTCACAAACGCAATACAGTATTCTTAATTGGCAATTGAGGATTATCTAACACATCGAGGATAAAAGGTCTAACCTCCAAAATCAATATATCAGCCATTGAAAACAATTCGCAAAACATTCATCTTATTAGGCTTGTACTTATTGATTTTTCAAAGCCTCTCCGCCCAGACAGTAGAACCCACCTGGGAAAGCATCAATCAACGTGGCTATCCTCAATGGTTTAGCGACGCCAAATTGGGCATATTCATCCATTGGGGACTATACTCCATCCCCGCCTACGCCAGTCCGGAAGGCTACGGCGAATGGTTCTACAAAGGCTTGATGAGCGGCGACACCGGCCGTATGGCAATGATGCAACGATTTGGCGGCGACCCTTCAAAATCAGCATTGGAACAATATTCGGTGCTTCCCGCTCAATGGAAAGCGGAAATGTGGAACCCCGACGAATGGGCTTCGCTTTTCAAGCAGGCAGGAGCACAATATGTGTTGCTGGTTACCAAGCACCACGACGGCTATTGTCTTTGGGACTGGAACAGCCCAGCGCTACCCAATTGGACAAGTGTTTTAAGCGGACCAAAACGCAATATAGTTGAAGAACTTACGATAGCCATCCGCAAGCAGAACTTGAAGATGGGAATGTACTTTTCCCTGGCGGAATGGACCAACCCAATCCACACTTGGACGGTCTCGCCCAACGACTCCATCGCCCGATATGTGGAGACTTACATGATTCCACAACTCAAGGATCTCATAATCAAATACAAACCCGAGGTACTTTTCACCGACGGAGAATGGGACAACAACGCCGAACAGTGGCATGCCCGTGAGATTATCAGCTGGTACTACAACACAGTCGGTTCTGACGCTATCGTAAACGACCGTTGGGGAGACGGTCATCAGCATGGCTACAAGACACCAGAATACAGCGGCGGCATTATGGACACCGTGACCCCATGGGCGGAATGCCGTGGATTGGGACGCAGCTTTGGAATCAACCACAACGAACTGCTAAGCAATTACCTATCTAGCAAGGAACTTATCCAACATTTTGTCAAATTAGTAGCCGCCGGCGGGGGCCTAACCTTGAACGTGGGTCCCGAAGCCGATGGACGCATACCATTCATCCAGCAAGAACGACTCTTAGATTTAGGTAATTGGCTTAAAATCAACGGAGAGGCCATCTATGGAACTCGTCCTTCGACACAACCCTACGAATACCAAGAACCTCTCACACTCCAACGCACCGACAGCGTGATAGATTTCGACTGGGTTCGCAACGCACCTCTCAAGGGCATGACCTACGACAACTTCAAAATTGAATGGCAGGGCGAAATAGAGGCTCGTTACAGCGAAAAATACACTTTCAATGTTGAAGTGGACGACAATGCAATCGTTCTGCTCGACAACGACACCATCATCAACTACAACAAATCCAAAGCCAACGGAACCGCCAGCAACGCCCAAGAACCCAACAATTTTGCGCGAACCAACGCGACTGTGAAGCTCAAAAAAATGCAACATTACCACATCAAAGTATTATATGAAGAAAAAGATCTCGAAGCAAGAATCAGACTGCATTGGACCTCAAAATCCCAAAAAGAAGAAGCAATTCCTGCCATCGACGGTTTTCAAGGTTCCTACCACTGCCTAACTCC
>JAZLKZ010000119.1:0-87440 GCA_045597845.1 Bacteroidales bacterium | reverse complement strand
TTGAGCATCTATGCAGAAAGATGCCAGCAGGAGCAAGAAAACAAGGATTATTTTTTTCATGGTATTTTATGTTATGGGTTAGCGTTCGCAGGAAATTTCCATTGTATTGTCAGTTATCTTTTGTGGCATCAGCATCAGTGGCGCCAAGGTCGCTCTGTTGACGTCCAGAGGAGAGTTCTCTTTTTTTCGTTTCGGAGAGGGAATACCTTGAATAGGAATGCAAGACAGGCTTGGAGCAAAAACTCGACTGTAGGGATTGCCTTGAAAAAAAGAGTTGGTCTGCAGTGGTTGCGTAATCCATCCCACTGACTATGTAATCCATTCTGCCATTGTATAGATCAAGGCTATGCAGTTGTCCATAGGGGGAATAAACGCCCTTGACGGGATTGGCTGGAGGAAAGGTCGAATAGTTGATTTCGTTGATCATTGATACCGTTCCGCTGGGAGAGGTTGGTTCGTCGGCATCTTGCAGAACGTATAGGCAACGTTTTGTCGGGTCGTTCTTGATGTCAAGCAGGTTCCATGATCCCGAAGTGCAAGGCTGGTGCAATCCAATAGAGTAGAGCATTCCCGAATATGGAGGAAGAAGCAACGTAGGTATGTCAATTACCCTGAGGTTGGTTCCGTCGTAAGGATAGGGTTGTGTCAAGTCTTTCCAATATGTTGCGGTCACGACAAGGTCTGAGCTCAGGTGCTCTATCAATATGTCGTTATGCACGAAAAACATATTATCCGACAAGGAGCAGAATAGGTAGCAGTAGTTCTGGAGTCCGCTGGCCGCAAAAAGGTTGTTGATGTCGAAGACCCTCAAGGTGGGCAACACTCCTTCGTAGAGGTCTGATATTACAACATAGCTGTCGGTATGGGTAATGTCAAGGAAATCATACCGTAAGTGTTGATTTTGAGGGATTGCACCAACAGTATAGTTGATACCTGCAGTCGTCCATGGCAGGTAGTCCACGATGCAAGATAAAGGGTTTGGTCCCATTTCTGTGCCGATAGCGGCCACGTGCAGTCCATCCATATTTTTGAACAGAACCATCCTTTCCAGTTGCGTCACTATATTTGTTGGCGTGGCGCCAGGAAGGTTGTCCAGAATATAGTATCCATTGTTTCCGTTGAAGAAATCCTGAACATTGAAATAGCCTATAAAACCTGTGCTGGAAACAGTGTTATTTCCACAAAAATAGGCAAATTCGTTTTCTATAACCAAGTCGTTTACTACATAGCGCGGGTCGATGGTAGCAGTTTTGTGGTAGTTTTGGGCGTCGGACAAGGTAAAATAGCCGTTTCGAGTGGTTTGCACATAGCTGACTACGTCATCGTTTTGGTAATGGCGGACGATGGTTTTGGTTATGGGGTCAGGCATGGGAGCGCTGGACACTCGCTCAAGTTGTCCGAACGTTTTCATTTGGCAGGTTGTTAACATGATAATAACGAAAACCCATAGCAATTTATTGTTTTTCATAATGATTAATTTTGTTGTTTATTTTTATAGGACGAAGTCGCTTGTTAAGGACTTTCCTTTGCCTCGGCATAGCTCGAGCAAGCTCGGCTCTGCGCTCGGCTTGCGGAAAGTTAAGGAATAGCGGTTGCTTTATTCAAATACCGCCTTGCATCCTTTCTTTTGCTATTTACTTTTTGGTGGCAGTGCCGTGATAGACGCCATTTTCTAAAACCACTTCAACGACATAGCCGTCATCCACCATTTTGTTCACCCAGACCTCCATCTCTTTTTGGTCTTTGGTGTCGTAATGGACAACGTCTTTTGTCATGGCATCTTGCTGGCAAAGATCTTCTCGATACAAAGAAATACGGTGTCCTTTTTGTACTAAATCCATCAATTTCTGAAGCAACGTGGCGTTTGTGGCATCATCCTGCACCACGACACGATAGAAAACACCGTCAATGATGTAGCAAACCACACTGCTTTCTTGCACAGAAGCTCCAGTTAAAGGGATTCCTTCAAATGCATTGTCCGTTTCTTTTTGGCAACTTGTTGCCATCAGCGCCACAAAGGCACTCAGAATAATAAATGTCTTTTTCATAATAGTGTTATTTAAATATTTGTCCAATTACCATGCATTTTTGTTCGATTGTCGTAAAGTAGAATATTGCAATTTCCTTGCGGAGAAACGATGCTTTTATGCAGCAATTATCCAATAACTCGGGTTCCTTGGGTTCTGTGGGATTGTACTTGCTCGCCAAATATGTTTGGATAACATCTTTTCCATTGCTTAATGATTGTTCCCCTATTTTCGACAAAGGCATAATATTAAACTCTTCCTGCATCCATTCCCAGCCGGCGGAGTCTTTGGCTCGTATGAGGATGACATCCATTTTGTTGAGGCTGTCGATCCTGTAGCCGCGGACCAACACAATATCGATGTCGTCGCGCCCAACGTAGCGGTCATAAACATCTCGCTGCGCCATTGCGCAATGGGCGGCAAGCATCAACAGCATCGCAAAAAAGAAACTCTTGTATTTCATACGCCTTCGGTTTTATTGTTGCAAAAATATGCCAGTTCTTGCACTATTTCAGTGCTTTCGCACCAATTCTCGCATACCAGTTCTTCAAAACCAGACGCAGACTCCTGCGAAGAGTCAGCCAGCGACGTTTCGGCGTTGAAAAAGGAATTTTCGGCCACCACAACCGACTTGGCTTTAGCCGAGAATACGGGAGTAACAGAGGCGCGACTGGATGTTTTCGCCAAGGTTGCACGTCCAGCGGGATTCATAGGCATAACGGCGGACGATGGAGCTTCGGCATATTGCACAAAAGACTTTTGGGAAGGTTCGTCAGCATTTTGCCGCAGCACAAGCAGCACGCCCACCGCCACCAGCACCACACAGGCCGCCACGGCAAGGGTCGGCAAAAGCGACGGCTTATGGCGGTCGCAAGGCTCGGAACGCGTGATACGCATCACCTCCTCATCAGAAAGCGGCGGAATGTCGTCCATCGTCTCCGACAATCTCGCCCAAGCTTGTCGGCATTGCTCCAAATCAAATTCTTTCGGTTTCATTTTTATCTTGTTTTGCCATTTGTTTCAGTTTCTTGATAAGTCTCGACATCTGCAGTCGCGCCAAAGGCACGGTGATATGCTCGCTCTCGGCGATCTCGTTGTAGGTAAGCCCTTCCAGATAATACATCACATAGCGCCGATTCCTTGCCCCTAACTGATCTATCATTTCGTCAAGCAAGGTGAATTGCGCCTCCTTGACAGGAATGGATTTTATCTCATGGGTGTCAAAGGACTCAAGGCGCGGACACTTATCCTGTTTTCTACGATAGTTGCAGAGGACATGAACGGCGAACTGGTATATCCATGTTGATTCAGCGCACTCGTGGCGGAAACGACTCAAGCCATAACGCCGAAATTCATCCCACAACCGGCAATAGACCTCCTGGCGCATGTCCTGAAAGCAAGCCTTATCGCCTTTGCTGAACAGGAGGCAGACCTTATTAACGGCTACTCGGTTCCTGTTGATGAGTTCCTGGAATTCTATTTCTTGCTGGTTCAGCATTGCACAATTACGGCCATTCTACTAAACACAATTTGGACTTGATTTTGAATGTGTTAGTACCCAAAATTTTCAATCCTGTATCACTCTTGTCAAAATTAACATTTTTTAATACAATCAGGGGCGGCTCCACGTCGTGGAGCCGCCCCTGATTAATCAAAAGCACTGCTTACTGATCACAATTCACAGTTCACAGATATAAAACAAACGCTATTCTACGTTGACAAGGTAGTAGTTCTTCTTGCCTTTTTGGAAGAGCATACTGCCGCAATCGAGCACATCCTTCTCGCCCACAACATAGTCCTCACCAATTTTGGCTTTGTTGAGAGAGATGGAGTTCTGCTTGAGTTCGCGACGGATTTCGCCCTTGGAGGCGAACATGGTCGTTTCGGCGGCGCAAAGATCCACAACGCCGATACCTGAGGCAAGTTTCTCTTTGGAGATGGAGAATTGCGGAACGCCCTCGAAAACGCTCAGCAACGTCTCCTTGTCGAGACTGTTAAGTTGCTCGGTAGTCCCCTTGCCGAAGAGCAGTTCGGAAGCTGCCACGGCCGACTCGTAGTCTTTTACGGAATGCACACGACAGGTGATGTCCTTTGCCAAAGCCTTTTGGAGAATACGACGTTCAGGGGCCTCGTTGTGCTGACGTTCCAGCTCCTCTATTTCCTCTTTGCTGAGCATGGTGAAGATACGGATGTACTTGGCGGTATCAACGTCGGAGCAGTTGAGCCAAAACTGATAGAACTTATAAGGAGAGGTCTTCTTGGGGTCGAGCCATACGTTTCCGCCTTCGGTTTTGCCGAACTTGGTGCCGTCGGCCTTTGTGATGAGCGGACAAGTAAGGGCGAAAGCCTCGCCACCTTCCATGCGGCGAATGAGTTCCGTTCCCGTGGTGATGTTTCCCCATTGGTCGGAGCCACCCATCTGCAAACGGCATCCCTTGGTACGGTATAGCGTAAGGAAATCAAAACCCTGAAGCAACTGGTAGCTGAACTCAGTGAAGGAGATACCCGTTTCCATACGCTTCTGCACGGAATCCTTGGCCATCATGTAGTTCACGGTGATATGCTTTCCTACGTCACGGATAAAGTCCAAGAAAAGGTAATCCTTCATCCAGTCGTAGTTGTTTACGATTTCGGCTCCATTGACGGGACTGTCGAAGTCAAGAAATTTCTCAAGTTGATGACGGATGCAATCAACATTATGCTGCACCTCTTCGATGGTGAGGAGCTTGCGCTCGGCTGCCTTGAAAGAGGGGTCGCCAATCATGCCCGTAGCGCCACCCACCAAGGCGAGAGGCTTGTGACCTGCCGTCTGGAGATGCTTGAGGAGCATGATGGATACGAGGTGACCGATATGGAGAGAGTCGGCTGTGGGGTCGATGCCGACGTATGCTGTAGTTATTTCTTTCGAAAGTTGTTCTTCGGTGCCCGGCATCATGTTATGGATCATGCCTCGCCACTGAAGTTCTTTAACGAGATTCGTGTTCATATTGTGGTTAGAAGATTTGAAGGTTCGGAAATTGCAAATTGAGAGAATAGCGTGAAAACAAAAAAAGAGGTACTGTCCAGTTGGGGAAAGTACCTCTTCTTCTATCTAATTAATATCATCTTACAATAAGTTTAGAAGCCACGGCGTTCTTTCCCACTCTTACATTGATGAGATACATGCCCTGAGGCAGGTTCTGAAGGTCGAGGGTTCTTACATATTCGCCTTCTGCGAGCTTGCCAAGGTTCTCGTTGCGAACCATCTTGCCGGAGAGGTCGTAGATGCAGAGCTGAGCGTTGCCAGCCTGATTGATGGTAAGTTCGAGGTTAGCGCGGCCCGATGCGGGGTTAGGATAAAGCTTCACAGAATTAGCGCCAATGGTGTTGATGACAGGAACACCGATGTAATATTCAGAATCAACAATCTCGTTGTCGTGGTTGGTGACATAGGTGGAATCCATGAAGATACCACGTCCGTAGGTACCGTAATAGATAGCGTAAGGATACTTGGTTCTGGGGAACACATACTGTTCGGGGTTGATACCCGTGTGGCCCAAGAAAGTACGCTGCGGGAGGTCGTGGATTTGCTGGATGATGCTCGTTACAGGAACGCCCTTGAAGTTGCCATATACGTTCCATTCGATGTTGGTGTCTGAACCGTTGAAAGCGTCAGCCTCGGCGATGAAAATACCCTCTTCGGTGCCTACATATACATTACCCGTGGTGTATTCAACCATGGCGGAGTAAACGGGGAAAGAGGCAGGAAGCGACTTGCTGACAAAAGCATAGTTGTCGGCACTTGCATTTTCGATAGCCACAACGTTGCGGTTGTTGAAAGTATAGTAGCCATCGAAAGTAGCGATAACGCGGTCGGTGCCAGCATGAGGATCGAAAGTAAGGGATGAAACCATTCTGTTGATTACATCATTGCCATCGCACAGCAAGGTGTCGCAAACAACGGTAGAGAGGTTGTTTTCGAATTTGCCCTGGCCATAGCTCAACTGAGCGGCAATGGTGTTGACATCGGCAGAATAATCCACATTAGTGGTGATGCCCTTCACTCGGATGATACGGGAAGTACGCTCCTGATGGTCGTTAACGGCAAATACTACGCAATCGCCATCGTTGGAGACTGCAATAGCATTGATTTCACAATTGGGATACGTTTTCTGATCAAAAGTATAAAGATTTGCCCAATACATCGGGTTGGACGTGCCACAAACCTTTCTGAAGTCGGAAGGCATCCAAGTCATAGCGAGGCTCTGACGTGCAAAAGGAACCATAGCGGTATTGTCCTCGAAGATCTTAGAAACGAAGAGACGGTTCTGGATAGGATTGATGGTGGTGAATCTGCTTTCGGAAGTTATCACATGATCCTCTTCGAACACATAAGCGAAAGGATAGTCGGCGTGTCCCGGACTGGCAACCCAGATAGAGTCGCCTGCCTTGATGGTGTTGCCCACGAACATGGTATCGAAGCCATTGAGTGTGATGTCCTTGTCCATATAGGTATTGGTAACGGGATCAAGGTATTGGTAGGTTCTGGTGCGTTCGCCTTCAAAGTAGAAGATACCCAAAGTGTCGAGGTTGAAGGAAATGTAGTCTTCAATGTCGGTGTTGTTGTAAGTCTCCCACAAAGCCATGGCAGCTACAGTATTGCCATTGTTGGCTTCTTCACCCATAAGGTTGGTGTCGGCTGTCCAGGTCTGAGTATTGGTATAATCGCTATAATCTGCATAAGCACGACCATACTGACCATTGTTGGCAGAGGTGAAGATGGTACGACGGGTAGTAGGAGCATACTGCTGGAACACGGAAGCAGCCACTTGTCCACCTGTACCTTTCCAAATGATGTTAGCCATGTGGTTAGTGTTTACCGAAGTGTTGGGGTCGTACCAAGTGGAGTCGCGATGGCCACCAGAGTGACCCATACGAGACTCAACGAAGAGGTTAGCGGAATTGTTGGCACCAGCAATCAGCGAACCGTCGGCGCATACTGCAAGACCGTTAATCTGGGCGATATTCAGGCCTCTATTAATATTAATGTAGGAATTGAAACCATTTTCGGTCATAAACACACCACCATTGGTAGCGATGAAATACTGCGTGGCATAAAGACCATCGGCATAGACGATCTGGTTGATGCCGGAGTGGACGAAAGTGGCATTGGAGAAGATGTCTCCCATATAATTGCCAGAGCCGAACTCGTTCTCGCTACTGGAAGCCTTGGTCCACTGATAAAGAGCCCCATCAACGAAACCTTCGCCAACCCAAACGGAAGAACCAGCGACATAAACCTTGCTGGGGTTGTATGGGTCAACAGCGATAGCGCCACACACCTGACCAGAATTGGTAGTGAATGGAGTTGTGGTAGAAGTGGTCAAAGTAGTCCAAGTGGATTGGTTTTTGGTCATATATACACCGTGCATCAAACCATTTCCATTTACAACCAAAGCATACACATAGCTGGGGTTTGACGGAGCGACGGCAATATAGATACGCTTTGCGCTGGGCGGGAAAATTGTTGCATTGGAAATAGAGACATCCACAGGGTCGGTATTGGCCGTAACATTACCCACACGATAGAGTTTGTTCTCGGTGGAGAAATAAATCATATTGTAATCTCCAACAACAGCCACGTCATAGACCGGCTCGCCTGAGAAAACAGAAGAATAAGCCGATCTGCTCTCCCAATCGCTCTCGTTGCGGATTTCCCAACGGTAGAGACCCGTATTGGTTGCTGCGAAGAAATAGGTAACACCCTCATTTTCATAGATCGCAACTTTGTTCACAGCCGAAAAGTCAGAGCCTGAGCCCATTGTTTCGGTAGTAGGAATCAACGTATAGCTCTGGTCGGCAGGATTGAAGCGATAGATGCCACGACCGGCAGGAGACATGTAAGAATTTTTCGAACCCTGCGTAAAGCGACCTTCACCCGTTCCGATATAAATCATATTGTCAGAACCCTGAACCATGCAACTAATAGGCAATACCACCTCTTCACCATCGATGACACAAGGCACATTGCTCCAGATGTTGTTGAGTCCGGAATTGTCTCTCACATACAAGCCACCAGAAGCGGCGCCTGCATAAATAGTCTGATTTGTGGAATCGCTCTTGTCGATAACCATAGAAGTAACACGACCGCCAACATTGTCCGGACCAATCTCGACAATCTTGCCACCTGCTGCATTTTGAGCCATTGACATACCTGTCATAGCTACAAAAAGGCCTCCAAATAGGCTGAAAAGCACTTTGCGAATTTTCATAATATATTAATAATTAATTAGATATTTATTTTCTTTGCACAATTAATCAGATAGCAAAGATACATTTTTTTTCTGAATTCTCTACATCTGCAACAAAATATTTTCAACACCTGGTTTTCACCTTCACGACTTCTTTTTGCAGGCGGACTTTCATTTAGTTAAAACAATCTTAAAATCCATGTTTGTTTTTTTTCATCAAACAATAAAAGAAAATCAAACAACGTTATTAGGGAATATTTTTATTATAATAGATTTTATTTCCACATTTCTTTTTGAATTAATAGAAAACATATAACAATTATGAACGAAACTGTCAACATCCAAGAACTCAACGCTCGCATAGCGCAGGAAAGCGCCTTTGCCGAAGCCCTGAGCAACGAAATCCGCAAAAACATCGTAGGACAAAAACACATGGTTGAAAGTCTGCTGATTGGATTGCTCAGCAACGGGCATATCCTGCTGGAAGGCGTTCCCGGCTTGGCCAAGACCATGACCATCACTACACTCGCCAAAGCCATCGATGCCAAGTTCAGCCGCATACAGTTCACCCCCGACCTGCTCCCTGCCGACCTTATCGGCACCATGATTTACAGCCAGAAAAACGAGCGTTTCGACGTCAAAAAAGGCCCCATTTTCTCGAACCTGATTCTTGCAGATGAAATCAACCGTGCGCCGGCAAAGGTACAGAGTGCCTTACTCGAAGCCATGCAGGAACGTCAGGTCACCATCGGTGAAAGCACCTTCAAGTTGGAGGAGCCTTTCCTGGTAATGGCCACACAGAACCCCATCGAGCAAGAAGGCACCTATCCCCTGCCCGAGGCTCAGGTGGACCGATTCATGCTCAAAGTGGTCATCAGCTATCCTACTCGCGAAGAGGAGCGCCAAATCCTCCACCAGCAGATGTGCGGCGGATTTACAGCGCAGCAGCCCATCTTGAAACCCGAAGACATTCTCCACGCACGTACATTGGTTCGTGAAGTCTATATGGACGAAAAGATTGAAAACTACATCACCGACATTATTTTCGCAACCCGTTTCCCTGGACAATACGGTCTCGACAAGCTAAACGGCATGATCAGCTACGGCGCTTCGCCCCGTGGCAGCATCAACCTTGCCGCCGCAGCAAAAGCCTACGCTTTCCTGCATCGCAGAGGCTACGTTATTCCCGAAGACGTGCGCGCTATTGCCATGGATGTGCTCCGTCACCGCGTAGGCCTCACCTACGAAGCCGAAGCCGAGAACATCACCAGCGAGGAACTGGTCAACGAAATCCTCAACAGGGTGGATGTACCTTAATCGTGAACAAGGATTAGTGACTTGCGGCTAACGAAAACTAAAACGAAAGTGGAACAAGATAGCGAAATCATAAAAAAAGTACGAAAAATCGAGATTAAGGCCAAAGGGCTCTCCCGCCAGCTTTTTTCCGGCGAATACCACAGCGCTTTCAAAGGAAGAGGCATGGCGTTCAGCGAAGTACGCGAATATCAATACGGCGACGACGTACGCAGCATTGACTGGAACGTAACGGCGCGACTGAATCACCCTTACGTCAAGATTTTCGAAGAAGAGCGCGAACTCACCGTAATGCTGTTGGTGGACACCAGCGGAAGCAACCATTTCGGCACCAACCACCAGTTCAAGGAAGAGCTGGTAGCGGAAGTGGCCGCCACGATAGCCTTCAGTGCCATTCAGAACAACGACAAAGTAGGCGTAATCTTTTTCAGCGACCATATCGAGAAATTCATTCCTCCCAAGAAGGGTCGCACTCATATCCTACGCATCATCCGCGAGCTCATCACTTTCCAGCCCGAAAGCAACGGCACCAACCTAACCGAGGCGTTGCGATACTTCACCAACGTCATCAAGAAACGCTGTACGGCATTTCTGCTCAGCGACTTCTACGACGAGAACTATAGCGATGCGTTGAAGATTGCCGCCAACAAGCACGATCTCGTGGCGGTGCGCATCACCGACGAGAAGGAACAGCAGTTGCCCAACCTCGGACTGGTAAAGTTCTACGACCCCGAAAGTGGCAAGACCACCTGGGTGGACACCTCCAGCAGTCAGACACGCGACGAGTTTGCCAATGCCTACGAGCAGCACCGCAAACGTACCGACGAGACACTGAAAAAATACGGCATCGACCAGACCGAGCTCTACACCGGCGAGGACTTCGTAAAGCCGTTGATGAAATTGTTCAAGATGCGCAGCTAACCCCTGCGGCACTCAGTTAACACTCAGTGAAAACAACATGAAGAGAATATTTTTATTCATCATCGTCTTGTGTGGCGTCAGCGGATTGAGCGCTCAAAATTTTTCGCTCGACCGCGACAGCATGCTCATCGGCGACCAAGTGACCTTGAGCGCCTTTGGGCCGACATTCCCCACCCTCGACGAACTCAACCAAAACGACATCGTTGCACTACAGCAATGGCTCGATACCAATAACGACAACGGCAAGCAGACCATCGTACAAAAGACCGCCCTCACCAGCTTTGAGGTGGGCATGCATTGGCTCAAGTTGGGCGAAGACTCCATACTTCTGACCGTCAACGATGTACCCAACGTTGACACCACCAAAGCCGATATTCGCGACATCAGCCCCATCATGAAAGAGCCTTACACTTTCTGGGAAATATTCCGCTGGGTATTGCTCGCCATCGTTGCAGCGGCACTGGTATTTGGCATCTGCTTTGTCATCAAGCGCAAAAAAGCCAACCAACCCATCATTTCCATTCCCAAAGCGCCGCCACTACCCGCCGACCAAAAAGCGTTGAACGATTTGGAAGCTTTGCGGTTGAAACAGTTATGGCAACAAGGTCGCATCAAGGAATACCACACCGAGCTCACCGACATCGTGCGCAACTATCTGGAGAAACGCTACGGCATCGCCTCTACCGAGATGACCAGCGACCAGACCATTGAGCAGTTCAACAACGTTCATCGCAACACTACGGACAGCAACGCTTCCGCACGGCTTGCCGACATTCTGCAGACCGCCGACATGGTCAAGTTCGCCAAATCGGAGCCTTTGCCCTACGAGCACGACCGCTCCATGAACAACGCTACCGAATTTATACGCAAAGCCGAAGCCGACAAGTCCGCCACCGAGGCTGGAAAGGAGGAACAAGCATGAGCGATTACACATTTGCAAGACCCTGGATGCTGTGGCTGCTGGTTGTAGTGCCACTGCTTATCGTATGGTACATTCTGCGCTACCGCAAACAGAAACCCGCCCTGCAATTCTCCAATATTGGGCTTTTCAAGAACGCCCACAAGACCTTCCGTCAACGCGCCTACCCCTTGTTGGTAGCCTTGCGGCTCATCACCCTCTCCGCCGTCATCGTCGCGCTGGCTCGTCCACAAAGAATGCTCAGCCGACAAGAAATGAAGGTGGAAGGCATCGACATTGTGATGGCGATGGACGTCAGTGGCAGTATGCTTGCCGAGGACTTCCGACCCAACCGACTGGAAGCCGCGAAGAAAGTGGCAGCCAACTTCATCGACGGCAGGAAGAACGACCGAATGGGACTCGTAGCCTTTGCCGGAGAGGCGTTTACACAAGTGCCGCTCACTATCGACCACAAGGTGCTGCTGGACCAGCTCTCCAACCTTAAGACCGGACTTTTGAAAGACGGTACCGCCTTGGGCGACGGACTCGCAACAGCCATCAACCGCATCAAGGATAGCGAAGCCAAGAGCAAAGTCATCATTCTCCTCACCGACGGTATCAACAACCAAGGATCTGTTGATCCTCAGAGTGCCGCCGAGATTGCCGCACTTTACAACATCCGACTCTACACCATTGGCGTGGGCACCATGGGACTTGCCCCCTACCCTTTCCGCGACCCATTCGGGCACATCCGCTATCAAAACATAGAAGTTGAAATCGACGAACCGCTTCTTACCAAGATGGCCAACTCCACCACTGATGGTCAGTATTTTCGCGCAACCAACAAAAAATCACTTGAATCCATCTTCGACGAAATCGACAAAATGGAAAAAAGCAAAATCGACGTCACCCAGTACGCCCAACAAAAAGACGAATATCTGCCTTTCCTGATTATCGCCCTCTGCTCGCTGCTTTTGGAATTTGCACTCGGATTGTTCTATTTCCGCAGCACTCCATAGTTTGGTGATTAATGACTGGAGAATAGTGATTAGCGACAACGGAACTCTTAACTCATAACTCTTAACTAATTAGATGATTCATTTTCAACATCCTGATTTATTATATTTGTTATTTTTGTTGCCCCTATTATTGGTTGCATGGATTTGGATGCAACACAAAGGGAAACAACGTTTGGCACAGTTTGCCGACAAATCGATGTTCGGCAGGCTCATCCCTGATGCTTCTTCTTGGCGTCCCACGTTGAAATTCTGCCTATTGCTTGCCGCTTTGGGGTGTCTCATACTCGCCATAGCCAATCCTCAAATGGGCAGCAAACTGGTAAAAGGCGAACACATTGGTGGCGACGTGGCAATATGTCTCGACGTTTCCAACAGTATGATGGCAGAAGACATTCAGCCCAACCGCTTGGAGCGCAGCAAAAAAGTCGTCGCAAACCTTATGAGCCAGATGGCAGGCGACCGAATCTCCCTTGTTGTCTTTGCGGGCAGCAGTTACATCCAAATGCCTCTCACCAACGACTACAGCGCCGTAAAGCTTTTTCTTGACCAGATTGACTGTGAGATGATTGCCACACAAGGAACCGCCATCGGCGACGCCATCGAAAAAGCCATGTCAACCTTTGGTTACGGCGACCCCGACCGCGAATGGGGAAAGAACAAAAGCCGCGCCATCATCGTAATCTCCGATGGTGAAAACCATGAAGACGACGCCGAAGCCGCCGCCGCAACAGCCGCCGAAGAGGGCATTTTGGTGTGCACCATAGGCATGGGACTTCCCGAAGGAGCGCCCATACCATCCTATCGCGGAGGCCAACGTGTAGGTTACAAAAAGGACATGACAGGCAACACCGTGACCACACAACTCAACGAGCAGATGCTGGAAGGCATCGCCCATGCCGGTAACGGAATATATGTTAGAGCTGGCAACGTGAACGCCGACCTTCAGAAAGTGCTCGACCAAATCGACAAGCTGGAGAAAAGCCACTACGACGATGCCATGTTCTCGGAATACGAGAGCCGCTATCAATATCCGCTTACTGCGGCATTTCTGCTGCTCATAGCCGAGTTACTTATCTTCGAACGTAGAAACAGAAAAATCAATTGGGAAAAGATTATTGGAGCAAAAAAATGAAACGCTATATTCTTTTTTTCTTGATGACATGCACTTTCCTCACGGCGGCCGCCCAGGAAAGCAAGTCACGCAGCAACATTCGCAACGGCAACCGCGAATATCGGAAAGAACGATATGAAAATGCCGAGACCAAATACCGCAAGGCGATAGAAACCGACAGCACCTACTATCGCGGACAATACAACCTCGGAAATACGCTATACAAGCAGAAACACTATGAGGAAGCAGCCTCACACTACCAAAAAGCCATTGAAAATCCCAAGATGGACCAAAAACAGCGTCGCGACTGCTATCACAACTTAGGCAACAGCTACTTGCAAGCAGGATTGAAAGACCGCCAAAACGGAATGCAGCACTTCCAACAGGCTGTCAACAGCTACCAAGAGGCGATGAAGCTCGACCCAAAGAACGAAGACACTCGATACAACCTCTCTTACGCAAAGAAACTGCTGGCGCAAGCCCAACAGCAGCAACAAAACCAGCAAAACCAGAACGGTGGCGGGCAACAAAACCAAGACCAACAGAACAAGGATCAGCAAGGTCAAGGACAACAGAATCAAGACCAGAACAAAGACCAGCAAAACAAGGGGCAACAAAACAAAGACCAACAGAATCAAAACCAACAAAATAAGAATCAACAGAATCAAAACCAGCAGCAAAAACAGAACCAACAACAGCAGCAAGCTCAAAAGCAAAAGAAAGAAGATGCTGAACGTTTGTTGGAAGCCGTTCGCAACAACGAGAAAAACACGATGAAAGACCAAAACAAGAAAGTCGCCGTGGGCCAAGCTGGAAGAATCGAAAAGGATTGGTAGCCAACAAAGTTTCCATTCAACTCTTAACTCATAACTGCCAAAGAAAGATGTCATTACCAAAAACAATGCACAAAAGAATTGTAGCTCTCGCACTTTGCGTCATAATTCCCCTTGCGATTTTCGCACAAGAGATATCTGTTCAGGCGCCTTCGGTGGTGGCTGTAGGACAACGTTTTCAAGTTACTTTCTCGGTCAACGGCGAAGCCAAGGACTTTCGCGCTCCAACCTTCAAAGGGTTAAGCGTGCTGAGCGGCCCGCACCGTTCATCCTCTACCAGCATGAGCATCATCAACGGGAATGTATCTCGCAGTGTGAATAACGGCTTCAGCTATGTAATCGGAGCCGACATGGAAGGCAGCTTCACCATCGGTCCAGCAAGTTGCACCGTTGACGGCAAGAAAATCAGCAGCAACAGTTTCACCATCAAGGTTGAGAAAGGAAACCCACAGCAACAGCAGGCTCAGCAACAGCAACGGGGCTGGGGTTCACAACCTCAACAGCAGCAACCTCAGCAAGCCACAGAGATTGACGGCAAATCGCTCTTTGCCCGCGCCAACATCAACAAAAGCAATCCCTACCAGGGCGAGCAAGTCATCATCACCTATAAAATCTACACACGCGTACCCATCAGTCAGTTTCAGATCGACAAGCTGCCTGGCAACAAAGGTTTCTGGGCGGAAGACCTGAGCGAAGGGCGCGAAATCAAGCAATACGAAGAGACCATCAACGGAATGACATACCAAGTGGCGGAGATTCGCCGCGGAGCCCTTTTCGCCCAGGAAAGCGGCAAGCTTACGATCTCGCCGCTCGACCTTGACGTTCTTGCCATGGTACAACGTCAACGCAGACGGTCCAACAGTATCTGGGACCTCTTCGACGACGCCTTCTTCAATCCCACACAAGCCGTTGAGAAGCACCTGCGCACCAACACGCTCAACGTCAATGTACGTCCGCTTCCATCGGCTCCTGACAACTATTGTGGCGGTGTAGGCAACTTTGACGTCAAGGGCGACGTGGACACACGCACCGTCAAGGCCAACGAAGCCATTACCTACCATGTGACCATCAGCGGTTCGGGCAACTTGATGCTCATCAACGAACCCACAACTGATTTTCCATCCACCTTCGAGGTCTATGACCCACAGGTCAACGACAAAATAAACCGCAACGATGGCGGCGTGAGCGGCAGCCGCACCTTTGAATGGATTGTCATTCCCCGCAGCCAAGGCGACTACGAGATTCCCGCGTTCAATTTTGTCTATTTCGACCCGCAAAAAGGTTCTTACATCACCAAGCAAGTGCCCGCAATTCCGCTCCACGTCGAGAAAGGTGACCCCAACGCGATGAAAAACGTGAGCAGCAACCAGAGCGACGTCAAGTTGCTCAACTCCGACATCAACTATGTCAAGAGCAACACCTCGTTGCAACGCAAAGACGCGACATCGGTTCCCTTCTGGTTCTGGAGTGCTTTGGCGGCAATTATCCTCGCCACAATTGTGGCAATGGTCATCGGTCTCAAGAAACAGCAGGCACAACAAGACATCGCCGGCACCCGTCTGCGCCGCGCCACCAAAGAGGCTCGCAGACGTCTCAAGAATGCCGAAAAACATCTGCGCAGCGGCGACGACAACAAGTTCTACGAAGAGATTTACAAAGCCATCTGGGGTTGCCTATCCGACAAGTTCAACATCAACCTCGCCCAACTTTCATCCGACACTGTAAGACAAAACCTCGAAGAGAAGCAAGTTTCCCAAGAACAGCAAGCACAAATCCTGCAAACCCTCGAAGATGTCGATTTCGCCCGTTTCGCCCCAGGCGACAGTAGCAAAAAGAAACAAGGCATCTACGACAAAGCCCTCAACATGATACGCAACCTTTCCTTCATTCTCATCCTCTGTCTGTCGGCATCCACAATATGCGCACAACCTACGGCAAAGATGCAACAGGCCTACGAAGCCTATGCCGCCAACAACTATCAGCAAGCTATTACCGCCTACGAATCCATCCTTTCCGAAGGCTACCAGTCCGCCACACTTTACTATAACCTCGGCAACTGCTACTATCGCCAGATGGAGATTGGCAAAGCCATTCTCAACTACGAACGCGCACTCACCATCAATCCATCCGACAAGGAAGCACGCGAGAACCTGGAACTCTGCAACTCCAAAATCCAAGACAAGATTTCTTCTCTTCCAAGTTTCTTCCTAACCCGATGGTTCAAAGCCATCCAACACTGGTTTTCTCCCACGGGATGGCTCATCGCCGTACTTTTGTTCACGGCATTGTTGTGCGGAATTGTCGTGGTGTTCGTTCTCAGCAAAGATTACAAAACACGCAAGATTATGCTTGCCTCCGGACTTGCAGCATTGGTTCTACTGCTATTCTCCATTTCCAGCAGCATCGCTTGCATCCACAA
Source organism: Bacteroidales bacterium (assembly GCA_045597845.1). Taxonomy (GTDB): domain Bacteria; phylum Bacteroidota; class Bacteroidia; order Bacteroidales; family P3; genus Colimorpha. Next base: position 70,668 of record JAZLKZ010000119.1, on the reverse strand, counting down.
CCGCGACTACAACAAACAAGCCATCGTAATGATGCCGGCAGCAGCAGTGAAGAGTTCGCCAGAGAACAGCAGCGTTGACAAGTTCTTGTTGCACGAAGGATCGAAAGTGACCATTGAAGAAAGCGTAGGAGATTGGTACAAAATCGCCCTCGCCGACGGCAACAAAGGCTGGATATACAACTCCGACGTAGAAAAAATCTAATACTCCCGTAGATTAGTGATTAGCGAACTGCGGGCTGACAATAGAAATCTTCTAATCTCCAAATTAATGTCAAAGTCAATTCTTAATTCTTAATTCTTAATTCTCTCACCGTGTCCCATATTGCATCACATCCCGGAATAGTAGAACAAGTAACCGCGCCCGCAAGCAAAAGCCGCCGTGGCAGCGTATTTGTAAAGATAGAAGTCATCAGCGCCTGCGCAACCTGCCACAGCCACAGCAGCTGCACCTTCGCCGAGAAGAAAGACAAAGTGGTGGAAGTGGAGACCGATGCATGGCAAGACTACGCCGTGGGAGACAACGTAACGGTAAGCATTGATGAAGGACTCGGTCTGAAAGCGGTCTTTTTGGCATACGTACTGCCCTCGTTGCTGCTACTCACCACATTTCTCGTTCTCTATTTTACAGTTGGCGAGCTCTGGTCCGCACTCGGTACATTGCTCTGCGTCGGGCTGTATTGGTACGTCCTACTGAAATGTCGAAACCGCCTTCAAAAGCAGTTTACATTCACCCTCACCAAAGACTGAGTCAAAGCCCTATCACCAGAAAGAAGTGCATTCCCATTGCAAGTAACCAACCATTAACCTTTTTGACAAAAATAGAGGGGCGCCGAACGGCGCCCCTAATTATTTTATCATCCATAAATCCTATTTCAGTGCCTTGAGGATAGCGAGCGTCTGGTTCCAGAACATCTCAACGGTTTTGATTTCGATACGCTCGTCGGGGCTGTGGACGCCACGCAAGGTGGGACCGTAGGAAATCATGTCCATCTTGGGATACTTCTCCCCTATCAAGCCACATTCCAAACCTGCGTGAATGGCGCGCACGATGGGTTCTTTGCCATAAAGTTTTTTATAGACTTCCACGCCGACCTTCAGCACGCGGCTCTTGGGGTTGGGAGTCCAACCTGGATAGCCGTCGCCATGGCTTACATGGGCTCCAATCATACGGAAAGTAGCCCCAATCTTCTGTGCAGCAGCATACTTGGCGCTCTCCACGGAACTGCGCTGACTGGTGGCGATATGAATCTGCTTGCCATCCATCTTGACGGAAGCAAGGTTCGTAGAAGTTTCAACGAAATTGGGTATCTCGCGGCTCATAGCCAACACACCATGGGCGCAAGCGTAGAGAGCATCGAGGAGGTTGTACTGCGTCTGACGGTCGATGAGACATTCAGGCTGGTCGATGGGAAGCAGCTCGATTTGCAGTCCGGGTTCGGTGGAGCGGAACTCGAACTTGATTTTTTCGGCGAAGTCCTTGACCATGGCCGTGAAGGTGGCATCGTAGTCTTCAGCCACGACGATATCCGCCCATGCTTCGCGTGCGATGGCATTTCGGAGGTTGCCGCCATCGATGCGAGCCAAGCCAATCTTGCATTTTTGGGTGGCATTCCAGAGGATGCGGGTGAGCATCTTGTTGGCGCAACCAAGCCCCTTATTGATGTCGTCGCCACTATGTCCGCCCTTGAGTCCGGAAACGCGCACACGGTAGGATTTTTCGCCAGCGGGGACGGGACGCGTGGTGTAGTCGATAGCGACGGTGGTGTCGATACCGCCAGCGCAGCCGATACAGTATTCGCCTTCATCCTCGTCGTCGAAATTGAGGAGAATCTCGCTCTTGAGCCAGTCGGCAGCCAAGCCGTTGGCACCCGTCAAACCCGTTTCCTCATCAACGGTAAACAAAGCCTCCAGAGGGCCATGCTCCAGTGAGTTGTCGGCGAGAATAGCCAAAATAGCGGCAACACCGATACCATCGTCAGCTCCCAGCGTAGTGCCATCAGCGGTAAGCCATTCGCCATCAAGAATCGGCTGAATGCCATCCTTCAGGAAGTCAAACACTTTGTCGCCGTTCTTCTCACAAACCATATCCATGTGAGCCTGAAGGCAGACGCCAGCGGATTTTTCATATCCCTTGCTGGCTGGTTTGCGGATAAGCACGTTGCCCAAGCTATCACTCAAAGTCTCGAGACCGAGATCCTTGCCGAATTTTTGCAGATAGGCAGAGACCTTCTCTTCATGCTTGGAAGGACGCGGAATCTGCATGATTTCACCAAAATAGCGCCACACGTTGGCGGGTTTCAAATTTTCAAAAACGTTTTGCATGATAGTTGTATTTATTATAATTCCTTTTATTTCAATATACGCAATATACGGTCTTCTTAACGAATTGCTTCTTGCCGTCAAGGGAGAAAGCCTCGACAACGATGACGTAAGCACCTTGGTGGATACGAGCGCCATTGTCATCTGTGCCGTCCCAAGAAACACTGCCACGACTGCCCAAGGTGGCGTTACGCAAAAGATGGCGACAGATACGGCCATGCTCGTCATAGATGGTCACATTCGCCGTGAGATCGGCATTTGCCAGCTCGTAAGTCATATCGCACAGGTCGTTATAGCCATCGCCGTCGGGCGAGAACAATTCCGGGTCGAAATGAAAATCGTCCTGCAAAAACAGGAACTCCTTGCTTTGGGAGTTTTGGTAGGTAGGCGTGCCGTAACCTGCCGTCGAAGCAGCAGAATACCAATTGCCCGGAGCGGACGAAGCCACATCGAAAGCCCGACGTTCCAATGCCACCCCTTCGGGATCTTTAATCAGACGGCTATGCATCGACTCATCATAGTCGAAACGGTCAATCAACGAAGAGTCGCGCCACACCACCATCACCGTTCCCGACGCATCGTTATAGGAAGGCATCGATTGTATCTGCACCAACTTGGACGGATAACGCACCTGATAGTTCGCGCGCACCCAATCGGCATCAGTGGTAAGCACCACATAGTCGTGAGGAGCGACAATATAGGAAGTGTCCAAGGCATACAATTTTGCGATTTCGTCATTTTTTACCTGCGCCAAATAGATGTCCTTCAAATGCGCCGTATCGCCGCTATGATTGTATAGCTCCACATAATCCACTCCGCCCATCGGAGGATTGAAAAGAATTTCGCTCACAAGCAGATTGCCAGCCTTAACCCACACGGTATCATCATCATCATCATCATCATCATCATCATCATCATCATCATCATCATCATCAGGAGGATTTTCCACATCGGAAGAGGATTTTATCACAATGTCGTCGATATAAAACTTCGTGGCATTGGAGGATGTGTAGATGCAACAAAATCCTGTATTTTTCGCCCGGGCGAAAGCGCTATCCGTACCATACAGCGCCGAACCGACAAATGCATAGTCGGGAACTTCCCCGCCGACGCTGTCAATCCACAGGTTCCATGTTCCTCCCGGAATACGTTGCACTTTTACACGCAACTGATTGACAGACTTATTCAACAGGTCGTCGCCGGACTTCAGAAACGCCGTATCCGTGGCTTCCGTAGCAGCATGGTCCTCGCACAACGACACAGCCTTCTCCGAACCTCCAATCTTTACGCAAAGCGCCTCCGTAGCAAACTGCGTAAAACACGAAGAATCGCCATAAAGATAAAACCGAAAATGGTTTTGATTGGAGGGTTTGAAGGAGAGTTTCACCCAAAAAGACCATTCCACAGTATCGGCAGCGATAAAATCGTGTCGCACATACAATTTGGAAACACCTTGAACGGTGTCGTACAATTGCAAGGCAGGCTTCATAGCAGCGGGAACCGCCGAAGATGTTGTGGTACGGAAATTACCCAAATCGCCCAACCATGTTGGATTCACCGACAAATCCCCGTCGGAAAAATCCTCACGAACCTGTCCGAAAGAAACCTTTCCCATTGACAGAAGGCACATCAGCAAGACGAGCCCTATACTTTGCAGTTTCCAATTCATAACCGCAAAGATACGAAAAAAAATACAAACAGTCACAAAACGTCGCTTTTGCTGCAAGAGATTTTCGCACATATCGTCCTATCTATTATTTCCTATCACAAAATCTTAACAACAATTGTTTGTAAAGAAATTTTAACACCCCCGTTTTTTGAATAAAAAAATGTATATTTGCATTTTGTAAGAATTTATGCTCTACAAAGACTCATCACTGCTACTTAAAGCTTAAAACTCAAAACTTAGAACTTCAATGATAGGACTACTTGGAAGCGGCACTTGGGCGACGGCCATCGTAAGTGTTTTGCTCGAAGACAAGAAAAGAGAAATCAACTGGTGGGTGCGCGAACCGGAAATCATCGAAGGCATCCGCAACGAACACTGTAACCCCGTTTATCTCAGCGAAACCGAACTCGACCCCAACAGACTACACATCAGCGCCGACATCAACGAGATTGTTGCGCAATCCGATGAAATATTTGTTGTCGTTCCATCAGTATTCATCCACAAAGCCCTTTCGCAGTGCGACCCCGAAATGCTCCGCACCAAGCGATTCTACTCCGCTGTCAAGGGCATCATTCCCGAAACCAACGAGATTGTTACCGAATACCTGCACAACGCTTACAACATCGACTACAACAATCTTTGCGTGGTCAGCGGACCGTCGCACGCCGAAGAGGTGGGACGCCGCAAGATGACATTTCTCACCGTAGCTTCGCCCAACAGCCAGTTGGTTGAAACAGTGCGTGGAGAGTTGGAATGCAAATATATCCGCACCACCGCTTCGAGCGACATACAGGGCATTCAATATGCCACTGCAATGAAGAACATCTATGCAGTGGCCTCAGGGATTTTCTACGGCCTTGGCTATGGCGACAATATGGTTGCCGTGCTCACCGCCAATGCACTGAAAGAGATGGAGTCGTTTGTTTGCACGATGGTGCCAGGCTGCGACCGAAGCATCACCGACCTTGCCTACCTCGGAGACTTGCTGGTGACCGCCTATTCGCAATTCAGCCGCAACCGCACTTTCGGTTACCTTATTGGCTACGGCCGCAGTGTAGCAGCCGCCCAGTTGGAGATGAAAATGGTTGCTGAAGGCTACTATGCCGTCAAGTGCATCGAGCAAATGCGAAAAACCGCCCATGTACACATGCCCATCGAGCAGGCCGTATATCAAATTCTCCACGAACACGGCATCCCAAGTAAAGTGATGAAACGTGTGATTGACAGCCTTCAATGACAAAAATTTTAGGTATTAATCGTTATTTTTCAAGCGTTTGTACCATCATCTCAAATTATCAATTGCCAATTGTCAATTTTTTTTCGTATCTTTGCAAACGTTATTAACCTTAAAAACTAAATACAATGGCTTACAAAATCACTGACGTATGCGCTGCTTGCGGTACCTGTATCGACGAATGCCCCGTTGGAGCTATCTCCGAAGGCGACATCTACAAAATCGATGCTGACAAATGCGCTAGCTGCGGTACTTGCGCAGACGTTTGCCCCACTGGCGCAATCGTTGAAGCTTAATCGCTGATTAGATTTATCAAAAAGAGGATGTCCAATTGGACATCCTCTTTTTATTTTTTCTCTATAATAGTAGTCTCTATCGTTCCTACTTTACCAATCACTGATTCTCGTAGTGCTGGATTTCATCGTGGAAAAACTCAATATGCACACCAGCCTGGCGGAAGAGTTCTTCACTCTCGGCGCCACTGTGGTATTTGCGTTCACATACCACACGCTTGATGCCACAGTTGATGATGAGCATGGCACAGGTGCGGCAAGGAGTCATGCGACAATAGAGCGTAGCACCTTCGAGGGCGATACCTCTGCGAGCAGCCTGGCAAATAGCGTTCTGCTCGGCATGGACAGTACGCACACAATGGTTGCTGATGGAGCCATCCTCTTCGATGGTTTTGCGGAACAGATGTCCCACCTCGTCGCAATGAGGCAGACCTGCGGGTGAACCCACATAACCCGTAACCAAGAGTTGGCGATCCTTGACGATAACGCAACCGCTACGACCTCGGTCGCAGGTGGCACGACGTGAAGCAGCATTGGCAAGTTCCATAAAATACTCATCCCACGAAGGGCGACGGTAGGTGATTTGCTGGAGAACCTGCTCCACTTGATTGTGGAGATCCTCGATGCTGCCACCGTTGTCGAAGCGGAAATCAGCCTGCTCTATGCAAACCTTCAGATTCTGCTTGTTGGAATCTTCGGAAGTCATCTCGCGCTGTTCGTTAGCGATGAATGTCTCGTAAGAGACATGATCGGTTTCCGAACCACGCAGCACGGCACGTTCGTAGCGTATCTTGGGGTCGGCATCCACGGCAAAGAGGAAAAAATTGGGTTTGCCACGCAAGGCGGCAATCTCGCCAGGAGTACGCACACTCTCGATAATGCAGTTGCAGCCCGAAGCCTGGGCCTGCGCATAAAGCTGCTCTACAATATAGGAAGGTGTGTGCTGGGCGCGCAAATCGTTGCCTACAAGGGTCATGCTGTCGCGGTTGACGGGCATGTTGCGACGCTTGATTTCTTCCGTAATAAAGCTACGCACCGAGTAATGTACAAAGCCCTTGTTTTGGACAAGATAATCCACAATGGTACCTTTTCCTGCGCCAAGCGTACCCGTAATGCCAATGGTAATCATAAGTGTTTTAAGTTTTAGGTATTTAAGTTTTGAGCCAACTCACCAGTCACTAAACCTTGAACTTGTAGCTCAGCTGCGCAAGTTCTTCGTTGGCCTTCACGATCTTTTTTTTCAGGCCCTGCTTGTAAGCCACAAGTTTCTGCATCAAAACATCGTCACCCAATGCCATCATCTGCATGGCAAGGATGGCGGCATTCTGCGCGCCGTTGATGGCAACCGTAGCCACGGGGATTCCCGGAGGCATCTGCATGATGGCAAAAGTTGCGTCGAGACCTTCGAGCACACTGCCCTTGATGGGAACGCCAATGACTGGAAGCGGAGTTTCGGCGGCAATCACTCCAGGCAATGCGGCAGCCATGCCGGCACCAGCGATGATGACCTTGATGCCACGCGACTGAGCGTTGCGAGCAAAATCCGACACCTCTGCAGGTGTGCGATGGGCAGAGAGGGCGTTGACCTCGAAAGGAATCTCCATCTCTTCGAAGAACTGACAAGCCTTCTCCATTACGGGCAAGTCGGAAGTGCTGCCCATGATGATACTAACTAATGGAGTCATATTTTATAGTTTTAAGTTTCAGGTTTTTAGTTTAGCTGCTTCGGTTTAGACCATTTTATTCCTGTCTCGGACTAAAACACCAGCGTCAACAGCACAAACAGCCAATGAGCTGAAATACCAGCAATAAGACCGCCAATTGTGTGTGCTCCGATAGCCTTGCCAATGAGCTTGCGGTAGCCCAACGAGTCGAGCATGGCAGTATGGGTACTCAAGAAACCGCTCCAGCACATACCCATAGCTGTGAAGACAGCGATAGCGTTGTTGTCGATAATACCTTCTGCTATAAAGCGCGGCACCAATCCGATGGCGGCACCTACAGCACCCAAAGCGGTGATGGGAAAGGAAATCAAAGCGCCATTCTTGAATCCGAAGAGCCAGTCGAAGATGAACTGCACCTTTTCGGCGAGCCATGTGATGACAGGCACGCCCTCATAGGCGACACCCATATACTGTCCATTCTCGCCCGAAGGTCCAAAGGTGAGCATCATCACGATAGTGGAGATGCAAAGTACACCAGGGATGATGGCGAAACCGATACCCACCCCATCCTTGCCACCATCGAGCAACGAGTTGAGGAAACGCATAAACACGCCGCCTTCGCTCTTGAAAGAAATCTGCTGTTCGTCACCTGAGACCTCGCTTACAGGAACATCCAATTCGGGAAACGGCTTGAGGGTGAAACGTTGCATGAGACGTGTAGAGACCACACTACCAATGCAGGCACCCACCAATCCGACCAAAGCGCCCTTGCCAAAACCGAGACCCGTCATGAAAGCAATCACCACAAGGCCCATGCCAAAAGCAGTACCAAAGTTGGTAAGCGAAACCAGCTGATATTTCTTGAAATAACGTGAGAAGTTCTTGTCCTGAGCCAAAGAGATGATGGCGGGATTGTCACTAAGGAAAGTCATCACTGCACCTAAAGCCGCCACTCCAGGAAGGTTGTAGAGCGGTTTCATGAATACGCGCAAGATGTTCTCCATCAATCTGACCACGCCAAACTCGGTAAGCAACTTGCTGATAGCACCCATCAACACACAGATAGCCATGATGTAGAACACAGTTTCAAGCAACAGTTGATAAGCTGTTTTCATAAATGTGTTCAGCATGTTGGGCAAGGTCATCTTGTACGCCAACAAGCCAAAGAACCCCAAGAAACAAATCAGGAAGATGATAGCCTCAAAAGAGCGCTTGTGGGTGAACTTGATAGGATCCTTCAAGTGGAACAGACGTTCAACACGAGAGAAGAGTTTTTCCGATATCTTCGAATACGAAAGGGTAAAAATCGGTCTGGGTTTCATAATACTATTTATTGTCTATATCAATGCCTCTTCAGCATTTTCAATACATTGATATTCCAAGCAAGACCAACATTGACACGCAAGTCAACATCAGTGTAGGCGTGGTCGGTCGTGGTGGCGTTTCCAGTCTCGAAGTTGGCGACAAAGGCATGGAACCGTACATCCTTGCAGATAGAGGGACGATACTCAACGCCAGCCCCATAGAAGCCAGTAGTCTGGCCAGGCATGGAGAGACAATCCCATGGCAGTTCGCCACGCATATAGGCATCCCACTCATCCTTGTTCTTGTTCTGCTCGTAGCCACCCTTCAAAAACACCGTCAGGTTTTTGCCGGAATGAATGCCCAAACGAGACACTACCGACCAGTTGGATGTAAGTTGAGAAGTGGAAGTGCAACGACTCATCAAATCCACGTACAAGTCCCATTTGTCGTAGACCAATTTGTTGCCCAATGCAATGTTGCTCATAAAAACCCCCTGCTGACGCTCAAACATGCCAATGGAATAAAGGGTGTGGAAATGTCCCATTTCCCCTGACCAAAAGAGGTCGTATGCAAAGAGATTCTTCTCCCCATAGGCAGAACCCGTATGGGCATAAGGTGAAGTGGCCACCTGGAATTTAAGCAGATGTTTGCCGTTGTTGAAATGGTAAGCTGCCGATGCCGCCAACTGGAAACAATAGTACCAATCCCAATAATAGCCGTTGAACAACACATCGATAGGAGCCGCATCATACTCGTAGCCTCCTACAGTCAAAGCGTCCTTTCCCAAACGGAACGACCAGTTCTTGTTGGCTGCATAGTTGAGGTAGAGAAAATCAGTATTGTCAAAAAAGCGCACATTGCCGCCATTGGCGACAATTCTCTGGCGGTAATAGTAGGTGAAGCCACCGCCTAAATCGCCACCCATGTGGATGTTGAAATATTTGCCCAAAAAGCCATAGAGGTTCTCATCCTGAGCGTCAAAGTTCGAAGTGACGGGATTGAAGGTCTGAGTGTGGAGGTGGTCGAACTCAAAGTCGGCTCGGGCTTCCAGACGCAAAACATTGAGGAAATCAGCCGCAGAAGACTGTGCGAAGGTCTGATTGGCAGCAAATAGCAATGAACACAACATTGCAACGGAAAGTAGTCTTTTTGTTTTCAAAACGTTATAGATTTCTTATTATAATAATGAGTTTACAAAGATACGAAAATAGTGCGACTTATGAATCGACAATTTGATTTTAGCCAAAAGATAGTTGCAAGAGCTGCTTTCAGCGGTCGAAAGCACTAATGTAAGTCACCCAAAATCATCATTCTACATATGCGAAATATCATTCAATTATTTTGTCCACAGAAAACCAACGCACCAACGTTTCGCAGATCTTTTCGAGGGAGGTTGCGTTCTATGCAGAAATCAAGCAATCCTTTCATTTTCCATGACTTACCACCGCACCCGATTGCAACCGTATCGCACGAAACAGTTTTCAATATCCGTCGCAAGTCATAAGTGCCACAATCTCCAGCCGCCAAGTAATCAACCTGCATAATTTTATCATTATCAACCCAATAGTCTCTATTAGAATTCCCAATCATCAACACCCTAGTATCCAAAAACGAAAGAGTGCCTCTATCCATTGCAAAGTAAGCATTTTGCAGCACCGTATCCAGTCCACACACATAGGTCCGCTGGACTTTATTATGCAACAGCAAGCCACTTCTTTGAAAACTCAGCGCATCGGGTGCGCCACGTAATGGAGCATCCACAAACAAGACACTCTCCTTGCCCAGAAATAGTTCCACTGCCGGCACGGGCGTGTCGGCATAGACAACCATCTGTCTGTTACGCTCGCAACGAATATCAACCATGGTAGCATATACCACCACAAACAACAATGCAACGAACGACATTGCACACCACTGCACTTTTCGCGTACGCACCAGCAATATCGTCAACAGGACAAAAACAGCACATAGCAACGCCAACGGGACATCGCAATAGATGTTTTCAATCATAGCTCCCGGAAGTCCCGACACCCATTTCGTCACAAAATCCACACCTAACAACAATGCCGACACGACCTTCGCGCAAGCCGTACCTATAATGCCCCAATGCAATGTCATCACAACCAGCAAAATACCCACCAACAACAGCCCCGCGAAGGGAACAATGAGAATGTTTGCAATCAAGAAATAGATGGGAAACTGATGGAAGTAGTACAACAGCAACGGCAAAAGCACGAACTGGGCCGACATCGAAAGACAAACCAATTCCCACACTCCATTGAGGCAGTTGGCGAACAATCGCCCGACTCTGTTTCTCTGCAAGATAACATTAGGCTGCCACAACGTGTACAATGGCCGACACAGCAGCATGATGCCCAACACCGCAACGAACGACAGCTGAAAGCTAACATTAAACAAGCACCAAGGTTCCACGCACACCAAAATCAACGCTGCAAAAGCCAACGCATTCAAACTGTTGCCCATACGTCCTATGCTGCTTCCTATCACATAAACGCTGAACATCAGACCAGCGCGCACCGCCGCAGGCGACAAGCCCGATATGCATACAAAAGCCCATGTGCCAGCCAATTGCAGCATCACACGCAAAAGGTTCCACCATCGAGTGCGCGGAACAAAAAACAGACAAGCGCCAATCATGGCGGTGACCAATCCGACATGCAGACCCGAAACACAGAGCAAATGCATGATTCCCGCATCGCGGAACTGCGATTCCATTCCCTCATCCACATCATGCTTCCAGCCCAACAGCATCGCCTCCGCAAAACCCTTGTAGGAGTCGTTCAGTTCGGATTGGCGAAGACGATCGACAAGGGTGCTTTGCAACTGCTTGCTCCAGCCAACCAACCCTCGCGATTGGTGGTCGTAAAACTCGTAGGTGCCTGTCTTGAGATAAGCGGTTGCCGCTATTCCTTTTCTATACAAAAACTTACGATAATCGAACTGATAGGGGTTCAACGCCCCGGTCGGAGCCGCAAGCGTCAACTCGGCTTCCAAACAATCACCATAACGCAACCGACGAGACAGCGAGTCCTTTGCCACATACAGCATCAACTTCCCCGAAGTCTCGCGCCAGCCGCTGTCATCATTGCACTGCTCCAACTCCGCCACTACGCCCATTGTTTTGGCCTTTTCTTGCGGCGTATCTACAATCCGCAATTTCCCAGATAGTTGCGTTCCCGTTGGATAGAATTTAGCATAGTGATCTTTGGCGACGTATGGGTTGTTCACATAGACCAACAGCACTCCCATCGCACAAAACAACGTCATTGTTGCGCACGACATAACGGCACGATACTTGCGGCGCAGCATCGGTTCCAGCAGACATACAACCAGAAGCAATAGCATCAAGCCCGCAACCGCTACGCACAACGGCAAAGAAATCGCAAATTCAGAGGCCAGATACACACCCAACATCAGAGGCAGTACCAGCTTCAACAATGGTGCTGTGGGAAATCGAGATTTTATTATTGACAATTGAAATAATGCGTGATGAATTATACGTGTCCGCAGCGGATATCGTCAGTTTGCCGTCCGTTATTCATACGAATTCACTCGTCCTGAGGCAATTGTATCTCCTTAAAGCGGCGCTGACGCTGTTGCCAACGCTCACGGGCATACTGCTGCATGTCGCTCACCTCGTCGCTTTCATCGATGATTTCCAATCCGAAAATAGTCTCGATGATATCCTCCAAAGTCAAAATGCCTTGGAACGACCCATATTCATCTATAATCAAGGCAATCTGCTCTTTACGTTTCAACAGCGACTCCCAAATCTCGCTGATGGACTGCTCGTCGCGATAAAACTCGATGTCGCGCTTGATTTCACCCAACGTCTCGTCGAACTTATCCTCAGCCAAATCCTCCAAAGCCTCGCTGCGAAGGACGTAGCCCGTGATGAACTCAGGCGACTCTTGATAGACGGGGATACGTGAGAAATGAGAAAAGGATGGATCTTTGTAGAACTCCTTAAGCGTCATTTTCTCGCTGGCAATGGCAGCCACCACTCGAGGCGTCATCACATCGTAGGCCTTAACATTGTCCAACTTGATAACATTCTGGATAATCTTGTTTTCATCCTCGTCTATCACACCTTCGTCCTCACCCACGTCGGCCATGGCGGCAACTTCCTCACGGCTCACAGCTGCCTCTTCTTCATTTCGTGCAAACAGGCGTGTAATCAACTGAACCAACAGCACCAACGGATACATCACAAGAATAAAACAACGAATCGTTACGGTAGTAAAACCCATCATGTTCTTCCAATAAGTGGTACCAATGGTTTTGGGGATAATCTCCGTAAAAACCAGGATCAAGATGGTCATGATTGCAGACACCAAGCCGAACCACTCCGAGCCCCACAAAGCCGTAGCCTCCTTGCCCACGCCGGCGGCGCCGATGGTATGGGCGATAGTGTTGATGGAGAGAATGGCGGCGATGGCCTGTGCGTTGTCCTGTTTGTAGCGTTTGAAACGCGAGGCAGGTTTATATCCTTCCTCCTCACGCATAGAGATATAGGATATGGGGGTGGATAGCAACACTGCTTCCAAGATTGAGCAGATGAAAGAGAACGTCAACGCCCCCAACAGATAGGCAAGTAGTTTGATTAACATGTCAAGATTTAAATATTTTGCAAAGATACGCATAAAAAGTGAATAATTGCAAACGACATGCTACGCTTGTTCCTCCCAACAAAAGAAACACCTTTTTGTACTATAAATAGATTATGTAAAGCCAAAATCTAACCAATTTACATCTATTGGCAACGCAATTCATAATATTTTCGTAACTTTGCAAAATCAAAAAACATGCAATTATGAAAAAGAACAATAGCATCAAAAAGTTAGCCGCCATTTTGCTTCTTGCCACCTTTGCCACAGCAGGTCATGCGCAGCTGACACATTCCTTCTATTTGAACGGTACATTGCCCACAGGCCAGTTCAACGACAAAATCCACATCAATGACGCGCTCCTTCCTATGGGCAGAGAGCAGATCGGACAAAACGCAAATGTGGGCTTGGGAGCAACCTACCGCATCGGATACCGTTTCGACATAGGTTACGGCGAAGTGACTCCTTTCGCCGAAGGTTCTTTCTTCTGGAATCGTATCAAGGGAAGCTCTCGCGACATTTATGACGACAACCGTTGCACCTACCCCCATTACTTCAACATTCCCATCAGCATCGGCATCAACTATCGCTATCCCGTCACCAACTTGATCACCCCTTACGCTGAAATCGCCATGGGCTACGACCTGTTTTCGATTACTCCCGAAGGATGGAAAGACAAAACCGGCCTTCCTTACTATCGCTACAAAGCAGGCAACTCCCTCTGCTGGCAGATTGGCGCAGGTACTCACCTGGGCGACTATGTGAGCGTTGGACTTACCTACTACGGCTTGGGCAAGCACATGATTGACTACAACATCAAGCACAGCCAGGACCTTCCCGCCGACCCCAACGCTACTACGGAACACCGTCGCATCGGACTTCTTGCGCTCCGCGTCGGTTTTCACCTTTAATAAGTGAAAAACAAAATAATGAATTAATATTATAAAGTTTATAAAAGTCGAGGGCGGGATTTCGTTGAAATCCCGCCCCGTCGTTTTATATCAAGTCATCGATTAGTCAATCTTGTCGAATCCCAAGAAAGGACGCAACACTTCGGGCATGATAATGCCGTCGGGAGTCTGGTTGTTTTCGAGCAAAGCGGCCACGATACGAGGCAAGGCCAGAGCGCTGCCATTCAAAGTATGCGCCAGCTTCATCTTGCCGTCGGCGTCCTTGAAACGCAGTTTCATTCGGTTGGCTTGGAAAGTCTCGAAGTTGGAAACGGAACTTACCTCAAGCCATTTCTGCTGGGCAGCACTCCAAACCTCGAAATCAAACGTCATTGCGGAAGTAAAGCTGATATCGCCGCCACAGAGTTTCAGAATATGATACGGCAAACCCAGCTTGTCGAGCAAACTGCCAACATGTTTTTTCATTTCCTCCAACTGGTCGTAGGAACGATCGGGATGCTCAACGACGACAATCTCCACTTTGGAGAACTCATGCAAGCGGTTCAATCCGCGCACGTCCTTGCCATAACTTCCAGCCTCACGGCGGAAGCACTCCGAATAACCCACATGCTTGATGGGGAACTGGTCGGCGTCGACAATAACATTACGATAGATATTGGTGATAGGCACCTCGGCGGTAGGAATCATGTAAAAACCGTCCAAAGGAACCGCATACATCTGTCCTTCCTTGTCGGGAAGCTGACCCGTGCCCAAGCCACTCGCCTCATTCACCATCAAAGGAGGCTGGATCTCCACAAAGCCGGCGTTGGCGGCCTCATTGAGGAAGAAATTGATGAGCGCACGCTGCAAACGAGCGCCCTTGCCTTTATAAACGGGGAAACCTGCGCCAGTAATCTTGTTGCCAAGTTCAAAGTCAACAATGTCATATTTTGCACACAAATCCCAGTGGGGCAAGGCATCGGGGCCCAGATTCGGCTTAACGCCAAACTCGCCGACAACCACATTGTCAGCCTCGCTCTTGCCTTTCGGAACAGTGATATGAGGAGCATTGGGCAAGGAAATCAATTTGGCATTCAACTCATTCTCGACAGCGGACTGCTGTTCTGAAAGTTCTTTTTCCTCGGTCTTCAGCTGCGTAGTACGCGCTTTCTTTTCTTCTGCCTCATCACGCTTGCCTTGCTTAAACAGCATGCCAATCTCTTTGGCGATGGCGTTCTGCTCGGCCTTGACGGCATCGGCACGCTGTTGCAGACTGCGACGCTGTTCATCCAGTTTCAAGATCTCCTCGATGCGAGCCTCAACATTTTGTACATTCTTGATTTTCAATCGTTCAATAATGTCAGAGGTATTTTCTTTGATTTGTTGTAATTGTAACATCTTTATAGTATTTGAAACTGCAAAAATACGCAATAATTTTCAAATATCCACCCGTTGAGGCGCACAACTTACGCACACTTTTCAATTATTAGCACAAAAAAAAGAGGTTGAAGAAATCCAACCTCTTTTTAAGTTCTTGTGAAAAGAATTTATTTCACACCTTCTTTTACCATTGCCATGAATTCCTTGCAAGGTTTGAAAGCGGGAATGTTGTGTGCGGGAACAACAACAGCGGTGTTCTTGGTGATGTTACGACCGGTCTTTTCAGCACGGTGCTTGATGATGAAGCTACCAAAGCCTCTCAAGAAAACCTCATTGCCTTCAGCCATGTTGTCCTTAACGGTGGACATAAATTCCTCGATAACAGCCATTACAGCCACTCTTTCGATACCAGTCTTAATGCTGATTTCATTTACGATTTCTGCCTTTGTCATGATTGTATTGTTTTTTTTGATATGATTATTAATGTTTTTGAGTTTGCAAAAATACAAAAAAAAATTCATCTACAAGTTTTTTTTTACTCTAAATGACTATTTTTTTTGATTTTATGTTTTTTATTAACATTATATATACTATTTGGTGATTTTTCTCTCTCAAAAAAAAACGACAAAAACTCCACTCTCAACCCATTTTCATAAAACATTCGGAAATCGGATTGCATCTATTTTATGCAACCAACAACGATTATGGATGATTTTAGAACTTTAATGCCTCTTAGTGTTTTTTACGCGAAAACGTAGCGCAAAAAGAAACAGTTCTTGCAGTCACACACATCCGCCATTCCCCACAAAAAAAAGCACTCAAAAATCTTTGAGCGCTTTTGTACCCGGGGCCGGGGTCGAACCGGCACGAGTGTTACCTCATCGGTTTTTGAGACCGACGCGTCTACCTATTCCGCCACCTGGGCAAGAATTTCTTCTCTCGAAATCGGATGCAAAAGTACACACTTTTTTCCATTCGGCAAAATTTTTTTTCAAAGATGCACTTTTTCAAAAAATAAATCGTAATTTTGCAAACTCATAAACAATACAAAAAATGGCACAAAAATCTGATAAAGTCTTTATCTTTGCCGGACGCGCAACAGAGAATCTCGCCCGCAGAGTTGCTGAAATCTATGGCATTCCGCTGGGAAACTCCACCGTATTTCAATATGCTGATGGTGAATTCCAACCCTCTTTTGAGGAAACCATTCGTGGTGGCATTGTGTTCATCATCCAGTCAACAATCCCTCCCACCGACAATCTTTTTGAATTGTTGATGATGGTTGACGCTGCCAAACGCGCCTCCGCACAGAAAATCATCGCTGCTATTCCTTATTATGGTTTTGCACGCCAAGACCGCAAGGACAAACCGCATGTGCCTATCGCATCACGCCTTATCGCCGACATGCTTACCACAGCTGGCGTGAACCGCATCATCACCATGGATCTCCATGCAGACCAAATCCAAGGTTTCTTCAACATTCCTGTTGACCATCTCTTTGGTTCCTCATTGTTCATGCCCTATATCCGAGAGCAGTTCGAAAGCGAGGATGTTATGTTTGCAAGTCCCGATATGGGCGGCAGCAAACGCGCCGGAATGTATGCCAAGACTTTGAACAACAGCTTCGTTATCTGCTACAAGCACCGCAACAAACCCAACGAGATTGGTGAGATGCGCCTCATTGGCGACGTGGCCGGCAAGCACGTTATCCTTTTGGACGACATTATCGACACTGGCACGACCATCTGCAAAGCCGCCGAAATCATCAAGCAGAGCGGCGCAAAGAGCGTTCGCGCAATGATTACCCATCCCGTATTGAGCGGCAACGCCATCGAGAAAATCGAGAATTCCTGCCTTGAAGAACTCGTTGTCACCGACACCATCCCTCTGAAGCGCGAATCCTCCAAGATTCACGTTCTCTCCTGCGACTGGCTCTTTGCCGAGGCTATCCGTCGCGTGGTCAACTACGACTCTCTCGACAACCTCTACGAGACCACCATCCGCCACAAGGGCGTAATCCGCAGAATGAACGAGGACATTTAATAAGACCTTTAATTAATCTTTTTATAAACCAACTTAATTAACAACAATCATGAGAATAGTATCATTGAGCGGTTCTCCCAGAGAGAACGTAGGGAAAAAAGATGCTAAGGCTCTGCGTCGCGAAGACAAAGTTCCTTGCGTAATGTACGGCAAAGGCGAACAGAAAATGTTTGGCGTTCCCCAGACCCAGTTCCAGAAAATCCTGTTCAACCCCGAACCTTGCTATGTTGAAATCGACATCAACGGCGAAAAACATCAGGCTATGATGAAGGACATCCAGTTCCACCCCGTTACCGATATCGTTTACCATGCTGACTTCTACGAACTGAGCGACGACAAAGCTATCGTCATGTCTATCCCCGTACACACCACTGGCACCTCCAAGGGCGTTATGAAGGGTGGCAAACTCGTTTACAAGCAGAAACGCCTCAACGTTAAGGCTGTTCCCGCTAACATGCCCAGCGAAATTTTGGTTGACGTCACCAATCTCGAAATTGGCCAGCGCGTAAAGGCTCAAGACCTCGCTTCTGAAGCCTACACCATTTTGAATCCCAAATCCAGCGAAGTCATCTCCATCATCAGCACCCGTGCCGCTGTAGCCGACACCGCCGCCGAAGGTGAAGCTGCCGCCGAATAATCTCCAATTTGAGACTACGAAAAAAAGAAGAAGTGTCAATCGGCACTTCTTCTTTTTTTATCTTCTTCAAAACCCATCAGTCTTGCTCGTAGCCGAACTGACGAAGAGCTCGGTCGCTGTTGCGCCAATCCTTCAAGACCTTGACGTGCAGCTGCAAGAAACATTTTTTGTGAGAAAACTCCTCAATGTCTTTGCGCGCCTCAACGCCCACCTTTTTGAGAGACTTTCCTTGATGGCCAATCAAGATGGCCTTCTGCGACTCCCGCTCCACAAAAATCAGTGCGGAGATATTGTCGATACCATCCTTTTCCTCATAGCTTTCCACCGCCACCTCGCAGCTGTACGGAATTTCTTTCTGATAATACAAGAGGATTTTCTCGCGGATAATCTCACTCACAAAAAAACGCATCGATCGGTCGGTGAGTTCGTCTTTGGGAAAATACGGAGGATTTTCCGGCAAGAAATGCATGATGGTGTCGAAGATAGTGTCGATGTTGAAACGTTCCGTGGCAGAACAGGGAACTACCACCGCTCTGGGAATCTGATTTTTCCAATAAGCCACCTTGTCCAAAATGGTTTGTTGGTTGGAAAGGTCGATTTTATTGATAACCAATATGACCGGGACATCGCTCTCGATAATCCGATGCAGCACTTCCTGATTTTTGAAGGTCTCGCCTATCTCCGTCACCAACAAAAAAAGGTCCGCATCTTGCAGGGCGGTGTTCACGAAACCCATCATGCTCTCGTGGAGTTTATAATGTGGATTGACGATGCCTGGCGTATCGGTATAGACGATCTGGAAATCTTCGCCGTTTACGATGCCCATAATGCGGTGACGCGTAGTCTGTGCCTTGCTGGTAATGATGGAAAGGTTTTCGCCCACAAGGGCGTTCATCAACGTTGACTTGCCCACGTTGGGGTTGCCGATGATGTTTACGAATCCTGCCTTGTGCATATCACTTACGACTAAAAGTATTCGATGGTACGTTCGGTAATGTACTCGGCATTGGCCATGCCTCCATCTTCGGAATATTCAGTCTTCTGCACCCAGTTGCCATTGTCGTCGTAGCGATAACGATAGATTGTGATAAACACCTCAGGTTCTTCCTCGGTATAATCGTAGCGCATCAACGTCACGGGCTGGCGATGGTCGTCGTATTCGTAGCGAAGTTCCTGCATTTTCTTTTTCTCGCGGTCATAGACAACGACCTTCAGCACGGTACCGTCGGCGTTGTAGGTGTAAACCTCACGTCTATAGACATTGTTTTCGGGGTCGTTGAGGCTGCGATGGCTTACGCGGCCAGAGCCGTCGTATTTGTACAGCGTACGGCATTCCACTTGGCGCTCGGCGTCTTCCACATAGCTTTCCACGAGGTAGAAATTGGGGTCGTAGATGTAATAGGTGCGTCCTATCACATTCTCGTCGTCGTCGACAATCTGTTCCAAGGTAGTCTGCCCGAAGGCGTCGCGTTTGTAGCGGGAACGGAACATCACGTTCTCTTCGGCAACGGAGAAATAGACCATGCCTCGGCGCTCACCCTTGGCGCTATAGGTTGTTTGGGTTCTTTCCAGCAAATCGCCACGTTGCACATTGTCATCGTCGGAAACCGCCTCGTACATGTTGGAGCTGACTTGACGCACACGGCCCACAAAACCATCACGCCGCACGTCGGCGACACGGTTTTGAGCGCAAATATCATTGATTCCAGCGACTAAAAGCAGCGAAAGGAAAAGTGTTCTTATCTTCATAATGGTAGTTGTCTTTTGTATTACAAAACTTTATAAAGTAACGAAGAAATCGAATATTTATTTCATTATGCAAAAGTACAAAAAAAAAATGTATTTTTGCAATTATTATTCTACGAATTTCCAATGGAACTCACTATTCTTGTTTGTTTTGCAATATATACCCTGTTGTTGTTCATTGTTATGTGGGCTTCTTCACGCAAAAGTGCCAACAACGACGACTTCTTCAGAGGGCAACGCAAATCGCCTTGGCCGGTGGTTGCCTACGGTATGATCGGTGCATCTCTGTCGGGCGTAACATTCATGTCGGTTCCAGGCGGAGTCTATAGCGGAGGATTCACCTACCTTCCTTTAGTTTTCGGATATGTAATCGGTTACGCCGTCATCGCATTCGTATTGCTACCGCTCTACTACCGACTCAACCTCACCTCCATCTACTCCTATTTGGAACAGCGATTCGGCACCTCTTCGGAAAAGACGGGTGCATTGTTTTTCATCATCTCCCGCCTCTTGGGATCTGCGCTGCGAATGTACCTCGTGGTATTCGTGCTTTACGAGTTCGTGTTCCGAGCCTGGGTCATTCCATTTTGGGTCCCAGCCGTCGTGTTCATCGCCATCATCCTCCTATACACTTTCCGCGGTGGACTCAAAACCGTGGTCTGGACCGACACCTTGCAGACAACATTTCTCCTTTTGGCAGCCATCGCCACGGTAGTAGCCATCTTAAACAAGCTCGACATCTCGTTGATTGACTTACTCAAACAATCGTCTGACGCCGGATTCACAAAGGTTTTTGAGACCGATGTCCACGCCCCGAAATACTATTGGAAACAGATTCTCAGCGGCGCATTCATCACTATCACAATGACCGGGCTCGACCAAGACATGATGCAGAAAAACCTCACCTGCAAATCGCTGCGTGACGCCCAAAAGAACGTTGTAACATCCAGCCTGTTATTCATCGTTGTCAATGTTTTGTTCTTGGCCTTAGGTGCAGCCTTGGTGGCTTACGCCTCGAAAACAGGATTTGCGCTTCCAGTAAACGATGCCGGCGTGGTGGTTGGCGACAAGATTTTCCCATCCATCGCCTTCTCGCTGAGCGCCTTCACAGCCGTATTCTTTGTGCTGGGAATGGTAGCGGCAGGCTATTCCAGCGCCGATGGCACCCTCACGGCCCTCACCACCACATTCTGCTACGACTTCTTGGGATTCGACCGCAAAGAACACTCCGAGAACGAAGAACGCCGCCAACTTCGCACCCGTCGCCGGGTGCACATCATGTTTGCTGGAATATATCTACTCATCATCATCGCCTTCAGGCCGTTTCACAACCAATCGCTCATTGACACCCTTTTTGACATCGCCGGATTCACCTACGGACCGCTGCTGGGTCTCTACACCTTCGGACTCTTCTCCAAACGTACCGTGCGCGACCGCTGGGTGCCTGTCATCGCTGTCGTCAGCCCAGTTGTATGCTACATCCTCAAACTCAATTCGGCAGATTGGTTCTGGGGCTACAAATTCGGATTTGAAATACTGTTGCTCAACGGATTGCTCACCTATATCGGATTGCTAATCGTCAGCAAAAAACAACACTGTCATGCAAAATAACACATTACGTCATATCGCATTGGGGGCCGTATTGGGAGGTTGCCTGCTCTGCTCTGGATGCCTCGGGAAATACGCAGTATATTCCGCAAAATCGAAGCCTCCACGCACAGTGAAAGGAGGTATGCTCTACGCCCTACCGCGTACAGAAATCTGCATCGATGTGCAATTTTCCTACCGCGACACCTCTGGCATTCCTTTTGCCGAGTTTGCCGAGGAGATGCTCGCCTTCGACAATTCCAAGGCTCGCTACGCCATAGAAGGCATCACCCTTTCCACCCGTATCAAAGCCGATCCCGACCGATACTATTTTGTCAATCCCAAGGGCGTGACGCTTCAGGTAGACCAACGCAACCTACTGCGTTCCATTGGCATGGACGAAACCGAAGCTGCCTCTTCAAACAGCACCCATCACAAGGCACTTAACCCCGACAACGAGCAGCAGGCATCCTATAACCTCTACGACCGCACCGACACCTTCTACGTTCGTGGCGACCGGCCAGGACATCCCTCATTAGCTTCTTCGCGCAAAGACTCGCGTAGCCTACGCCAACGCGCCGAAGACGCCGCCGAGCGCATCGGAGCCTTGCAAGAGCGCAGACTGCAGCTGTTGGAAGGCGAAAGCGACGAACAATATTCCGCAGAGACACTTCAGTTGATGCTTCAACAGATCGACCGACAAGAAGCCACGCTGACGCAACAATTCATCGGCAAGCAGACCACCGAGACCGTGCGTTTTGTCGTAGAACCCAAGGACGAGAAAAACCTGATTGACGACCAAACCGTCGTGGTGTTCTACTATTCTCCTTCGAAGGGCATCACCGACTCCACCGATGCCGAAGCCGTGGCGGTAAGCTGCAACATCCGCTGCATCGACAACATGAAAAACGCCTCACGTTTCATCCGTTATCGTCTGGAGCATAATCAGAACCCCGACAAGAGTCGGCTGTTCAAATACCGTCGTTCCGAGATGGCAGACGTGATTGTCTATTCCGACCTATTTCGCTATCAACAGCAGCTGCCAGTCGCACAATTCGGCCCGATTATCGAACTACCCAAAGGCAAGTTCAAGGCACGCTTTGACGAAAAGACAGGAGACTTGATTTATTTCAGCAACTAATCATGAACTTTTTCACCACCATAATGGGCAGCGGTGCCGCCATTCCAACACTCGCGCGTCACTGCAGTGCGCAAGCCGTCAACATCAATGGTTTCAGGATGTTGCTCGACTGCGGCGAAGGTACGCAAAACCAACTTCGCGCCTACCATCAAAAATTGCAATCCTTCAACCTTGTCTGCATCTCACATCTCCACGGCGACCATTTGTTCGGACTGCCAGGACTGCTGTCCACCATGCACCTCTGCGGTCGCACCGAACCCATAGACGTCGTCGGGTCCAAAGGCCTCAAAGCCATCCTTGAGCCCATCTTCCTGTACTCCAACACCATATTGAACTACGAACTGCGTATCACCGAGTTGGAAGGAAACGAATATCGACAGGTTTTCGAGGAACGACGCTGCAAGGTTTTCGCATTTCCCTTACGTCACTCCGTACCCACCTACGGCTATGTGATAGAAGAAATTCCACGCAGCGCCAACAGCACACCACGTCGCTATGCCTACTGCTGCGACACCGCCTATGACGAAACAATCCTGCCCTACATACAGGACGTCAACCTTTTGTGTATGGAAAGCACGTTCGCCAACGACTTCCAAGCCGTGGCAGACGAGAAACTGCACTGCACCGCCGCACAAGCCGCCGCCCTGGCACAGAAAGCCAATGCCAAGCAACTGCTACTGACCCATTTCAGCGCCCGCTACAAAGAACTCGACACCCTCATGGCAGAAGCCCAAGCCATCTTCCCTGCAGCCATCGCCGCCCACGACGGCGAACGGTATGGAATCTAGAACTATCGAAGATTGGAACATGTCAAACGCAAAAAACATAGACACCATCGGTAGCGTCAAACTTGAACTGCACTACGACGAAACCATTTCATCTGAGCAACAAGTGCTAGAAGATGCCGAAAGACATTTTTACAAATACATGTACCCAACCATCCAAGAGGTCTTGGAACATTACCCAGACATAAATATTAGTATTGAGCAACTAGTTCTTGACCTGGGAAATATTGCAATCGAAGATATACCCACAAAGCTTAAAACATTACTAACAAATGCTATTGAGCACTCGATTTATGACAAAAAAATAAACAAATTTGAAAGCCACAATACACAAAGGACTAAATCTCAACTAATAGAAGAGATGTTCCGTTTCATCCGCTTTGAAGAAATACCTTGGGGCGAGGAACCCGAACACTTTAGCCCTAAGAGATGGTGGAATAAGAATATAAACTATATATTGTCCGACGAGCATCATTCGCATTTATTGTTTGAAGACTGTTGTAACAACACTATCATTTTTTATCGTTTACTACAACATAGCAACACCCAAAGCCTACAACTAATCCTCAGCGCCTGGAACCATGTCGTCACATCAAGTTCATCCAGCCCCTCAACCGATTCACCACAAAACATTGATTTTCTAAATATTTCAGGCACAACAAACAATCATGGATTACAAAGGAACATTCTTATAAATGCTTTGACCACAATGCTTTCAACAAAAAGAGTGCTATCGACAAGCACCTTCGATGAATTATCAAACCTAATCAACAACAATAACGATGTTGCCCGGCACCCCAGCAAACAAATTCAAGACGCACTATTATATGCTGGTATTCAACAACAAAATAGCAACAACTCCGAAAACAGCACGGACTCGCTTTTAAACAATCAAGAAATCAGACATACCCATAGTAAAGTCAACGACACACGAAGATTTGATGGTTTTCCCGACAACAGTTCCTACACACAAAAGCCTCAACAGCACACCTCTCCCGCAAATGAAGAAAAACAAAATCCCATTATATTAGATAGCGAACTACATAACATCAACGACAATGGCCAATCCAATGGAACAGACTCCACGTACAAAAAGATAGATACTTTTATCACCTACGCAAACGAAACACCCCAATCCCTAAATGCAGCACAAAGAGTCATTGACGGTATTTTCGAGGGAGACCACACCCATCAAGTGGATGCCGACTTGTATTTTCATACAGACAATGCAGGATTAATACTGCTGCATCCTTTCTTGATCAATTTTTTCCAAAGAACTGTACTACTTGACGAACACAACCATTTCTTCTCATTTAACAAACAAATACATGCAGTGCATCTTTTAAGGCACATGTCAGGAAAAACTGGACCACATTATTCTCATTTACTCTGCCTGGAAAAAATACTATGCGGCCTACCACCCAACTTCCCCATAGACAACAAATTCACAATCAGCAAGCAAGAAATTCTCGAAACGAAGGACTTGTTTTCCGCAGTAAGTCAATACTGGAAATCCGTTGAAAAAACCTCAATGGAAGGGATTCAGCATAGTTTCATACAACGAATAGGCATAATCACCGCCGAAGATCCTTATTGGTTGGTTCGGGTTGAAGGTTCAGCCTTAGACATCCTCATGGACAATATTCCTTGGGAAATATCAAGCATAATACTCCCATGGGCACACAAATCAATATGGGTTGAATGGCAAAATGGAAACGACTAATATGACAGACAATTTTATTACTCAGGAATTACAATGGTTAACCGAAATCATTGTCACCAGATTAAAACTGTATTTCAATCAAGAATGCGAAATCACCAATATCAAAACAATTACGCCCCCATTTGTAGAAAATTCGGAATGTGCGTATGCCTATTATATCAAAGAAAACAACCTGGGATTTGAAGAGCGCATTCTCAATATCTTGACATGGGTTCCCATTCTCAAGCCTCAAATTCTCGATTGTTTTTTAGTTAAGAACACCGATACTGGAGCGAGATTTGCCGAATTTGGGTGCGTTGACGACGAAAAAGACGGATCTATCAAACCGACATTGGCAACAGCACTTTTCATTTTAGCCGGCGGTGATGTGCAAAGAAAAATAGACCTTGCAGCCTTTTTCACCCATCATCATTTGTTCGCCCCAATGTTATCTTTCCGAAAAGGATCAGATTATTTTTCCTTTTCCAATTGGGAACTGGTTCCTTCTCTTGAATTGATGGATCAACTTATTTTTGAGCGACCATTTGTTCCTCATTTTTCAAACGAATTCCCAGCCAAAACAATCTCTACATCGCGCTCTTGGGACGAACTAGTCCTTGACGAAGCGACCATGACTCAGATAAACGAAATCAAGATGTGGGTTCAGTATGGAGAACGCATTCGAAGCGAATGGGGACTTGAAGGGAAAATAAAGCCCGGTTACCGTGCACTTTTTTACGGCCCTTCAGGAAGCGGAAAAACCTTCACTGCAACACTGATTGGGAAAGAAGTCGGAAAACAAGTATTTAGTATTGATCTTTCTATGGTGGTATCAAAATATATTGGAGAAACCGAAAAAAATCTATCCAAAGTATTTGACATGGCAGAAGGAAAGGACTGGATTTTATTTTTCGATGAGGCCGACGCTCTCTTCGGCAAACGCACAAACGTTAAAGACGCACATGACAGATATGCGAATCAAGAAGTTGCCTATTTATTACAACGCGTAGAAAATTACAAAGGATTAGTTATCCTATCCACGAACTTAAAGTCGAATATTGATGAAGCGTTTGCAAGAAGATTTCAGATTATGGTACGATTCAGTATGCCAACGAGCAAAGAGCGCGAAAGATTATGGAGAGAATCTTTCCCTTCGCGATGCAAGTTGAACAACGACATCGACCTTCATCAGATTGCAGAGGATTACGAATTAGCAGGAGGTTCCATAATCAACGTTGTTCAATATTGTTCTTTACTAGCCATGAGTAGGAATGAAACCATCATCTCGAAAAAAGACTTAATCGAAGGCATTCGCAAAGAATATTCCAAAGTCGGGAAAATGATAAAATAACAAGTCCCGCTGCTTACGCATTGGGACTTTAATTGCAGACCTTCGCATTGCCCTGGATTCGAACCATCTTTCTGATTTCAGCTCAGCCGTGCAGACCTTCACACTCTATAAGGAATTGAACCTCTCCTCCTGATTTTGATCAGGTATGCGACCTTACACTAAAAAGGAATCGAACCTTTCTTGCTGTTTTTACACTTACATCAGACGTGCACCAATACACCACAAAATAAACGCTCCTACTAATCTATAGCCAATTATGTTTCTTATTTTTTTGCAAAGATACACTTTTTTTTTATTCTCACAATTTTTTTTTATTTTTTTACTGTTGCTTCATAAATAAACATTCCATTCAAATGGAAGAGCAATAACTTTCCCCCATTTTCACAACCCTGGAGATATTCTGCAACATCATAATCCAAATTGTAGCACTTTTCATAATACGACTTCAAAGCAAGAATAGCCGTAACCGTAGGATGTCTTTGATCGGTTTTATTGGTTCCCCACGAAACGCTTTTCCCACTTGCAATTTCCCAAAATCCGACACAATCAGCAGGCTGTACCGCACCCAATGATTCATTGATAGCCTTAACTACAGAAGGCTTAAGTTCATTATTTTGGTTCGCCGCAACAACAAACGACAACCAATCATTCATTGTAAATCCAGAATCTGTGAGCGCCTTATAAAGGGCATTGCCAGGTTTGTTTTTCTTAACAATATCAAGAACATTTTTCTTCAAAACTTCTTTCAATCGGGCGACATGATTTTTCATATTATTATTGCCTCCCTTGTGGTCGCCTTGTAAAGTCTTTTTACAGGCCTTAACCTTTTCCACTGATATATCCAAGTGATTTTCTTCGATATATTCCATGACCTTTTTATACACATTATCCACCTTCTGCCTATAACAGCCTTGCAAGAAAAGTCTTTCATTCGAATTATTGGCCGGATTCGAATTTACAGGGGCACTCCAATAGTCCATTGTACTGATTGACGTTCGGCAATCTGGCGTTCTCCAATACTTCTGCAAATTATCATTCTTTTTATAAAAATAGGGTATCGGCCTTTCACCTATGGGGGCAAATGGATCATACATACATAATTTCACAGTTCCAGTAAAATTATTATTACCCATAAAGCTTTTACGCATCCAAACAACTCTGCACAGAAGATGTTCAAGACACCTTGCTTCTTGAGTAACAGCATCTCGGTGTGCTGCACAAAATACGGAACGGTATCTTATTGAGTCCGAAGACGTATTGCCCATACCCAGATAAACTTCATCCTCCATAGTAACCAAACCAGCGGAAAGAACCGGATATCGCTGCACAAATTGATTGTAATAAGACAAGCATTCATTAATGGCAACGGCGAGATATTCCAAATGCTGGAAATAGTATGTCGGAAATTCCGTCATATCGCAATGCCAGTTATCCTGATACCGCCTTACGGCCTTAAACAGTTGCTTTGACAAACCAAGCGCATCACCAAAAAGAACGTTCCAACATTTTATGGGGACAAGAGACTTGCTATATTTTGTAAAACCCTTATTCATTATTTGACACAAATATTCCAAACCCTTTTTCACTTCTCCAAGATTGTCCTTATAGAGAAGACTCAACTTCTTATTCAGGATATTAACGTTTGTGACACAACCCGACAATCTTTTCAAACGAATCGTCTCTCCTATAGGGTTCAAATCGCATGTGCATGTGGGAGAACCGATTTTCTTCTTCAAATGAAGCCCAACGGCTATTTCCTTGACCACATTCCGAGGATCGCATGTCAATTCAGAGCAATGCAAAGCCGAATCCTCGACAACACCTGCTGTCAAAACAACAATATAGCTGTCCAACGATTGGGGAATTGGTACTTTCCCTGTACTTTTATCCGTCGTAGCACAAAGATCATATTCATAGAAACCAGAACTACAAGGAAGCGCCGCATTAAAAACCAAAGTCTCATCAATCTTTACCAAATGACCATCTGGTGTTACGCAAACGCCTGGTTGCAGTTGCAATTTCCCCGAGGAATAAGTATAGGACAATCCTTCTATAATTCCATAACCCGACAAATACCTCCTGGAAAGGCGGGTTTGCTCATCATTATAATAGAATGAAGCATTCAACGACTCGCTTGTCAAAACTTCTCCGCGAGCAAATGATGGAAATTTGTTGTACTCCTGTTTCATCGTTATAATTATTTTACGTTATACTTCTTTTTTTTACCTAATAATTGCTTCCATGTATTATCATTATTCAAAACATGGAAATCAAGCACAATATTGCCATCAAGCTGATCACTTTCACGGTTTTTGTCATAATCATCCGGATAGATGTTATATATATTGTTGACAATATCGGTAAGCTTTTCAACTATTTTTTTATGTTTTTCAATCCACTCCGGACTCGGATCTGGATGATCACAAATTCTCATCACCTCTAAATACGCCAAGTACGCCTGCTCGAATTCATCCATCATCATTGGATCAATCCAACATATCTTTGCTACAACATGCGCAGGCATTTCTTCACGAATAACCCGTTCTGCGTAGCTTCTAAAACTTTGTTTCCGACAAATATTCAACCAGCCCGGCAACACAACCGTAACATGGAAAGAATAAGGGTCCGAAAGCAAATCTTTAACAGAACCCTCTTGGGTCAACTTCAAGCCTCCTTGCATCCGCTTTTTCTCGTCGATAACAATATTTTTGTCATACGGAACAAGAAGCACATGCTCAAGAATGTGTAACCCAAAAGTTTTCTCGTATGGGCCGGCGCTATTGTCATAGTATTTCACCCCATACGCTCCTTTTTTAACTGGATAACTATTTGTGGCCAAACGACATCTTTTAAGATTATTCAAACCCAATCGGGTCAAAATGCGAGATTCTACTCCAGAATAGCATAACGACTCTGTGTAATCTATCGCCTTGGCTCTATTTCCACTCAACGTGGGGTACTTACGCAAAAAACGTTTCTTGTCTTCAATATTTTCCTTCAAACTAAACTCATTTTGCAAAGGTTTATCTTCTTGTACAAATTGAAGTGCTGCATACTCCGAGAAAGATTCATTAAACCGAGCCAAAAGATGATCCATCAAACGGTCCTGGCGATCCAACGCCTGTTCGTCCGTTTCGGCATACCCCGACTTGTAGCATTTCAGCACACTCTCTATATCACACACCTCATCTTCACTCAAATGATGATGGAAATAGGTAGTATCTACTGATTGCGTTTCCTCTATCGAGAAAAACGACTGAATGGAATCCAATTGAGCCAAATAATCCGACAGCAACTGATCGTAAAAAGTCAGATAGGCTTTCAACTGAAGTTTATTGATATTAGCATCAAAATCATCCAATTGTCCCTTATTATCCCTTCCGACATTGTAACACTGAGGCAGAAGTTCTTGGAATGAATGATATGTTTTATTGTTTCTATATTGGCTTTCCACCTGAGGAATGGAAACATCTAAATGTTTCAAATACTTTCTATGTCCATTACTCCTATTTATTTCCCCTGACACGGCATAGCCTTGATACCAATCCTTACTCAAAAGGACATCATTAACCAAAGCCCCTTTTTCATAGGTCGCATTTTCATTATAGAAATTAGAACAAAACACAAAATGCTGTTTACTTGAATCTTCCAATGTTACATACTTGTCATTTTCACCATTTGATCCATGTTTTTTGAAATGAATATGCTTGATGCCCTTCACCCCTTTGATATTTAATAGCATAGGAATAATATCAGACACATGCAACGTCGTCTTTGTTTCAAATTGCGACAATTCATCCTTATCGATAAAGCCTAGGCGAGGCAATGCGCCTTGATATATTTCCTCAGGAGTCTTACCTTTCTGCAACAGTTCAGGGATAGAATAGTATTTAAGATGGGGAGAGACGTACTCGCTGACAATATCATAAATCCGCTGACAAAGCCACGATTCAGACAAGCCATCGCGAATGGCGCGGTCTTCGAGTTCGAATTCCACACACAAAGCAACTTCAACAGGTTGTGAGATTGTTACATCCAAAAAATCCTCACACAAATTTCTATACTTAAGCAGTTGGTTTTTTACATAATGCTGAAATGCACGCTGATAATCACTTTCATCGTCACAGCTCACATAGTGGCCATCAACTCCACGACGAATGACTTCCTGGACATCGTCCGTTGATACATCTGGTTCCAGTTCAATAATAGTCTCATAATATCCTTTTACATCAATTTTATCCGTCGTACCCAAATATTCTCCGATAACATTCACCGACTTGACTCCTTTTTGAACTTTGACATTTCTGATACCAGGCACATTTTCCAAAATGAATTTTCGATAATCCATCATGGTGGTAGGATTGAACGACATAATTTCATGAGCTGGAAACAAAGCAGAATGTTCAAGACAAGGATGCGACTCTCCGCTTTTTGTCAGCAAATCCGCCATAGAGAATGACGTACGGTATCCCAAGTCCACCAACGAGAAGCATAACGCCTCTAAAAAAGTCACACCAGGATCATGGACATTATAGTCACTCCAATTCTTATGACCAATCTTCTGTATATACTCCAAACCGAATTGCTTCAGTTTTTCATAATCCAAATATTCTATGTTATCAATATTAATCATCAAAATATCTAATTATATGATTATCCGAAGAAGTTAGCACATACCCAATACGCGAAGGCAGCAAATCGTACCCACGTGGCGCATTTACACCATTAACAGTTATTTGAATATCCCATACTTTATCCACATAGGGTTGTTGGGCAATAAACGATACAATGTCAGACTCATTCAAACAACGTTGGGGTTCAATATCGCTCTCACCATCAATCCATGGCGACAAAAGCGTTGTCAAACGAGAACTCAGCAGCGAACGATAATGCGATTTGTCGGTATAACCTTCTCGCAAAGTAACACAGCAATCAACCTGAACCGGCTCAAATTCAGGAGTCATCACATCTACGGAGACCTGTCCAGAGCAATGGTTCTCGAGATACGCTTTAATATCCTTCAAATCACTATCAACCACTTTGGGTTTCAACGGATTTTGCCCCACAAATCCATGTGTGAGAGGCACGACCACCAACAACACCGATCCCGCCTCAATTTTACAATCTTTATTACGTGTTGGATAACATTGTACAGAAGAAACCATTGGAAATTTTTCCAATACGAGTCGTTCATAATCCCATGTCGTCCAAGCTCTTCCCTTATGGCGCAACTTTTCGCTCACGCGACAGAGAAATTGAAAATCCGACTCATTCTTCTTACCTGCACTTCCATCATATGGCTGCAACACCTTCTTTATGCCCGGCTGTGAGGTTAACAATTTTGAGATTGTACCTTGAGGAAGCCCTTCCCCAACACACGGTGCGCCTATCGAAGAATCATCGTATTGAAGTTCGATGACATTCGTTCTAACATCCTCTATGGCATAGAAATCATAAGTTCCAACAAACAAGACTCTAATCCACAGCAAAGATACTGCGGGAGTCTTGAGCACGACCGCACCGCTACTTGTAAACTCATTCGTTGTATTCTTTACAATTTCATGGACTTTAAACTCTTTCCATTCATTTCCATCGAAATACTCCCAATAAATTTTAGATGGCTTCACCACTTTTGCCACATTGATTTTAAAGTACAAATTAATGGTATCAGCGCTATCTGCATTTGCAACCTGAAAATAGAGACTCGAATCTATTTGGTCATTAAGAGAGAATAACAATTGGATATTGTGCACTTGTTGCTCATCAAAACCAGGACACTCGAAATGGCATTGTCCTCCCCTGAATTCAAAACTATAGTCAACTGACAATGGTTTTGTCAATGACAAAGGAGATTTCATTATAGGCTCTTGGTTTATTTTTTTTGCTATGTATTTTGCAAATTCTGTTGCATAACTATTTTGATTATATGTATCAATTGTCAACTCGACCTGACAGGGGTACGTATTTATCCTTTTTTTATAACCAATCGCAACTGACTCATTCCCTGATGCCATATTCAATTGTATCGCCTTAACTTTGCTGGGGGTAAACGGCAAAGAAATAGAAAAAGCATCTCCTACTCGACATACTGGTCCAAAAGGGAATGCCCCGTTCCTATTATCCACCATCCCATACGAGTTATTTATTAAGACATTTTTGCCATGCTCGACCTCAATAGTTAACGACGACACTGCCGTTGCTATGCTTGCCACATTTGCAACTTTGTCTGTTGTAATTCGAAGCATCGGACCATCCGTTTGAAATGCCCCCTTGTGTATTTTTTTATTGTAGTGCGCAAAAGGAAACGTATCTAAATTGACAGACAATGGAAAGTTGTTCTGTTCAATCAATTTCCAACCATCGTTAGATGTATAATCAACCTTGACAAAATCTTTCAATTTCTTCGAAACCTTGAGGGTGACAGTTCCATCAAGTACATCCAACCCTCTAAGAATCACATACACCTCATATCTATCTGGTGTTGCCGATAGGCATACACCATTGTCATTCAGATTAATATCGTATAATTTTCCATCCTTTCCATAACGCTTACACAACACCATTTCCGCATTACTGAGTGTAACATCTTCCATTGCAGAATAATAGATGGGCTGTGACTCTTTGTTTTTACCCGCATCAAAAAGAGTTCCCTGACCCACAAATACTTTTTTGGCCGTTTTTGCAAGTTGACAAAAAACCGGAACGGTTCCAATAGTTCCTTTGCGCGGTGCAAAGCCCAAGACATCTTTAAAATAAAAATCGTGATAACGCTTAAGCAACGAATTCAGTTGTTCTTGCTCTTTGGCATAAAGTTTAAAAAACGCCAAAAGCAATGCCAAGTGTGGCTCTACAGTTCCCTCTTCCATCTGGCGCTGCAGCTCAGAGCCATCCGTACCAAAGAACCCACACCACGATGATTTTATACCTGCATCGTCATAAAAATACAGTTGATGAGAAAACTTTTCGACCTGCTTAAGGAAATCCTCAAAGCCTCGTTCATCAATCTGGATATAACCATCCGCCAAAGCCTTTGGAAATCGGTCTGCCTGCTTTGTCCCCCATTGGGTATTTATATAATTATCCTTAATGTCCATATATCACTCAAAATTGTAAGGATAAACCATATTGTAACTACTTCCAGTCTGGTCTATTGTGTAGGATATGCGCAATACCAACTTACCCTCCAACATGTTTTCAGTATCAATCTCCAATGCATTTAGCGTAATTCGAGATTCGTACTCATTGATTGCCTCCTCCAAAGCCTTCTTAATTCTCTTGGCAGGTACAGAATTAAACTTATAGCTGTCAAGGGTACAACCAAAATCGCCATGGAAAAGCCTTTCATTTAGATGCGTGGAAAACAACACTTTGAGACTTTGTTCCACTTCTTCCTGGTCGGTAGTGGTCATTTCTACCGATTGTCTAAATTTGTTAAAATGAGGTGGGAAAGACCATCCCCTTCCAATATTATCCATGTTATTAACCTCCTATAATTACAGTAGGGAAACCAACAACAGCCATAGCCCCACAACCACAAACATCAGTGGTTCGCAATGCCGGTTTACCACCTATCAAAACCGTAGCACTACCCATAGGGAATGGTGAAGATGGAACGTGCGTTGGAGGTGGCAACGGGCATGTATGCAAATCACCTGCCACCGCCGCAGGCATGCTACCGATCAAAACAGTAGTCACGCCCGGACCTGTTATCACCCCACCATGTGTGGTCGTATCACCAACTCTAACCGCTGCTGCCATATCTGAACTTCTTTTTAATTAATTTGAACAATAGCCCCCTTAACCACCGTGTTTCCCGATGCCGACAATTCAGAGCCTGCCGTGCCCTGGAGCTTTAACTGCGCATTGGCTTTAACAGTAGTATTGTTACCCTCGAGTTTCACATCTTGAGACGCCTTGACTTCAAACACCTTGTTTGTCTCAACAACAATACCGTTGCTATCCATTGTGATCTTATTCCCATTTTGGTCTTCAATGAATACACCACCATCATCATCGTTCAAGGCTAATTTATTTCCACCCGGGGTGGAAATTGTTATCATCTTATTTTCATCATCAAAATCGACCCGTAGTTTTTCTCTCGTAACAATGGCCTTAAGATGATTATCATCCGACTTTTCGAGTGGAGACGGAGATGAACTACTATGCAACATTCCCAGTACAACAGCCTGGTTCGGATTATCGTTAATAAACCCCACAACAACCTCGTCATCGATTTCTGGACAGAAAACCGTACCTCTATCATTGCCGGCATCAAGCGTGGAGACTCTTGCCCATAACTTTGTATTCTCGTTGTTCAACAAGCTTATATAAATACGTTCTTCACCCAGAGGGTCCCCTTCCAAGGCCTTGACTTTGGCGATCTGCAGTCCATTTACGGGAGGGGTCTCTCCATCTGCAGGTTTTGAGGCAATATTATCATATCGATCGGCATACAATACATTTTCAACTCCAATATGAATCGTCGTTGTCCAGTCGGAATTATCAATAGAATGTATTACCGACGATACAATCGCATTCCCGTCAAAACGTTTTCCAACATTTTCCAAACAGACAATGTCACCTGGCTCTATAGGGGCAAATCCCCACACTGTGGATGTCCCCACAATACGAGACAAATCAGATCGCATAGCCAAAGCTTTATTCCATTCCATTAACGAATCTGAATTCTCTTGTATTGACAATCTGTGACTCATCAACTTATTGACATTATTCTTACTTGCCAAGTCCTTGGCACTTTGATTACCAATTGGATTGTCGTACTCGCCTCCTTCTGAATCGACTTGTTCAATCTCTTGAGTAGCATAATTCCATGCATCCGCAGAGTATTGAAGCGACAAATGGCGAGCGTCCATCTCAACATCCAAATTCACCAGATTATACCCATTTGCAATGGTCAAAACTGGAGATGCACCAACATCCGGAGTCTTTATGACAATTCCCGATGGTGTAGTATAAAGCATGAGACCCATTGCTTCTGCTCGTAGGTTGACAAAATCCCAATCGGTGCAGTTGTACTGGACCAACCTTTCATGTTGAACGTTTGTATTATCAACAACGACATCTATTCCATATTCACTACAAATTGATTGTATCAAGTCCGAATCAGTCATATTCTCAAAACTACGCAACTTACGCTCAAGTGTCATTTTATATGCCACATGTTTTGCCGTGATTTTCAATTTGGACGACGTTCCTTTCAACACAATATTTTGCAGTTCTACAATTCCTTTAAACAGACATTGTTTCTGAGAGTCTTTCTCTGAAAACACCGCAATCTCTTTTCCGACAAAAAAAGAATCAGAATCTCCAATCTTAAATTCATCATCAGACAGCCCACCATCATCCAATACAATTTCCGCAACAGAGAGCTTATTGTACTCGGTTCTCGTTTCGGCAGAGATAATGAACGGAGCATAATCTGTTTCTTTTCCGTTTAGTTGTACGCTAAAATGGGGGTCCTGATTATAAAGGGGCTTTTCGTTCATTTTTGAATTTGATCATAAAGTGAATCGCTATTAGACGACATGGTTTGTTGCAATACATCACTACAGCATTGTGGCGGCGGACAACAGCAACTATTTGATACAGGTTCCTGCTTAGGTTTTTCTTTCTTTTTTTTAGGATACAATACTGTCGTAAATGAACAAGTAACTTTTGCGCGAAGAGGAGCCCCCGATCTATCAAACAATTGATAATCGACGCTTATCGAAGACATTTTGCAGTTTATCACAAGACTGCCATATGATATTTCAACAAAAGCCTGTTTGATTGTCTGGTTCCCTTTTGATTTAGGGATGTAAACCACTTCCAGAAATTTTTCTATTTCCTCTTCAACATTTTTTCTCTGAGGATCGACTATGCCGGTACCATCAAAAATCAAATCAAACTTAAAAGATTCACTCTCCAGTCCCACCCACTTGCCATCAGACGCGACACCTCCACGCTTTGGCGAGTCATCTTTCTTAGTTGCCAAAGTACGAGAGAACGATGCGGGATTCAGCATTACCTCATATTCAGCAATGGCATTTTTCTCCTTGAACGTATTTTCGTCAAAAGAGCGAAAAATCATTTTTTTTGAGAGTTTGTCATTCATCTTTCTCTACTATTTTTTGTTTTTTTGGCAAGTTCAGTAATTCTCTCCGCCATATTGGGTTCAATGGAATCAGCCACTGCATTTTTCCGCATCTCCTCTATGCTAGCGTTGGTTGCAGAACGAGAAAAATCCGCTTTGATAGTCAATTCTTTGATCTTAAGTGTCATTGTACCGTAAAATATTTGTATGCCAATTCCAAAGTTTCAATAACCAACTCTCCTTTTTGCGCCGAAAGGTCTGATATCTTCATGCTTACAGGGTATGCATCCACGAAGTTCCACACTCTAATCGGAGTATCCATATCACTCTCACCCAAGATTGACACCGTCACTGTTGTTGGCGCAAACTGGAAATTCGTGATTGCATTATTCACCCATTCAATTAATGAATCACAATTCACACGCGAAGCCCTCTTTAACACTAGGTTCTTGTATTTGGGAGGCTTCGGAAGCCTCCAAGTAAATTGGTTTTCACCACCTTCCGCAACTTCCTCAATTCCAAGTTCCGCATTCAAACCAGATACCTCTTGCCACCCCATTTTTTTAATATCCAGACCTCCACCTTGGAAATTAACGACAAAACAGAATGCGTGAATATAATTGAATTGTTCTTTTACAACTTTCTGGCTCATTTTAAAAAAGAGTACAGATAATGGAGTGGGGCGACACGATGAGCCACCCCATCTCCCTATCTTTATTGATTATTCAGTCTTTCTTGTCACCGTAAAACTTTCATAAGCAAGCTCTATGCTTTCGATAAGAACTTCACCTTTTGATGCACTAAGATCGCCGGGAACATACTTCACGGGAAATGCATTTTTCAGATTCCAAGTAATTACAGCTTCATGTTTTTCATCAAGCAGAGATATAATAACCTCTCTCCGCTCAACGGTATTATTCTGGATGCTGTCAAACCATACAAAGAAACCATTGTCCGTAGCCATGCTTCCACGTTTTAGCGTGACATTTCCGTACGTTCTTAGACCTGGCATCTTATAGGTTGTAAGTTCCTTGTTTGAACCTTCTCGGTATTCAATTACTTTTGTACTGACGTTGAGACCCGAAACATCAGAAAAACTCACGGTCTCGTTTTCATCTCCCCACTTAACGGAAAAGTGGAATCCCGTCAATGGATAATTATTTGTAGCCATATTGTTTTCTTGTTTAAATTATTACTTATGATTCCTGAAGTTTATGTGAAAACTGCAGCACAATGAACTCTGCAGGACGAACAACTGCCATACCAATCTCGACAATCATTTTTCCTTCCAACACATCAACTGATGTCATTGTACTACCAAGCCCAACCTTCACATAAAATGCCTGGTCAGGAGTGGCGCCTGCCAACGCGCCATCACGCCAAAGGTTCGACAAAAAGTTCTCAATCTGGCAACGCACATTGACCCAAGTATTTGCATCATTTGGTTGGAACACTGCCCATGAAGTCGATTTTTGTACGCTTTCCTCGACATAATTGAAGAAACGGCGAACTGAGAGATATTTCCATTCATTGCTAAATCCGTCAAGAGTACGAGCGCCCCAAACGAGAATACCTTTTCCTTGGAATACGCGAATAGCGTTTACCGATTTGCCGTTATCCGCATCGACATTGATGTTTTCCTGTTCTTTGTCGGAAATACGCAACGCAACATTGCTGACAGAAGAGAGACTGACATTTGCTGGCGATTGCCATACTCCCTTCGTCGCATCATTTGCGCAGCAAACACCTGCGATGGCTCCACTGGGAGGAATAAGATTTGCCGTAGCAAGTTTTTTCTCAACCAAATCACTATACCCAGACTTTGCCTCCATTTTCTTGGTTACATATCGAATAGTTGCAAGTCTTCTTAACTCCTTATCACTATCCAACTCACCCTCTACCGGTTCAAGGTCCCAACCTTCTTCTTTATTGATTGCCTTCAGCAACCTTTCAATGTCCGCCTTCTCTTCATCCGTATAGAGCGCCTGAACCGATGAATCTTGATACATCTCGTCAAATCCAATCTCTTTGGTATAAGAGGACATCAAAAATGGGTAGTAAGCTGCGCCATAGCTTAAATGGTTGATACCGATATCGGAGCGGAAAGCGTTAAGGTCGGAATCGATATTACCATTACATTTGACATCCAGTATGGCAACCCTATCACCTAATTCGCCACAATGAGCCAACAAAGCCTGCTGAACGCTTGCCATTAGCGCTCTTCCTTTTTCGTTATCCGGGAAATTGGTCACGGCATCCGGGGCAAGGATCATCGTGATTTCGTCGATGCCTGCTACATTTGGAAGACAGGCCGTAAAAGTCTCTGCGCTCTTAAAATCATCTCCATAGTTAGCCACAGAAACAATATAGCAATAGCCTCCACCATTGTCGAAAAACAAACGGAGACTGTCGTAAAGTACATAATTAGCACCCTCAAGATTCCCTTTCGAATCTAGCGACAATGCCATAGGGCCGCCAAACTTGGCTTCAAAATCGAGAATACTACTGACCTTGAAAGGCATGTTCAGCCCATTTTCAGGTGTTTTCTCGGTTATACCGATAAAAGCAGGAATAGCTGTAGCAACCCCAGCTACCGAAGGTGGAATTTTGGAAATCTCTTCCACATAAACTCCTGGTGTTTTGTAAGTTCCCATAATTTAACAACAATTTGGTTAATAATGTATTGACTATAATAATATATTGTTTTCTATGTTTTTGATTAACGGTGCGGACATTCTATTCATTTCATCGCTGATAGTAATCATGCGGACTTTATAACACACTGCAGGAACCACCTTACTGCCTAAAGTCTGCCACATGCTGTTGTTTTGTTCCGCATTCAAAGACTGAAGTTCAAGGGCGAGAGACTTGACACTTTCGTGGATTTTATTTTTTTCTTGACTGTTTTTGGTTTCCTCGTCTGATCGAGTGGCCTTCTCCGCAAAATCATGTCTACTATTTAAAAGACTTATCGTTGAAGAAATCTGCATCAAACCCGTATTATAATTCTCGGCATGAGCGGAAATCACGATATACAGGTTAACATATATGTCTGGATTGGCATAATAACCTTCTTCTTCCGTTACACGATGAAATCCAGACTGTTGTTTTATAGACGTTTCCTCTTCGATCCGAAGCAACGTAATATAGAGGCCACTCTCCATCGCATCATTTTTGTCGATAGCGCCAAGATAGACCTTCCAGGCCCCTTTACCAGCCTCTTCGAATTTAAGTTCCAAATATTTACGAATATTTTCTAACGTTGATTCTATCATAATTCAAAATGATTATTCGCAGATGTCGATAGTACCTTTTATAATATCATTAATCCATAAACGCATCCACAATAGCCTCTCCTGGGGCCTTCCCAAATAGCTTTTTTGAAGTTGTATTTATAAGATCTCCAGCAGCATAACCGGTACCAAATCCAACAGCAATTGTAGCCGCAACAGGAGATACCGAAGCAACTTTTGCAAGAATCCGAGGATGAGAAACCAAAACACTTGCAAAATTGACTGTTTTAATCATAAAGATAGAAGTACTTGATATAGGGAATTCTTCGAAATCCAAGGTTTTAAAAGTCGAATATAAATCATACAACGCAAGAAGGACACCTCCCCAACCAAGAATCCGCGTTCCTCTTCCAGCATACTCAGCACCTCTTGAAAGACCCATCGAAACGACATCTCTAGAGGATCTCATAATGCCTATTTCTGTATCAACAACAACTTTTAATACTCGTAAAAGTTTTTTAAGAAGATATAGATTTTTAAATGTTTTCCAATTACTTACACAGCTGTAAATGTCATTGATAACATTAATGATTTGCAACAAATCGTCAAATTCTTCAGACACCCCATTTTCTTGAGATGAATTCTCATCTTTTTCTCGCCCAACTTTCCATGAACACTGCACAACATGCGTCAATTCGTGCGCCACTAACTTTTGGCCTTCAGAAGTGTTAGGCGAATACTGTCCTTGGTTAAAGTAGATGTCGTTGCCATGAGTAAAAGCTTTGGCTGAAATGCTACTACTCATCTCGGCAGCTTGCGCATCGGTGTGGAGGCGCACTTGCGAGAAATCGCGGCCAAAGCCGCTTTCCATCATATTGCGCAAGCCTTCAGGCATGGCGTGTCCGCCGCCCTGCAACTGGGCAATTTGACTTTCCACCTGCGGAGAAACGACCATTCCGCTGCCACCGCCGCCCGATATCTTACGACGTACCTTGCCGTCATTCACTATTTCATCAGCGACCACATCGGCTTCCAGTTCGTCATGGTCTCCTGGTTCTGTCATTTCCAATTTGGCAT
Source organism: Bacteroidales bacterium (assembly GCA_045597845.1). Classification (GTDB taxonomy): domain Bacteria; phylum Bacteroidota; class Bacteroidia; order Bacteroidales; family P3; genus Colimorpha. The sequence goes on along the minus strand of JAZLKZ010000119.1, from coordinate 29,891 downwards.
GAACAATCGCCCGAGAAGGTTGTTGTTTACAGAGAGGCTCTTCGACCCTCTTTTTACCGCTTGTTGCTCCATTTTTTTTTACAGAATCGTATTCCATACCAGCGAATTATGTTATTTTTTTTTGCAAAATTACATTTTTTTCGCACATATTAACTATTTTTTGCATTTATTTTTCATTTTATACAATCATCCTACATAAAGTTCCAAATCTCAATTATTTTTTGTATATTTGCACTTTTCACGGACTATGCCCGTGAATGATAATGTAGTGTTAATTAATAAAGTATTTCTAATATGTCAAACTTTTTAATGAAGCTTTTCGGCAACAAGTCACAGCGCGACCTCAAAGAGGTACAGCCTTACTTGGATGCCGCACTCGCCATCTACCCTTCTATCCAAGCATTAGACAACGACCAACTGCGTGCCAAGACCATTGAATTCAAAGAGCGTATCCGCAAAGAAGTTGAATCTGAAGAGACCGAACTGGCGCAGTTGCGCAGCCGTATCGAAGAAGAATACGACATGCCCGTCGAAGAGAAAGAGAGCATCTACAAGCGTATCGACAATCTGGAATCCGTTTCTTACGACAAGACCCAGAAAGTACTGAACGATATCCTCCCAGAGGCTTTTGCCGTGGTGAAAGAGACCGCCCGCCGCTTTGCCGAGAACGAAGAGGTGGTGGTAACCGCAACCGACAGAGACAGAGACCTGAGCGCCACACGCGAAAGTGTACGCATCGAAGGCGACAAGGCATACTATAGCAACACTTGGATGGCCGGCGGCAACATGGTAAAGTGGGACATGGTTCACTACGACGTTCAGCTCATCGGTGGTGCAGTGCTCCATAGCGGCAAGATTGCCGAGATGGCGACGGGCGAAGGCAAGACCCTCGTAGCAACCCTGCCAGTCTATTTGAACGCACTTCCTGGCAAGGGCGTTCATGTCGTTACAGTGAACGATTATTTGGCAAAGCGTGACTCCGAATGGATGGGCATGCTCTTTGAGTTCCACGGATTGAAAGTTGACTGCATCGACAAGCACGAGCCTCACAGCGACGAGCGCAAAGCCGCCTACAACGCCGATATCACCTACGGAACCAACAACGAGTTCGGCTTCGACTATTTGCGTGACAACATGAGCCGCAACCCCGACGAACTGGTGCAACGCGGCCACAACTACGCCATCGTCGATGAGGTTGACTCCGTGTTGATTGACGACGCCCGTACGCCTCTGATCATCTCCGGTCCTACCGGAAAGGGTGACGACGAGCAGGAATTCAACCGTTTCAAGCCCGTCATCGAAAAACTCTACGGTGTACAGCGCACCATGGTGACCCAGATTTTGGCGGATGCCAAGAAGGCTCTCGCCGAGAATCCCGATCCCAAACCCGAAGACGAAGGTGCCAAACTGTTGCTCCGCGCCTATCGCGGATTACCTAAAAACAAGGCCCTCATCAAGTTCCTGTCCGAGACCGGCATCAAGTCTATCTTGCAGAAGACCGAAAACTTCTACATGCAAGAGCAGAACAAATATATGCACATCATTGACGATGAGCTGTATTTCGTGATTGACGAGAAGAACCGTCAGGTGGAACTCACCGACAAAGGCATGGACTACCTCGCCGATATGGGCGAAGACCGCAAGTTCTACCAACTGCCCGATATCGGAGCCGAAATCGCTGAGTTGGAGCACGATGCAAGCCTCTCCGCCAACGAGAAAGCCGCCAAGAAAGAAGAAATCTACAACAACTACGCCATTCAGTCCGACCGCGTCCATACCGTGGATCAACTGCTGAAAGCCTACACCCTTTTCGAGCGCGACGTCGATTACATCCTCACCGAAGACAACCAAGTGAAGATTGTCGATGAGCAGACCGGCCGTATCATGGAAGGTCGTCGCTGGAGCGACGGATTGCACCAAGCAGTGGAAGCCAAGGAAAACGCCAAGGTGGAAGCCGCCACCCAGACCTACGCCACCATCACATTGCAGAACTATTTCCGCATGTATAAGAAGTTGGCGGGTATGACGGGTACGGCAGAGACCGAGGCTGGCGAGTTCTGGAACATCTACAAACTCGATGTGGTAGTTATCCCCACCAATCGTTCTATCGCTCGCGAGGATATGAACGACATGATCTACAAGACCAAGCGTGAGAAATTCAAAGCCGTTATCGACGAGATTGAACGACTCATTGGCGAAGGTCGTCCCGTATTGGTTGGTACCACTTCCGTAGAGACCTCCGAATTGCTCAGCAAGATGCTGAAGATGAAACGCATTCCTCACAACGTTTTGAACGCCAAGTTGCACAAGAAAGAGGCCGACATCGTGGCCGAGGCTGGTGAAGCTGGCAAAGTAACCATCGCCACCAACATGGCTGGTCGTGGTACCGATATCAAGTTGAAAGGCAACGTGAAAGAGGCTGGTGGTTTGGCAATCATCGGCACAGAGCGCCACGAAAGTCGCCGCGTCGATCGCCAGTTGCGCGGTCGTGCCGGTCGTCAGGGCGACCCCGGTTCCTCACTCTTCTTCATCTCTTTGGAAGACGACCTGATGCGTCTTTTCGGTTCCGAGCGTATTGCCAGCATCATGGACCGCATGGGTCTGCAAGAGGGTGAAGTAATCCAGCACTCCATGATTACCAAGCAGATTGAGAAGGCTCAGAAGAAAGTGGAAGAGAACAACTTCGGTATGCGTAAGCGCCTGTTGGAATACGACGACGTGATGAACAACCAACGCACCGTCATCTACAACAAGCGTCGCAACGCCCTTTACGGCGACCGCCTCTCGATAGACATCAGCAACATGTTCTACGACACTTGCGAACTGCTCTACAACGATGCCTACCAGAACAACGACTACGAAGGTTTCAAGATGGAGATGATTCGCGTGTTTGCCTGCGAGGTTCCATTCACCGAGAAAGAGCTCTTCAATAGCCGTTCCAACGACATGATCAAGAAGCTCTACGACATGACCTACAACGCCTTCAAGGAACGTATGCAACGTATGGCAGAGCTGGCATATCCTTTCATCAAGAACATCTACGAAAACACCCGCTACGAGAATGTGGCATTCCCCATCACCGACGGCCGCAAGACGATGAATGTCATCGTGCCCGTCAAGAAAGCCTACAACTCCATGGGACGCGAGATTGAACTCTCCATCGAGAAGAACATCACCCTCGCCATCATCGACGACTTGTGGAAAGAACACCTACGCGAACTCGACGATTTGAAGACCAGCGTCCAAAATGCCGCCTATGAACAGAAAGACCCATTATTGATTTACAAGTTTGAATCTTTCAACCTCTTTGAGAAGATGCTGCTTGAAATCAACCGTGAAATCTCCTCGTTCTTGAGCCGTGCATCGCTGCCCGTGAAGCAAGACAGCGACGTTCGCGAAGCCCAGCAGCCCCAAAGCGACGACCGGAAGCTGACCACCAGCCGCCAGGAAGAGGTAGCAAGTCAAAGAACCGCTCCTCGCGAGAAACCGCAACCCGTTCACGTGGAAAAGAAAGTCGGCAGAAACGACCCCTGTCCCTGCGGTTCTGGCAAAAAATACAAGAACTGCCACGGCAGAGATCTGGAACAATAGTAATTATTAGTTCTACTACAAAAGCAAAAGGATGTCACGGAAATGACATCCTTTTTCATTCATACCTATTCTTGTATTCCTCCTTTGCTTTGGCGGTATAGGTCTCGATGAAATCGGACTTGGCAGCTGTGTAGCCGTCACGGTCGTACTCAAACTTTTTCCAAAGCTGAAGTTTGAGCGTTTCATATTCCTTGGCGACATCGGCATGTTGTAACAGATAGTCACGGAAATAGAGTTCATCATGGTCACCCAGATGGCGCAGATGCAAATGGAAAACCCGTTCTGCAAAACCCTTCTCGGTGTAGCCCTTGTTGAACGAGCGGCGATTACAGTCGTGGCTCATACAGAGATATCCGCACCCCTCAATCTGCTTTTGAACAGCGTCAAGGTCAGACGATTGCGGCACTTCCAGCAAGATGTCGATAATAGGTTTCGCCCAAAGGGTCGGAACGGCAGTACTGCCGATATGGCTGATACGCTGGATTTGCGGGATGGAATGCAGCAACAATGCCGATTCCTCTACATACCACACTTTCCAACAAGAGCGATGCTCCGTCAAGAAAATGGGAAAGAGTTGCCAAAGCTCCTCCAAAGACATATCGGAAAGTTTCTTAGACATTGGGGGCGGAAGAGACTTCTGAAAGGTATGTCGGGAATGGATAATCCTGGAAGAGAGCCTTGTAGGACTCGATACGGAAATGAGTCTCCGTGTTGAGAAGAATATAGTTGGCGGCACCGTCGATGGTGGAATGGATCAGTCCGGTGTCGCGCAAACCATTGCGAAGGTAGAAGTTCATTCGGCGGACACGCATCTCCTTGTTGTCGCAGGCATCATAGATGCTTTCTATCAAAATCACCAAATCCTTCCCAGAATAGCGTTCTTTCAGGGATTGCAGGATCGAAGAGCCATAACCCATATTGCGCATTTTTGGATTGACAGCAAAATAGAGCAGCAAGGCAACACCGTCTCGGACAATCAAATAGGTCAATCCGACGAACTTTCTTCCATCATAAAATGCAAGATACTCAGCCCTACCCTTTCGGGCGGCAGCATGCAACTCTCTCAAAGAATGACGTTCAATCTTGGGAAAAGCAGAAAGATAGAGTATGTCGGACTTGATAGCGGAACAAGAAATGGGACAACAAATAGGATGAATTGTCATAAAAAAACAGTTTTTGCTTTTGCAAAAATACGTTTTTTTGACAATTGAAATCAACTAATTATCAAATCGGCAAATCAACAAATCAACAAATCAACAGAAAAAGACCGTTCACCATTCACATTTTTTTCGTACTTTTGCAAATGAATTCGGTCACCGAAAGGTGCTAAGAGGGAATGCCGTGCGATTCGGCAACAGTCCCGCTGCTGTAAGCTCAAACGCTGCAAAGCATCCTTTTCTTCAGGCCACTATACGGCGCCACAGTCGTACGGGAAGGCGGAAAGGAGATGAGCAAGTCAGAAGACCTGCCAATTCTTTACAATGAATCGTTCTCGAGGAAAGGACATCATGAAGAATAAGCTATTTACATATAACAGGTTTTCAGACTTCCAGATTTTCAGAAGAAGATTTGGAAATTTGGAGTCTGTTAAGAGTTATGAGTTAAGAGTTAAGAAGGATTTGATCACTGATCACAGATCACTGGTCACAAGTCACAAGTCACTATTCACCATCCTCTTTCTTTTGTGCAACTGTTCCACTTGGGCTCAGCAGACCGACACCCTCAAACGCACCACTTTGGAGGAGGTAAGGATTTCGGAGAACAAGGCGCCTTCCGAGCAGCGGTCCATCACCCCGACACAAGTGGTCTCCGCGGAAAAGATCGATCAGTTGGGAGCCCTGCAAGTGAGCGACGTACTCAAGCACATTGCCGGAGTAACGCTGAAGGACTACGGCGGTGTGGGAGGCGTGAAGACCGTCTCTGCCCGAGGCCTGGGCAGCCAGTTCTCCACACTGACCATAGACGGTGTGGCGGTGAGCGACGCCCAAAACGGTCAGATAGACCTGAGCCGCTATACCACAGGCGAAAGTGCCTACATCAGTTTCTCCAACGGACAACAAGACAACCTCCTACAAACGGCTCGGAGTTTCGCCGCCGGCAACGTAGTGAACATGGAGACCCGCGCCCCGCAGTTCCTGTTTGCCGAAAAGACCAACCTCTCCTTAGGAATCGATTGCGGCTCGTTCGGACTCCTCTCGCCCCACCTGCAACTCGAACGCAAGCTCAGCGACAAACTCACCTTGACCCTCTTCGCCAACTACCTTCAGTCAAAAGGCGACTACCCCTTCACCATCCACTACACCAACAGCCAAAACGGCAGCAGCAGTCAGGCTCGCCGAGAGCACTCCGAGACCCGAATGCTGACCTCCGACCTCAATCTTTTCTACACCATCAACTCCCGACAGCATCTCTCGGCGAAAATACATTGGATGAAATCCGACCTCAACCTGCCAGGACCCGTGATTTTCTACACCCAGAAAGCGTCCGAATCCTCCACCGCAGACCTCCTTTTCGTGCAGACAAAATACGGCTGGAAGTCGAAAAGCGAGAAATGGGAATTGAGCGCCGTGGGGAAATACCAGCAATCCGCCGACACCTACACCGACACCCTCAGCCACCTCTACAACAGCTACAACCAACAAGAAGGCTATCTTTCCGGGACATTGCTGTTCCACGCCTCCAAACACCTCCGTTTCAGCCTTGCCAACGATGGAGCGCTGAACGCCCTGCACAGCAACAAAACCGACAACAACGAGGTAACGCGCTGGACCACGCTCCATGTCTTGGCAGCCAACGCACAATGGAACCGCTTGACGCTAAGCGGGAACCTCCTCCTGAACAACACCCGAGAGCGTCAAAACCTTGACCTTGACCATGACCTTAACCATTGGATAAAGGGGGCCCCCTATTTCGGGATCAACCTCTTGGCTTTTCAGCGCAACGACACCCTCCTGCTCAACAGCCACACGCTACGGCTACGCTATTTCTTCAAGGAAAACTACCGCATTCCCAACTTCAGCGAGCTCTATTTTTCCGAATACCACGACCAGCTGCGTCCCGAGAAAGCCCTGCAACACAACATCGGACTGACCTACAACGCCTATCGGGACAGTCTGTGGAACCTCGGTGGCGTGAATGCCTTGCTGACCGCCGATGCGTACTACAACCGCGTAAGCGACAAAATCATAGCCATACCCACCCGCAGCATGTTCCTCTGGACAATGATGAACCTCGGCAACGTATCCATCTTGGGACTCGACACCAAAGCCGACCTCCAATTCACCTGTGGAAGATGGGAGACCACACTGACCGGAACCTACAGCTACCAGCATGCGACCGACAAGAGCGACCCCGAATCCAAGACCTACGGGCACCAAATCGCCTACACCCCACGGCATTCCGGGTCCCTGTCGCTCTATGTCTCCAACCCCTACTTGGATTTTGGCTACAACGCCACATTCGTGGGCAAGCGCTACAGCGGCAACCAAAACAGCCCCCAAAACGCACTCCCCGCATACATCGACCAGGGCATCGTTCTATCACATACCTTCGACCTAAAACAGGGCGAGCTAAGACTCAGGGCGCAACTGCTCAACCTCCTTGACGTACAATACGAAATCGTGAAAAACTACCCCATGATGGGCAGAAACTTCAGGCTGACCGTCAGCTGGAAGCTGTGAGAATTGAGAATTGAGAATTAGTCAAGGTCAAGGTCAAAGTCAAGGTCAAAGTCACTCTCCAAATCTTCAAATCTGATAATCTTCTAATCTTCTAATCTTTAAATCTTATTTTTATGAAAAAATTCATTATCGCAATCTTTGCCATCGCATTATTCAATGCTTGTCAGAAAGAGGACGAACCCATTCAACCCATCAGCGACGCAAGCACCTTCGACACCTGGATCCTGAACGAAGGAGGATGGGGCAACAACGACGCGGAGCTGAGCAAGCTCAACAGCCAGACGGGGGAGATCAGCAACGGCGTGTTCGCCGCCCAAAACGGGCGCGGACTTGGCGACGTGGCGCAAGACCTCATGCAATACGGCGGCAAACTCTACGTCACGGTGTGGAACTCGAACACAATCGAGGTGGTCGATCCCAAGACGGGAAGATCGATCAAGCAAATCGGCATGGGGCAGCGGGGACCGCGCTACCTGCTCGGCCACGAAGGCAAAGTGTATGTAACCTGCTACGACAAAACGGTGGTCCGAATAGACACGGCCACGCTCACGCTCAACGAGGGGGCATGCGCCTTGAGCGGCATGCAACCCGAAACGCTCTGCCTGCTGAACGGCAAGCTCTACGTAGCCAACAGCTGGGAATACCAAGGCGGAAACGCGGTATATGACAACACCCTGTCGGTAGTCGATCTTGCCACATTCCGTGAAGAGAAGAAAATCGAGGTAGGCACCAACCCCACCATCTTAGGAGTGATAGACGACAACCACCTGCTGCTCACCTGCCAAGGAAGCGATTGGGAGAACACCCTGATGACGCTTGACCTCAGCACCGAGACGACGCAATCGCTCGGAGTGAAGGCTACGGGATGCGACCTCTACCAAAACAAATGCTATAGCTATTACCAAAACTGGACCACGGGAGAGACCCAGCTGCAATGCACCAACCTCAGCACGATGGAGACCACCCCCATCAGCCTCGCCGAGGCGAAGCTGACCTCCCCCTATGGCATCAAGGTCAATCCCACAACAGGCAACATCCTCATCACCGACGCCCTCGACTATATGAGCAACGGCGACGTGGCATGTATCACCCCCACAGGAAAGCTCCTCTGGAAAAGCGAAACAACGACAGGGCCGTCGAAGATAGTGTTTGTAAAATAGCGGCTGAGCAAGCCCCCCCCCAACTAAAAAAAGAAAAGGGTGTGCCAATGCACACCCTTAAACAAATCCATTATCCCCTATCGATTATTATTATTTGCAAACAATAGGATCACCGCAATATTGTTTACGTTGACATTTCTTGCACATTTCTCCACGCCAGACTTTGTCAAACTCTTCCATTGCCGCTTCCACAAGTTCTAGTTCATCGGTAAGAATACCTGCTTCAAAATTCCTTCGATTGGGTGACTTCATTCCCATACCAGCCCCTGTAAGGTTTGCACTACCGATATATGCCATTTTGCAGTCGATTACAATGATTTTGAAATGGACACGAGGACAGAGAACTCTTTCCAACCCAATAGCCAGATGCTTGAATTTGTCAAAGTCTTCCCGGAATGCTTGTCCTGGTTCTTTCGCATGAATCAGACGAACATTCACGCTACTGCCAATCAACTCAGACAATACTCCAAGGAAGGGCTTTTCGGACTTTCCATTGGAGACATACAAGTCCTTGATGTCGGCAGTGCCTATCCAAAGCGTCTCACTTGCCTTCATTGCAAGTTCGAGAACCTTAGAATAATGGGCCGCATCCGAGATGAAAATGGTGGACATTGGGAAGACTATTTCATTTCTATATTAAGTACCTGCTATCCTATTTGCGACCCAATATTATCTAAGATGTATTGAATTGTATTCATTTTATGTTGGTAACAGCTAGGATGTCCCGTTATAATAACTTTATACTTCTCCCTTAGTTTATCGATGTTACAGTCACCAACGCCGTATTTCCCTTGAAATACAATTATGTTAGGCGAAAACAATTCTATTTCATCCATAAGCATCTGCCGCTCAATCTCTAAATTTAGCCATACTCTATCTTTATTACCTTTGCGCTCGCCTTTTCTGTTTATAGTTACAAAGCGATAGCGGTTTTCGTAAGCGACATATGACATTAAGTCTTGAGGAAGAAATTCCGAAGTCCTGCGAATTGATATTTTATTTGAACAATCTCGCTCTTTACAAAGTATTTCCCATGCTTGTTGATATCCCATTGTATCTTTTAAGATGAATAATGCGGTTGCGTACAATCCTGCGATATGGTAATTGAAATCTAACATACCATCTCGGAAAATATCTTGTCTATCTTGAAACGTAAGAAATGTATTTCTATCAGCACATGCATCTTCACCGACATCTAATGGTATGAACAAAATTCTAATTGGAGCATTGCAATAATTTCGTCCTATATAAGGATACCCCGTAAAACGTTTAGAATACCCGTTTACAATACCGGTCTGAGGATCAATTTTCATGTCTTTAAAAAATTGATCGTACAGTTTCAATAAATTTTCTTTGAGTTCTAAATATTCCATATTAATATTGGATTAATTAAAAAATGTAGTCATTCTTAATTTGTTTAGTAGAATGTCATTGGGTATGCCCACTATTGACTATATTCCCTCAAATCTGTTTTTTTCATTGATTAATCGATTAACAACAGATTTCAATTCAGGGGCAATCATATCTTGCTCAACATTCTTTGTGAACAGTGAAATATTCCTTTCGAAATCTGGTAATATCGAATCAACAAAATCTCGATATTTAGCAAGGCTATGTGATACTTTTAGATCTACATGTATCTTTGCCCAATAATCATCTACTAATTTGGTGTAATATACCGTAAAATGAGCTCCACCAAGTGTCAGTGAAAGAATCTGATTATCATCAAAATATTGTTCCAGGTTCTCATTCCTTAGGTATTCGAGAACTTCTGTTTTTAGTTGGCTTTCATAGGAATCTTCAATTTCTGTTTTTAGTGAAGAAATTTCATCGACATTACTTTCAAGTTCATCAATGATTTCTTGGAGTTCAGTTTCTATATCTTCTAAATAGTGATATTGTTCCTGGGGAGTCATTCCTTCAATGGCTTCTCTGATTTCGTCAATACTGAAATCTCTATTAAAATTGTCCATATCTTTAAAGTATTTTAATTGCTATTGCAGCACAGGCTTCTGCGTCTGCCAGAGCGTGATGATGATTTTCTAAGTTATATCCGCAACGCTCGGCGATGATGTCGAGATTGTGGTGACCTTCTGGCCAGACTTCTCTTGACTTGAGGAGCGTGCAATGAAACTCGTAGTCGGGGTAGTCCATCTGATAGGTCTGAAATACGGCTTTTAGACAGCTCTCATCGAAGGCTTTGTTGTGTGCCACCAAGGGCAGACCTTCAATCAATGGTTCAACTTGCTTCCATACATCGGGGAAAATGGGAGCATTTTCAGTGTCAGCAGCCGTTAGTCCATGTACTTGCGTACACCAGTAGTTGTAATATTCTGGTTCCGGCTTGATAAGCGAGTAGAACGAATCCACCATCTCGCCATCACGAACGATTACTATGCCCACAGAGCAGACACTACTCCGTTCACAGTTGGCTGTTTCAAAATCAATTGCCGCAAAATTGTTCAAATGTTTCATGTCAGTCTTTGTAGTATGATGTCAGGGTCTTTGCAAGGTTTCGCATGTGGTCTCGCAGTGATTTTGGTTCCAGCACTTCCACTTGATCGCCTTGCTGCATAATTTGTTGGATAAAATCGTATGTTATCTTAACATCGTAAGAAAACGTGGTTGAGTCATCGTTGGAGGAGATTTCTTGCTGTGAATCGTGCAAGGGCAAGGTACGCAGATAATCAGGAGCGTTCAAATAGGCTTTCAGTACCACATGCTCTATTGGGTCATCGCTCGGAATGATGCCCGTACAGCCTTCATAGAACTTCTTCATACTGAATCCCTCTTTGATTTTAAAGGTTTTGTCGAGCAGTGTCGCCTCTGATATCCTATCCAGTCCGTAAGCACGAATCTCCCGCCGAGGGGAATAGTTTTCTTCTCCTTTATGTTCCTTGTTCAATTGAGCATAATAGGGATTGTTGGCAATGACGTACCAGCGTCGCTTGACCACCTTGAGACAATAAGGTTCTATCTCAAAGGTGTTGTCATAGTCTTTGCCAAATCCCCGATGGGTCATCTCCATTACTTTGTTTTCGCGCATTGCCTGCATAAACAACGTGAGCCAGGTATTGCCAGAAGGAATTTTTTCAAACTCCACACGGTTTTTGAGTTTGCTATCAGCTTGTATCTGGTTAAGTGTTGCATAGGAATCAACCAACCAACTACGAAAACCATCATCTTCCAATTCCTGAGGGTTCACTATGTGATACTTGTACCCTTTTACCTCGTGGTCGATTTCGATGATGATATTGAAGATATCCAATATCGCTCTACAATGATTATGGAACGTACGGAGCGGGATTTTGTCTTCATCGCCATAGCTCAAGCCACTTTGTTGCCACTTTTCATTGATCTCCTTATAGGAGAGGTGCTTGTAATGGCGTAGCGTGTCAACGAGCCACACATATCGCCCAAATTGGTTTGCAGGCATAATTTATGATTATATCGTTTTGCAAAGATGTACAACCTATGAAATAAAACGGCATATCTTTAATTTTATTGTGTAATTCAGCGATTAGTGTCTATGAACTAGGGGAATTGAAAATTGAGATAAACCATGACCTTAACTACTAACTACAATATTGATAATTAGAAACTTTATGTAAGATAGATGGTGCAAAGATACCACGAAAGGTATGCCAAACAAGTGGGTAGGTTAACAAAAACCGATACGTTTTGTACATTTTTTGGAAATTTTTCTTCTCCGCACATCGTTACGAGGGTATTCAAGGTGGGCTTTTCTCCTTTGATGACTTCCACCTTAACCCATTCTCAATTCAACAAGTTCTCAATTCAACATTTTTTTCGTACCTTTGCAATATGCAATTCAAACTTACCTATACAGAAGTAGAGAACCTAATCTCTCAAAAGACAGGCAAAAACCTGCCCTTATGCTATGGCGGGCCCCATACCGTTCGCATCAGTTACGAAGTCAACGTTCTCTTCAAGACCACCAGCGTCGGACTCGACATCACCGTTGAGAGAGTCCGCGGTTCGGACATTTTCCTCTCCTACGGCGGCGGAATGGCAATAGATATGATGGTGAAAACCGCGCTCAACCGCGTAAAAGGGCAACCCGGCGCCGACATGCTGGAGCAGTTGGACAATAGTCGGTTGGTTCTCCATCTAGGCAAGAATCCTCAGATGAGCCAAATCTTCGACCGCCTCGTCTTGCAGGACATCCACTTCGACGAGCAGTCAGTCATGATTGATTTCGTACCCAAAGGATGAGTGAAGAGTCTTAGATTATCAGATTTACAGATATTCAAATAGACGGATATTCAAAAATCACTGGTCAATCTACAATAGCCACTAGTCATAATCAGGCATTGTGGTACTTCTCCCCTTTGAGGATGGAAAAACCACGGTAAAGCTGTTCCACAAAAAACAAGCGCACCATCTGGTGGTTGAAAGTCATCTGGGAAAGTGAGATTTTATCGGTCGCAGCCTTATAAACGGAGGGTGCGAAACCGAAAGCGCCGCCCACTACAAAAGTGAGGTTGCGCACACCAGCATTCATCTGTTTCTGAAGATATTCCGAAAATCCCACAGAGGTAAATTCCTTCCCGTGTTCATCAAGGAGCACCACCCTATCAGCACCCTCCAGATGCTTGAGAATCTGCACAGACTCTTTCTCCTTGACCTCCTCGGCACTGAGTCGAGCGGCATCCTTGAGAGCAGGAATAACCACCAATTCAAAATTCACATAATGTTTCAGACGCTTGACATATTCATCAATGCCCGTCTGGATGTAGGGAATATCGGTCTTGGAAACAACGAGAAGTCGAATAAGCATAATGCCGAGCTGTGAGATTTGAAGATTGTGATGTGAGAACCTTAACCTTAACCATTTAACCAGTCAGGCTCCGCAGTTAGGATAATGAAGGGAGCGAAGCGAATGGAATTAATGCCGTTGAGCAGTTGCGCCACCCAGCGTTTGCCAAACCAATGATGGGTATTGTACCAGCCATTTTCTACACCAAGAGTATAGCCATACTGCTGCAGCAAATCTTTATAGTCAGCGATAGGCAAAATACGTTCCGTCCAACTGCCCGTGCGAGGATCGCAAGTGTTGAAATCGTCACCCAACAAATTTGGGACACCGCTTTTCACGGCATCGAGAATGTCGGCATAGACCAGTCCGCGGGTATCTCGCGCCCATCGTTGCGCTATCGACTCTTCCATTCCTGGGAAAGCACTAAGAATATACTCATACCTGAGCGTGAAAAAGTTGGGATTTTCGGAAGAGCCAATCTCGTCGTCACGCATAGCTTTGCGTAATTTACTACAAATATGACGATTGCATGGATTTGAAGCCGTAGTAAAAAGCAGCATCGGAGCCTGCGTACCCATCGAAGCCAAGTCTCCAAAAAATGAATCCAAACCATATATATGCTCAATCACATCCATACCAACGACGGCATCTGGTGACTCTCCCTGATCCAGCATCCACTGTTTCAACGACTTGGAATCTCCTGTAAGTATTACATCAGGGCCAATGCCAACCGCGTCAGATAGTGTGGCAACAGTTTTCGCTGCAGCCGGATTGACATCAATATAAACCACTTGACGCCATCCCAGCTGTTTGGCGACAATGCTCAAAATACCATGACCGCCACCATAATCCACCAAGGTAGCCTCCTCGGCAGGTTTGGACAAACGGCTCTCCAAAAACAGCAAACAATGCTGATAGATATCAAGATAATAGTCCAAAACCGGAAGCATCCTTTTCAGGTAGTCGCGCTGATAGTTATCAAGAGGAGCGTCTTGATCAATGAGCTTCGAGCAATAAGCTTTAAGTTGACGAACTAAACCATCCATTTTGATATACTAAAATATGATTTCTGGACAGCGCCAAAGGAACGATAGAAATAGCCAATCTCCTTATCCATGCTTCCTTCGAAATCAAATCCTTGCGTTCTTCCCGATAGTTCTTGAAGAAGCGTCCAAAAGAGACATTCAGAAACGCCCCTCAACTGACATTCGGGGTTCAGGGCACCCAACAAAGCGTAGGCGCAACGGTCGTCGTAAGGTGCAAAAGTGGCACCCGCCAAACGGCCTTCTTCGTCTGCCAGGCCCAACAACAAACCCTGTCCACGCTGAATAGCCGTGCGGCAAACCCGTTCAATCAAATCCTTGGGAAGCACATCCTTCTCCCCTTTCGATTTCCAATAGCGATGGTGCAATTGGGCGAATTCGGTTGGGGAAATATCCACCCGATGCAGCAACGGCATGGTCTTCTCTATCATCTTCTGACGGTCCTTGCGGCGAAAATCGGCAAAAACAGCTTCGGGATTGGAAATATCCTCAATACGATAGGTATAGCGGGTAGTTTGGCGAAATCCACGCCAATAGTACGGAAGCCAATTGGTAAACTCGGGAGCGCAATTCTGCTGATAATAAGTCAAATGCAGATGTTTCAAACCGTCCAACAATTGTTCCATCACCTCCTCCTCGAAATGCGCACGCTTCAAAGCATCCATATTGCGATGAGGATAGCGGAACCACGGACCGTTATACTGGGTCAACTGAGGCTGCAAAACATAGCGGAACCCCAATTTTGAACCGATAAGATAAGGCAAAGCGCCCGTAACAGCCCCTTGCTTGTCGTAGGCAAAAAGCACATCCCACCGCTTGCCCTCGCAAACCGTTTCCATCCACCAATATTGCAGAAACAGAGGGATATTCGAGCCCTCTGTTTCGCATAGTTTTTTATAATCGAGAATGGACAAGGGGGAATGAGTGTTGGGTTATGTGGAAACACTATCAATCGAGTCTCCACGATGCACTATCTTTTACTGAATCGTGATACTGACGCGATTGTTGGCAATGCGACCTTCGTAGGTATTGTTGTCTCCCAACGGATCTGCCTCGCCCTTGGCTTCAACCTCAATACGATACTCGGGAACGCCGCGACGTATCAAAGCCTTTTTGATCTCCACGGCACGCTGACGAGAAACGCCCAGATTGTAGGCGGAAGTACCCACATTGTCGCTATAACCCGTAAGCAAGACTTCGAATCGATCGTTTTCCTTGAGATAATTGGCAAGTTCGTCGAGCAAGGAGTTGTAGGAATCCACAATAGTTGCATCGTTGGGGAAGAACTTCACGTTGTTGAAAGTCTTGGCGCCTTCTGCGGCACTGGGGAAAAGGTTGACTTTTTTGGTACCAAAATAGAGGACAAAACCCACATGAATCAAATCAGGCAGAGTTTCCTCCATAGTAAAATATTCCGAACCTTTCCAATAGCGGTAATCGACTTGAGCCACATTTAGTTGCATTTTATTACGCATATCCTCCGCGGTAGCCCATTCCTGAAAAATCTGCAATGACTGCAAGGCCTCTTCGCGGCCTTTTTCCTCAAGCATGGCACGCAAATCAGCATCTTTGATATCTGGATTGACGGCAAAAATGGCACAGATGCGCATAGGAGAGCGCGAAACAGTTGTAAGATAATTAATTACTGGTTGAAAACTCTCCCAATTAGGGTGACGTACTGTTGAAAGAGAGTCAATCTTTCTATAGTCAAAATCACAGAAATAGATATGCTTAGCGTCGAAAGTGACGAACTTCCAAACAGAGTCGTAGTCAAGTTGGCGCACCTTATGTTTGCCTTCGATGAAAGGAGAAACCTCCTTTTTGTTCTTTTTTGAAGTCTGCGCCTGCAAAGAGAAAGAAGGAGCAATCAAGCAGATGGCCAAAAGCAAAAGAATCTTTTTCATTTATAAAGTTTTGAAATTTATGTACTTGTCTAACTAAATCATTTGTTGTCCGGGTCGAGCAAGGTGCCATTTTCGCAACATACCACACGCGACTGGTACTTGTCAATCATCATGAAGTCGTGAGTGGAAACCAGCATCGTGGTGTTTGAATTCTTGTTCAAGTCCACCAACAGACCAATAATTTCGGATGAGGTTATGGGGTCGAGATTTCCCGTCGGTTCGTCAGCAAGAATCAATTCGGGATTGTTGATAAGCGCACGCGCTATACCCACACGCTGCTGTTCACCTTCAGAAAGGCGGTGCGGATATACCGCCATCTTGTCCTTCATGCCCACCAACTCAAGCGTTTTCATGATTTGGGCGTCAATTTCCTTGCGTCTCCAACCCGTTGCGCGCAACACAAAATACAGATTGTCATACACATTGCGATCGGGGAGCAGTCGTGCGTTTTGGAACACGATACCCAGCCGACGGCGCAACTTGGGAATCTCACGACGCTTGAGATGTTGCAGGTCGAAGCCACAAACCGAAGCCTCGCCATCCTCTACGGGAACATCGCCATAAAGCATCCTCAACAACGAGGTCTTTCCTGCGCCGCTCTTGCCGATGAGGTAGATAAACTCGCCCCTACTCACCGAGAGATTGACATGGGAGAGTAGCACGCCATCCTCATGACAGACAGAAACATTCTTTAAAGAGATAACAGATTCGCGTATATCTTGATCCATTTTTATCATCAATTTTGTAATGTAACGGCATTGCGTTGTTTTTATTGTGCCCGGATGACAATTTGTGACTTTTAACCAACATCCTGGCTGCTTCCCCTATCGGCGACTGGCTTATTTCAGGCCGAAATTCTTCCAGAACGAACGCGAAAACAGAATCAGCACCGTGAGACATTCCAGACGTCCCATCAGCATCACAAACGAGCAAACAAATTTAGCGCTGACCGTAAAACCCGTATAGCTGCCAAACCCTCCCGACAAGCCCAATCCCGGTCCGTATCCGGTAATGCAACCTACCGTTGCGCCAATAGACTCAGTAGCATTGATGCCACAGAGCATCAGTACCATAACACTGAAGAAAAGAACGGCAAAATAGACAAAAGTAGCAACCATCACGTTCTTCACCAAATCCTCAGAAACCGGCTTGCCATTCAGTCGGACAGGATTCACCGCATGAGGATGCAGACGATTGCTCAACGTGGTGCGTACATTGCGCATCAAAATCATTACACGCATTATCTTCAAACCACCGGTCGTAGAACCCGCCATACCTCCGCAGAGAGAGAGCAGCACAAAAAGAAACGCCAAAGGAGTCCACCACAAAGTAGTGTCGGCAGCCAAAGATCCTGTAGTTGTCAGCATGCTAATAGATTGCAGCACGCCACATTGCAGCGCTTCCGACCAAGAATCGCCCATTCTGAAATGCAACACACACGACGAGAGCAAGGAAACCGACACGCACAAAAACAGATAAAAGGCGAACTGTTCCAGTTTACCCTTAAGGCGCTTCCACTTGAATGTAAAGAAAGAATAAACAAGCGCAAAGTTGATGCCACTACAAAACATCGTCAACGCCAACAAGAACTGCTGCACCGAAGTAAGCGACGCCGCGCTGTCGTTGTAGATAGAGAAACCGCCCGACGAGATGTTGGAGAAAACAAGATTGACGGCGTCCCACAGCTGCATTCCCGACAACAGAAAAGCCAACACGAAAAAGGTCGTGAGCAACAAATACACCCACAACATGCGTCGAATTGTAGCGCCCATCGAGGTGGCCGTTTTCCCGGTATTGTCAGCTCCTGAGGCCTCAGCTGCGTAAAGTGAATATTTATTGATACCCAAAGAAGGTGTAATAGCAAGCACCAAAAGAATGATTCCAAAACCGCCGACCCACTGCATTACGCTTCGCCAAAACAGCAACGAAGCCGGCAGCGACTCTACCTGCGGGAATATCGTGGCACCTGTAGAAGTAAGGCCCGACATCGACTCGAAAAAAGCGTCTGCAAATCCCAATTCAGGGACCAATACCAAGAAAGGAATCGCACCGAAAAGCGCCAGCACAATCCACAACAGCACAACCATTACGAAAGGCGTGCGGCGGTCGGAGACCGAAGATTTGTCGAAAAGCAGCAACAGCAACGCACCGCAACACAACGTAAAGCATCCCGTAACCAGTACCGAAAGCGCCGTACCATCAGAGAAATGCAACGCAGGAATCAGGCACAGCAACATTGCGAATCCCTCCGCAATCAGCGGAACGCCCAAAAACCTTAGTATCGCTTTCCAATTCAACATTTACAACACTTTGCGTTACAAATTATCTGAAATTCAACTCCCGTTTTAATCTATAATACGAAGGCGAGACGAGTGCCAACAAGGCAAAAATCTCTATTCTTCCCGCCAACATCAGCACCATCAGCGTCCACTTCGAAAAGTCGGACAACATGGCATAGTCGATGGTCATGCCCAAATTGTTCATCATAGGCGAAGGCCCGATATTGCCCATGTTGGAGACTGCAAAGCAGACTGCATCGGGGATGTTCTCTCCGCCCAAGGTGAGCAGGAATGCACCGCCAGCCAAAAAGCACAAGTAAAGGAAGATGAATGCAAAAACCTTTTTGATATAAGCAGGCGGGATACGTTCTCCTTCAACCATTACCGAAAAAACCGCATTCGGATGCATGATCTTGGAGAAATAATTCCGCACATAGCGGACACCAATCATCACACGTTTCAGTTTCAACCCACTGCCAGTCGATCCCGAACAGGCGCCGACAATCATCAATACAAACGTGATGCCGGAAACCAAGAACGACCAATGTTCGGGACGCTGGATAAAAAAGCCACAGGTAGAGATTGTCGATGCCAGATGGAAAAAGGCATAACACAAAGAAGTCGCACCATTGCCTGCAGCAATCAAAGCAACCGAAGCAACCACAACAGAAGTCACAAAGACAACCAGATAAACCCGAAATTCATCTCCTCGCACCGCACGCCAACGGAAGGTGACAAAGTTGTACAACAAAGCCATGTTCATGCCCGAAAACAGCATGAAAAAAGCCACAACAAACAAAGTCATTCCCGACAAGGAAGTCAATCCTGTGGAAGACGTCATAAATCCACCCGTAGATATCGTACTGAACGACAAGCAGAAAGAATCCAACAATCCGTTTCCGCTCAACAGCAGCAACAACACCAGCAGCGCCGTCATCAGCACATACACGCGCAACATCCTATTCACGCTTTCAGCCAGGCGAGGATGCAACTTGGGCTGCATGGCACCCGAAAACTCAGCATCATACAAATGGCGAGACCCAACTTTCAATTTGCGGAACGCCACTACAACAATAAGCATAAATCCCAGTCCGCCAATCCATTGCGTAATGCTGCGCCACAATAGCAATCCTGCTGGAAGCTGCTCGGGAGTAGATATTACCGAAGAGCCCGTGGTGGTAAAACCGCTAAACGACTCAAAAGCGGCATCGGTAAAGCCGTGCGCCACGCCCGTCAAAAGATAGGGAACCGAAGCGACCAGCGGAACCACAATCCACACCATTGCAGTAATCCAGAAACTATTCCTACCCTGCACATCGTAATCGGCCTGCGACCCCAGAACATTGCGAAGCAAGTAGCCCAGCAACACGAACAACAAGAACGAGGCGAACATGGCGCGCCAAGTTCCGTCGAGCGAAACCAACGAAACCAAAAGCGGAGGCAACATCGCCCCAGCAAGCACAAGAAACACAATGCCAAAAATGCGGGCATACAGCCTCAACGGCGCCATCTGTGCTATGTGTCCCACTTTCAACATCTTCCCTTATTCAAACAATCTTGCCACGCGCGACATTACCGAAGGCAAAGCGAAAACGACAACCTTGTCGTTGGCTTTGAGTTGCGTATCTCGGGCAGGAAGAATAGTATCTCTGCCTCGTATGATACCGCCAACCATAGCGCCTTCGGGAAGGTTGATACCCGCCAACACCGAACGCGTAGCCGGCGCACGTTTTCCAACTATAAACTCAATCAATTCCGCATTGGTGCCGCTGAGCCACTTGCTCGAAACGGTATCGCCCTTTACGATAAATCGAGCAATATAGGACGCCGTGATAAGCTTTTTGTTGATGATGGTATCAATGCCGATATCCTGAGAAAGATTGATAAATCCCGTATTCTCGACCAAAGCGATCGTACGACGGACACCCAATTTTTTAGCGTTCAAACAAGTGAGCACATTTGTTTCCGACGAATTAGTCACCGACACAAAAGCGTCAGTATTCATCAAGCCCTCCTGCTTCAGCATCTCAATGTCCGTAGCGTCGCCATGCACCACCAATGTACCGGAAAGTACCGTACTCAAATCCTCGCAACGTTTCAGGTTTTCCTCCACCAAGGTAACCTTTTTTTCTTTCTGAAGCGTCAAAGCGGCATATCGACCTATGCGGCCACCGCCGGCAATCATCACATTCTTGATGGCCACCTCACGTTTGCCCGTAACCTCCTTGATGACATCCAGTTGATTCGGTTTGCTGATGACATAGGCAAGGTCGCCGGCATGAAACACGAAATCGCCATGAGGAATATACGTCTCGCCCGAACGCAACACGGCGACGACTCGCGCCTGCATGGTGCGATAGACATGCGTCAAATCCTCCACGCTCTTACCCACCACGGGAGAGCCATCTTCGAGGCGCAACAGATACATGGTAAGCAAACCACCCGAAAAGTCGAAGAATTCCGTAGCCACAGTATGGTTCAACAGGTTCGTGATTTCCTTAGCGGCAATACGTTCCGGACACACAAGCTCATCCACGCCCAAATCTCGAAACATGTCGCGATGGTTGGGTTGCAGCAACTCAGCGTTGGTGATACGTGCCACCGTGCGTTTCGCCTTCAATTTCTTGGCAAGAATGCAAGTAATCAAATTGATGGATTCGTCGTGCAAGACCGACAGAAACAAGTCGCAGTTGGCCACATCGGCATCTTTCAGCACCTGTGGCGAAGTCGAATCCCCCGCAATAGTCAACAGGTCCGTTTCCGACTCAAGTCGCTGCAGCAATTCCGAATGAGGATCCACAACGGTAATACTATGATCCAGCTCCGTCAACGATTTAGCAAGGTGAAAACCCACTTCGCCATCTCCAGCAATGATGATATTCATTTATTATAAGTTAAGAGTTTTAAATATTTGATAATTAACAAGCAATGCGCAAAACCATTTTACAGCACTTCAAATCTTTCTGATTTATCCTTTTATTGTAACGTTGATATTCGAGTTATATTTCCTGTTGATAATACACTTTGTAGAATTTGCCCCTTTCGTCTTTGCCCTGCCCCATCACACTGAACGAGCGAGGATAGCCATTGAAATACGGCCAATTTTGCTTACGGATGGAAACATCGCAGCTAAATTTTTCCCTAATGTCTGTTGTTATCGCCATCTTGGTAATATTATATGATTGGTTCTGCAAACGCATCCAATGTTTTATCTTCATTTTATTTCACTCCAATTCTTTCCAATGTTTTTAAGATTGGAAAGAATTTATGAGTTTCAGTTTGCAATCAACCATTTCTTCTTCGCATTGGTCGACTCAAATCATAATCGCAATTCGTTTTATCAGAATAAGCCATTTCCACCATATATTTCAATTTGTCAACAGTTAAGTCTTCCCATGCAATAGCTGATATTGGTACATGTTTCATCCACTGGTCAATTATTCTTGGTGGCATATATGGATATAATTGTTCATATTCCTCTCGTGAATCAACACTTCGCCAAGAATCAATTTCTGGGAAAACCGATACCTTTTCACCATCGTGAGTTGCATGACATAATGTATTCCTTGTTGATGGTAAATTTATTACGATTATGCCTGATTTCTTGTTGATCTTTCCATCATACATGCTTGAATACACTTCCCAATCAACATGCTTTCTATATTTAGTTTCTGTTCCTACCAACAAAATCGTCACAGTAGAAAACCTCAAATAATCGTCTCTAATTATTTCTCGAATCTTCTCATCTGGCAAATCATCATCAATTTCATCAATTCCAACAGACCAATCTTCAAAAATCCCATGTTCTTTTCCTATTCTGACCAATTCGTTTTTATAATATTGGTCGTTAACATGATGATAACTAATAAATACTCTATGCATATTATTTTTCATTAAATTTATTACTCAATCCTTTTAAAACCAAAGAGACTATCTCTAATATATTTGTGGAATGGCAAAGTCTTTTGTTTTCCTCTGGAGTCAATCCATTATCAAATGAATATTGCGAAATAGTTTGGCAAATATTTCCATAATCAATTTTGTCATCATTATTTGCATTATAATAATCAACAAAACTTTTATATGTGTCATTTTTCTCTGCTTGCGCTTTGAGGTCGACAGATTTGTTTTTTTCTATTATATCAACTATCGCATTGGTAGCCCCACCAAGTCCACCTATAAGATATATCGGATGTCCGGATCGAGCTGATATTAGAAATTCTTCAACGATACCGGCCATTTTCCCCTTAAATCCAGAAAGCCGACCTCCAATAAAAATTCTCGCATCTACATTACCTTCCATTTCCTCTCGCATTTTAGTTAAAGAATGTGACCAAACACATAAATTCTCATTACCAACTGGAGCTAAAAAAATATCCTTATCCATACACCCATCAGGAGCATCAACACGAATACAATTCACACGTTTGTGCTTGAAATCTGCCTCAATGCTTTTGGTTATTTTCAAATGAATTGGCCAAGCAAAATAATTTGTAAAATATTCCACTTTTTCGTTTTTATTTTCTTGTTGACCATACTGATATGAAAAATCTTCAAATATCTCTGTGAAACCATCTTTACGTAAATCTCCGCCATAAACAAGTTTAGCACCTGCTTTTAACACATAACGAGACAATTCCAAGACTATGTCTTTGTACATTGATTTAGAACAACCATATTTATTAATATCATCTGAATCGGAAATCGAAAATGCGATGCTTTTACCAGCCAAAGATGGAATATTATTCGCCTTTGCTTCTGTAGGCGTTACGAATACGATTTTACTATTACAATCTCTTAAAACTTCTTTTTCTTCATTTCCCAATGGCGGTTCTGGATAAATGACTTTTTGAGATTCATCATTCTTTAATCCGACAAAAGAAAACAATTCGGGCATGTGAGGAATAATGTCATTTATAGAAGTGTCATTCGCTTTTAATTTGTTCAATAGTAATTTTTGATATGTTTGATTGAGAGCCGATTTGAGTAAACAAATTATCATTTCGGACCAATTGTCTGAATGTTGTACCATTGGGCAATTGCCTAAGTAAGGGAATAGTCTTTTTGAACCTTTATTTATGCAATCAACCACGATAGTGGGAACATTATTTCTTTTGGCTATGATTACTTCTTTCCTGCACCATTCTCGTTCCGAATAAGCATCTGATTTCAAGACAACTAAAAGAGATTTCTCAACATTATCATTTAACTGTTTTTCAAAATCGTTAGCATCTAATATATCATTAGCGTCAAAAAAAGTATCCAATTTTGTGTTTGAATTCAAATAATCACATAATTGTTTAGCTTTACACTCGAAATCTTTCTTGGCATGACTAATGAAAAGTTGAACCTTAGAATTCGGATCAGTCAAAAAACGATATAAAGTTTCCAACAGCCTTGTTTGAACCAAATCCCAATTATCTTTGATTGAATAATTATTGGATTCAACTTTCAATCCCTGTATTTTTGAAATGTCATCTAAAATTTCAAAACCGTATTGACACAATGCAATAGGATAAATCTTTACAGTTGCATTTGTTATGTTTGTCGTCACAATTTGTTGCAAATATTTTCTCCATACTTCGCTGCAGAACATGTTTTCATCTATCAATACAATCACAGCAGTTTTGTCACTCTCTGAAAAATCTATTTCTTTGATTGTATCTTCGTCCGCACCAGTCCGTAAATAAACAGGAATGTCAATTCCGTCAGTCAATGGTTTATTGACATCTCTGCATAGAAGTTGATAAATCATTTCAAAAGCCTTTTCTCCATCTGCATAATCTGAATGATATAGCACATACGCTGCTAACGGCATTTTCATTTTTTCTTCCATAATTATTCTCCTGTATTTCGTTGCATTTGTGGAATGTTGTTTCTTCTTTTATCCGATTCGTTTCTTTGCCTAAATGCCTTTTCAATAGCATTTTGCATAAAAACTCTATCCTCAGTCCAATCAATCATTACAGCATAACCAGTTTCATAATTTTCGATAAATCTTTTAGGATAATTACTTTTGTAACGCTGATTAATTGGTTTATTATAATCTGGATGTGTTGGTAATACAACACCTAATAATCCAGCATAATGATCTCCAACTTTATAATTAAGTGCTCCTGATATTTCCCAATCAACATGTTTACGGCACTTGGTTTTTTCACCTATCAATACAACAAGAACTGTTGTGTCATATAGGTACTGTTTTTGTATAAGTTGTCTGATATATTCATCACTATTTTCAGAATTAATATCTCCTTCTTCTACTGATTTATTAACTATTAAATCATCAAAAAGATTTTCATAATATAGTTTATATTGTTGGTCTCTTTTATGATGGTAACTCAGAAATGTTTTTCTTTTTGTGATATTTTGCGGCAGTTTAGTCGCTCCTTGTCCGCCAAGTGAAATAACATCCCTATAACCATCATATTGAATTATATCGTTCAAAATGATATATTGCCCTTGTTTGTTCTTACTTAATTTGCAAAAAGTTTTACCATTTCGCATTTTTTGTCTAAACCAATTTCTATCATGTGTTTCAAAATCTTCAATAGTATTGGTTTGAGAATTAATTTCTCCACAATAAACATTGTTGATTCTATTGTTGTCGAAAGATATTTTAGTTATACCGTAATCAGTCATGATATAATATTTATAAGTTCCAATCTAAATAATTATCAAGCGGATGTGCTTGACATTCATTAATCAACCTCATTGAGTCAAACATTTTAGTTTTATATTCTCCTGCAATGCTTGACAAATATTCATTCAAGCTTTTTGTTCCTCTTATTATAGGAACAGTTTGCAAATACTCTGTCAATTGTTCGTCCTTGATTCCTTTCAATGTTAATACAGATAACGAAAGTTTATCATAACCATACCCGACTTCCCATGGCACCCATTTGGAAAATAAAGTATTTGGGGATACAACACATAGCATGTGAGTGCTATTTTGGATACCTTTTTTTATAGAATCAACAACTCCTTCGGGACGATTTTCTTGACGATAGATTTTCAAATCATTGTCGTATTCATCAAAATATACATCAACACCAGATTTCATCAAATAATCTGCAATGTGTTTACATACTGCTGCATCGTTTTTTTTGATGACTCAAAAATATACACTTTTGTCCTAAGGACTTTCTTGCATATATCGTATTTTCTGATAAAGACTTTCTATTATAACCGTTCATATTTTTTTCTCCTTTCTTTTCCTTTATTTCACTCTTCCCCTCAGCAACTGCTGCATAATGGAACTTCAGGGTCGTTTCTTCACTTACTTCAGCCACTTCTCCAACACCATCTTCTTTCTTTCAGCGCAGCCGGCCATTACAGCCTTTGCTTCGGCGATGGCGGCTTCGTAGGTTTCTATCTGCTTTACTATTTCTTGTTGGTCAATTAGACTTGGAATAACACATTCAACTTCCAAAATCGTTTTGACAGATAATCCAGGTTGGGCTGTTCCCGTTGAATATTGATTTAAATTCAAATTTTCAAGTGCGTATCTGATGAAATACACATCTATGTCTGAATTAGGTGTAACAGCTACAGCGTGTTCGGTTGCATGAAATTTGCCTTTTGCCATACAAACATTCCCGCACAATGCACCTTGTCGTCCAATCAAGGGATAGATTCCATCATGAGTATAATCCTTCGTGTACCCCCTTAATCCATTACCTCCATAACAAGGATACATTCCTTCTTCTTGTTCTGCAAAAATATCTTGAGCTGCAACAAATTTTCCGGCCTTCATTTGACAAATATCTTTCAACTTTCTTGTTTCGCCCTTCACATTTTGCATCGCTTCCGATATTTGCGATTTGCTTTCTTCAATCTGTTTTTGAGCATTGGCGTATTCTTCATCGATTTTTACACATTCCGAAACGATTTGCTGCTGAATGTCTATTGGGGGAAGCGGGATTTGAAATGTCGGAATTACATTTTTATTACCGCGAGGCATTTTAATTCCTTTTTTTTCTGACATCATAAAATCAAAGAAAATATCTTGCGACATGATTTCAAACAAAAACTTAGGAAAGACAAATTCTCTATCTGCTCTAAAAACAATGACATCGTTTGAACAGCCTCCATTCTTATTGGCTAGCCATATTTTCTTTAAGTACGGACGGATATTTGAAACTAAAATATCATCTTTTTCATACTTTGTTATTCTATCTACACTTGAATCTCCAGAATATTTTACAACACCCTTTCGATTTTGAAGCATATTATCTGTAGAAATATAATCTTCAATTGATATTTCTGAAAAATCAATTTTCTCAGAGACATAAGGAGCTATCGTCCCTAACCTTACCAACGGAAATTTGCTCGTTATCTCTATTTTTTTATCAACCGCCAGTTTCATCTGCAAATCAAATGAAGGCCGTGTAAAACTGAGCAGGTCGGCTGTATGGGCATAGTTGACATATTTGCCTAATTCTTCATTTGTGCATTGTTCACCGTCAAAAGACTTACGGACAAACCAAGCCAACTTGCTTTCATCGTTTCGTTTGCTTTGGCTGCTCAAAACTCCTTCCGTTTCCTTTATGCCTTCATCACCGCGACGGTGGCTGAAATCGTAGCCAAGAAATTTCTTCTGCTCGTTAATGTCGGTCGGCGCCGTTATCAATAAAGTCTGTTCCTTATAGGTCAGCGCAAAATACAGAAGTTTCTGATATTCAATTTCTCTAACAAACGAATAAAAACCGTTATTCAAATCCGTCTTTTGTGCTACAGATGTCTTTTCGTTTTTCTTCAATGCAACTCCTGCACGTTCTTTCTTTTCGGTTTCGGCAATTTTTCCCAACGCTTTCTTCACATCAGTAATTTCAAGAAATGCTTTTTCGTATTCCTTGAAATAGGCGGCAAAAGTATTTTCAAATAAAGTCTCTTCCTTACAGATAAAACGCTCGTAGTCTGCTTGTTCAACATTTATGGTCCGCAGATAATTTTCAAAAATAACCTTGCCGTCCCAATCGGTCAATTCTTCATTGCTTAGAATGGCCGAAACACTGTCTTTGAACATTTGAGCCTTTTGCGGTGGAAAGTCGAAATGTTCCAAGAACAAGATGATAGTTGAGGTATTTGTCTCTCCAAAAGTCTTTCCTGCAAACGAAGCAATGGCTCGGACATAAAAATTCTGCAAGATGATTTCCCGCGTCATAATGCTGGCATTATCCGTGCCATTCAAAATGGACGACGGCATAACGATTCCCGCAATGCCTTTGGGTTTCAGCAAGTGATGCATTCGCTCGATAAAGACATTTTGAATGTCCTTGCAGGTAAAGGACATCAGTTTTATGGTCTCGTATGCGTTTTGCACCTTGCGGCTTTCGTGCGTCTTGAAGGCATCCACGCTATAAGGCGGGTTGGCCACTAAAATATCAAATGAATGTAAATCGCCTTGGTAGAAATTCTCGTCGTGTTCCAATCCGTCGGTAGCCATAATATTTGCATCGTTGGCACCGTTCAGCAACATGGCCACCTTACTCACACGTGCCAGACGGTTGTCCTTATCAACGCCAAAGAAAGATTTCGAAATGTCTTTGTCGGTTATTACAGGCTCTTCCTTGCCATCATTGTAAAAGTCGGATATGGCGGAAATGCCTTCGGTAAGGAAATGGCCGGAACCACAGGCGAAATCAACGACGCGGGGAACAGTGAGCTTATTTGCATCCAAAAACCTTTCAATCGGAAGCGAGTTCCAGACGAAACGTGTAATGGGAATTGGGGTGAAAAACTGTCCTGCCTCCTGCTTGAAACCTTGGTTCAAAAGGCTTTCAAATAAATCGCCCAACAGTTGTTCCTTGCTTGTGTAGGCCATTCTGTAATTCTGGAACAATTCAACAACTTCAACCAGCACCTTGCCATTTTGCAAAAACAGTTTTTCGTTGTAAACCTCGCGGAAAGCAAAGACTTGACAAGACAACATTTTGGTTTTCTGGAATTTCTCCTTCAATTCCTTCTCAAGTTCGTTGCGCCGTTTGCCCGTGAATTGGTCAAGCGTCTTTTGGATATAATCGTCTTCCAGATAGAAGACATCTTCCTTCAGAAAATCTTTCATTCCGATTTGGAACAGCCTCAAGAGTCTTTCGTACAGCTTATAATAATTGTCGCTTCCGTCAATATATTGGAAATCCATAATATCGTCGGGGTTATTGTGCATATCTTCGTCGACAAACTTGCAGATAAACAAGGAAAGCAACTTGTTGAAAGCGTTTTCCTTGTCGCTGATGCTATTATGACGGAGTATTTCGCGGAAAGCATCGGTAATGCCGTCTTCTTTCCTAAAGGGTTTCAGTTTGCCGAATTTAATAGGCAAGTTACCGATTTTGTAAGCAGTGGCACCATTGCCGAAAATGATATTATTGTTGTAAACTTTTTTTGCGTAGGTTTCATCCCACACAATAAAAGCGTCTTGGGCAGTGGAGGCATTTTTGAAAATCAAGACTGAATTGTCTTCTTTTGCCAAAGCTTCAACATTCTCATCGTCATAACTACGAATGACTTCTTCCTGAAAAGTTATTTCGTCCTTATCTTCGTCATAATCCGAAGCATATAATTGAAGCCACTTTGCCGAACGAGCCTGTGCCCAATAAGAAAACAGCTGCTTGCCATCGGGGTCTTCAAACATTTCTTTTCGTGCGTCCTTGTAATCACTGCCGGCACGTTTACATTCAATTATCAGATAAACCTGTTGCGGATTACCTTTATCGTCTTTGTCATAAACCGTTATGTCAGCGCGTCCGCTCTTGCCTGTGTGACCGAGCGTCCAACTCTTTTCAAGAAAGATTGTCTGCGGTTCATAGCCTTTTTCCAACAGACGGCAGACACATTCAAGCACCACAAAATTTTCAGGCTGACTGAAATTCGTAGTCGTATTTGCTCCTGTATCTAAATTTGAAGGATATATAATTTTCTTTTCGGAAAAATCTACTTGAATATCACAATCATGATTGGAGAAATGTTTCAAATAGATAGCTCCAGAATTGACGAAACCAAGCTTTTCAAGAACCTTATAAAAATTATCCGTTGTTATCATAATAGTTTTATATTGAAAGACAAAAATAGTATTTTTCCCCCAATTATGTATCTTTTACTAATGTTTACTTTTCCACAAATTTATCCCATTCGTTGCTCATTTTCAAGAATGCCTTTCAAAAAATGTTTTCTGTTCAGTTGATTATTTTGACCTATAGGTAATTAGAACATTTCTTCCAATTGGATTTATCTATATTGAGCGTGGGTGTCATTATATTGCTTTGTGTCGTTTTGGTTTTGCAAAAATAGCATTTTTTCAAACATGATTTCCGGCGGTTATTTCTCCTTAGGTTTCACAATTTCCCAGTGGCCGCCTTTGTCGGGTCCAACACGGCGGATGAGACCTTTCTGTTTCATCTGTCTTAACTGCCAGTTTATTCCGTCAACTGTCAAATTGCAATATTTAGATAG
>JAZLKZ010000118.1:0-11433 GCA_045597845.1 Bacteroidales bacterium | reverse complement strand
GGCTATTTGCGCACCCAGTTCCCCGAATGCCCCATGCATCAGTACAACAAAATCATGGGTCTGCCCTTCGAGGTTGGCGAGTTAAAAGAAGCGTTTAATAAAATTTTAGGAGAATAAGACTATGGCAGAAAGACATTTTGTTCCCAAAGCGGATCGCGAATATACGAAAGCTGATTTTCAGAGCGACCAAATGGTAAAATGGTGCCCCGGTTGTGGTGACCATGCCATCCTCGCATCTCTGTTGAATACTTTCCCCAAGACCAATCATAAGAAAGAGAATATCTGCATGGTTTCCGGTATCGGATGCTC
This sequence comes from Bacteroidales bacterium, assembly GCA_045597845.1. Taxonomy (GTDB): domain Bacteria; phylum Bacteroidota; class Bacteroidia; order Bacteroidales; family P3; genus Colimorpha. The sequence goes on along the minus strand of JAZLKZ010000118.1, from coordinate 11,124 downwards.
CTCGCGTATTCCTTATTATGTAGATACCTATGGTTTCCACAGCATCCACGGTCGTGCTTGCGCCATCGCTACTGGCGTTAAGTTGGCCAATCCCGAACTGAGCGTTTGGGTGAATATGGGCGACGGAGACTCTATGGCTATCGGTGGCAACCACCTCATTCATGCCGTGCGTCGTAACCAGGATCTCAACATCACCATCTTCAACAACGAAATCTACGGTTTGACCAAGGGTCAGTACAGCCCTACCACCAAGTTCGGCCAGATTACCAAGACCTCTCCCTTTGGTACCATCGACTATCCTTTCAATCCCGGTGAGCTCGTAATGGGTGCTCAGGGCACGTTCTTCGCCCGTTCCTTGGACTGCGTTCCTACGCTTTCCACCGACATCATGACTCGTGCCGCGCTCCACGATGGTACCAGTGTTGTTGAAGTGCTGCAGAACTGTATGATCTTTAACGACAAGACTCATGCCGCCATTACCGACCGCGCCGTTCGCGACGACCGTACCATCGTCCTCGAACATGGCAAACCCATGGTTTTTGGTAAGGACAAGAACCGTGGTATCCGTTTCAATGGTCGCTGCCTTGAGGCTGTTACCATTGGCGAGAATGGCATCACCATCGACGACATCATGGTTCATGACGAAACCACCGAGGATACTGGCATCCACATGATGCTTGCTCGTATGCACGGCGATCTTCCCGTTGCTTTGGGTGTAATCCGCAACGTCAAGAAGACCTCTTACACTCAGTTGTATGAGGACCAGATGGACGAATGCAAGGCCAACGGCAAATACAAATGCGTTGACGACTTGCTCAACAGCGGCGACACTTGGGAGGTTTAATCCTGATTGCAATCTCTGCATTATAATCACAAAGGGCGAGGCAGTGCCTCGCCCTTTGTTTATGGTGAACGGTGAATGGTGATTGGGATTGGAAAACTTCAAATCTCCCAATCCTCAAATCAACAGTTCAACAAATCAACAGTTCAACAAATCTCCAAATCTTCAAATCTCCCAATCTTCAAATCAACAGTTCAACAAATCAACAGTTCAACAAAATTTTGCCTTATGTCTTACAATAGAAATTATACGCCCGAAAGAATTAGCGGTTTGGGCGAAAACGAAATCTTTGTTTTTGGAAGCAATCTGGCTGGTGCTCATGGTGGCGGTGCTGCAAGAGTGGCTATGAATATATTTGGTGCCGTATGGGGACAAGGCGTAGGACTGCAGGGACGCTCTTACGCTATTCCTACCATGCAGGGTGGGGTGGGGGTCATCGCTCCCTACGTCGATGAGTTTATCGCTTTTGCGCGTGCCAATCGTCAGTTTACGTTCCTCGTGACTCGTATCGGCTGCGGCATCGCTGGCTTCCGCGACGAGGAAATCGCTCCGCTGTTTCGCTCTGCCTTGGACGATGAAAACATCATCCTTCCGGAGTCCTTCGTGATGTGTATTGAAGGTGAACGCAAATAAGTAACCAAATATAAAATGCGAAAATTTTCGCAACGAAAAATTTCGCATTTGTACATAGTTGTTATGTAGTAGTTTATGGTTTGATTAACATAAATTTAATAATTACTTTATCAGGCGGTTACACTAATTCCAATTTTTATTTGTATCTTTGCCAAAAATACTTAGTGACATTAAAAAAAAAACATGGGGCAAAAAAACGAAAACGTCATAGTCAGCAGTCATAGACAAAGTCAAGGTCAAGGTTATTGTCCCAACTAATATTTTAAACATTACTTAAATCCCGAACCATGAATCCGTTCAAATTTGGCACTATCGTAGAGGGGGATTTCTTTACTGACCGAAACGCCGAACTCGACCAACTAAAACACAAGTTGGACAGCGAAAACCATATTGTACTCATTAGCCCCCGCCGATTCGGCAAAAGCAGCCTCGTATTTAAAACCCTCTCCCAAATTGACCGTCCACAGATATTCCTTGACCTCCAATATATTCTCTCTGTTAATGACTTCTCCACCCAGCTGATGCGCGGAATCTTCAAACTCTACCCCTACGAAAAGATCAAACATCTCTTCTCCCATTTTCGCATCATCCCCACCTTGTCCACCAATGCAGTTTCGGGTGCTATGGAAGTATCTTTCCACCCCTCTTCCGATACAGACATTATGCTAGAAGACTCCATGTCTCTCCTTCAGAAAATCTGCCAACAATCCGACAAAAGACCCGTCGTCGTCATCGACGAATTTCAAGAAGTCACCAAAATACAAAGAGGCTTCGACAAACAGCTACGCTCCCTCATGCAAGTACAAAAAGGGCTCAACTACATCTTCCTCGGCAGCCAGGAATCCATGATGGAAGAGATTTTTGAAAAAAAGAAATCTCCTTTCTATCATTTTGGACAAATAATGCACCTCGGGAAAATACCTTATGACGATTTTCTAACCTATATCCAGTCCCGACTTCCGAACAACAATAGCGACACCTCCATCCACATTGCTGAAGAAATCCTCTCTTTCACCCAATGCCACCCCTACTACACCCAGCAGCTGGCTTCGCAAGTGTGGGAGATGATGGAATACAACCATATCACCGACAATGTCGTAAGTCAAGCCGTCGAAAACCTGATACGGCTTCACGACCTCGACTTTGAACGAATATGGCTCAACCAAAATCGCACCGACCGAGCTACCCTCAAACGCGTAGCCACCAACACTCCCGCCAACCACATCCAACAGCCACCCAGTACCATCCAGAGTTCCCTCAAGCGACTGCTACAAAACGGCTACATCATCAAAACTGACGCATACTCCGTTGAAGACCCTTTCTTCAACCGTTGGATAAAAGCTAACGTATGATAATAAAATTCAACCATTTATAGACTATAGTACTACCTATTCACTTTTCACATTTCAGGGCAATACCGTTACAACTTATTTTTTTTAATCATTACAAAAAAAAAGAACAAGAAATTCTTGTTCTTTTTTTCGTGACTCCTGCAGGATTCAAACCTGCAACCTTCTGATCCGTAGTCAGATGCTCTATTCAGTTGAGCTAAGGAGCCATTGCTTTCTTCCTCAAAAGCGAGTGCAAAGATACGACTATTTTAGATACTGACCAAATTATTTTGTAAATATTTTGGAAGTATATTTGTAAACGTTTGAGTACAATACGTTTCTAATGTCTTTGAATTCGTCGTCGTCGAGCTCCATCTTGGATAAAATAAGCATTGGAATCTCTAATTTTTCGGGAATTTCGTAAGATGGCTGCCAATATTCTTGGGGGTTCTGACAGAGTCCCATGCTGGTATAGAACTCAAGTCGGTGCTCGGATGTTTCGTCGTGGGGCAGTTCCACCTCGAGAATGACCTGCTCGGTATGGCGGGAGAGGAAATTCAGGAAGACGGCTTTGCCAAAACCTTGGTCGCGGAGGTCTTCGTCGATGGCGAAATGCTCGATATAAACAAATTCCTCGAAAGTCCAGTAGGTGAGAATCCCTATGGGGTCTTTGTCGTTGAAAGCGACGAGGAACCGGAAGTTTTTGCTGCGATCTTTAAGGCTGTCGAACGAAGGTCGTTCCGCTTCGGGGAAGGCCGATTCGTAGAGATCTTCGGCGAAATGGGTGTGTCCTGATTCAGAAAGGGGTGCAAATTTTATCATGGTTTTATCTGGATTCTGTATTTGTTCTTATGCTAAAGTTTCCTCGCTCCACTCTTAATCGAGTGACTATTGATTTGTGACTATTGATTTGTGATTTGTGATAGGTGAACTCTCAACTCTTAATTGTGCTTACTCGTCCCAGAATGAAAAATTATAGATGTCGGCTCTGAGAAAGATGCTATGCTGCATCAAATAGGGGTCTGTATCGTTGTAGCCTTTGTAATGCGTTTGGTTGTAGTAACAGTGGTAACCCAAGTGGATGCTGCCAATTGCTCTAAATGTGTAGCCTATTGAACTTGAGGCGTATCCTCCAATTCCGATGGCGCCTTGGTTGATGTAGTCGTAGGTTCCTACTCCGGCGTAGAGTTCGCTGCTGCCCCAAATATCAAGGATGTTGTATGTTTTTCCACCCACTTCAATGTCGTTGGCGAGCACTTTGGTATTGTTGAGGTTGAATCCGCATGCAAGTTCAAGGTAAAGGGATTTCCCGAGATTGAATCGCTTGAAAAGTCCAAGGTCGAGGTTGATGCGGCTCTCTTCTCCGATGATGCCGCAAGTGATGTATCGGTCTTGGTTGGTGAGGATGCTGGTGGGAAGTGCGTTGTCGATGTTGAAGGCTCCTATGGCTGTGAGACTGGAATAGCCCACGCGGAACATCCAGCCCCAGTTGTGGGGATAGGCATAGCGAATGCCCAGCCCGATCTGATAGGTGGGGCGGAAGTCCATTACGGGGTATTCGCCGTCCGATATGGTCATTCCTGTATAGTTGTCTATCTCATAAAGATAGCCTTGGTTGCGCAAATCTTGCCATATTTCCAGTCCGTAGGCTTGGCTGTGCAGCACGCGAAGGATGTTGTTCTCGTTCCCGGGTTGTCCGTTGTAGAAATTGGCGTGTTTGTCGCTCGAGAACAAAGCGCCTCCATCAACAAAAACCGACAGTCCTTCGTATGATTTTTGTGCGGGGGAATCGAAAGAGAGTAGGCAGAACAAAATACCGCATACGAGCAAACGTATGTCACCAAGTCGAAGGAAAAGCGAGGGAAGGATATTGTTCAAGCCGCGAGGGCGAGGGGGAGGCTTTTTCATGGCGTGGATTCCGTTTCGAGGGGCTTTCTTGTCGGGCGTAGTGCTTGCTGAATGTCAGATTTGTCCGTTCTTGTTTTTGAGGATTTCAGCAAGGAGTTTCCTCGCTCGAAGCAATTGTACCTTGACAGTTCCCATGGGAAGATGCATCTGTTCTGCAATTTCCTCGTAGGAAAGCTCGTCGAAGTAACGCATTTGAATCATCTTTCTGTAGCGTGGTTTCAGCTGGTTCACGACGTTGTGGAGCAGCTCGATCCGTTGGGCGGTGATGACCTCTTCTTCCGGAGAGGGCAGGTCTGAAGGGAGCGGATATTCGTAGAATTCGTTCTCTTGCGAAGAGAGAGCCGTCAGAGGCACCGTCTCCATGCGTTTGCGCCTAATGTGGTCGATGCATTTGTTGGAGGCTATAGAGAACAGCCATGTGCTGAAGGCGTGGGTGGGAGTGTAGAGATGCAACGAACAGAAAGCTTTGCCGAACGTTTCTATGGTGAGGTCGTCGGCTTCTATGGGGTTGTTGGTCATCTTCAACAGCATGAGGTAAAGCGGCTCACGATAGTACTGCATCAGCATTGCATAGGCATGCTGGTCGCCTTTCTCGCGGGCTGCGCATACCAATTGGTAGTCGCGCTGTGCTTTCTCTGTCGAAAATTGTACCAACTTTCAGGTGATTTTGATGTTTGACGGTTTGATTCGATGGTGTCGCAATGCAACGATTCAGCACTTCAGCAAACGCCGTCAAGTGTTATTTTCTATTATGTAACGGAATGAAGTGCAAAAAAGTATTTGCAAACAAAAAATAAATTTCAAAAAGTGGGGCGTACCAGAAAATCTTGTCGCATTCAAACTTCTTGGAAGCCTTGGATAATGTGAATATTTGCCATGCCGTTTTGAGTACGAAGACTCCGAGTGCAATCTCCCAAGGAAATCCCATTGCCACCAATGCAATCAGCGAAGCGTAGAATAGCACCGTTGCGAGGGGATGAAGCGCATGTTGCATTTTGAGCCCTATGGAATAATGTCGCCGCGAGGCTTGACGGCTGCGCCGTTGCTGCATCCATTGCAGGTGGCTTTCTTGCGCTTTTGCAATCACGTACGATTCGGGGTCGATTACGATGCTGGTGTTTTTGCCTTTTGCGTTCTGGTTTACAAACATGTCGTCGGCGCCTTCCGACTCTGTGTAGTGGCTGGTAAATGCCCCCTGTTCGTAGAAGAAGTCGCGATGGTAGGAGAGGTTGCGCCCGCATCCTGTGTAGGGGTGGGAATGTATTGCCGCACTCAACATGGAAAGGTTGTTTACAAGGTTTTCGTATTGCTGTACGGCGTTGAGCAGCGTGGGTTCTTGCTTGAGTCCGCAATAGCCAAGCACTATCTGCTTTTCGGAATTGGTGTAGCCTTTCACCATGGAGCTGACCCAATTGAAGCCTTTTGGCACGCAGTTGGCGTCGATAAACAGCATGATGTTGCTCTCACGGCTGGCGGATTTTATGCCTACCGACAAGGGAAATTTCTTGCTGTGGAACATGTTGACGTCTTGCGCAATCTTTACTACTTTGAGGTTGGGGTAGTTGTCTCCGCAAACTTGCAATACAAATGTCGTGTCGTCTGTTGAGAGATAATCAACCACTACAACTTCGAAGTTGGGGTAGTCCTGCTCCAAAAGATAGACAAGATTCTCGCGGAGCCATTCTGCGTCGTTGTGGGCTGTGAGAATGATGGATACCATAGGCTTCATCTCTGTGGTTGCGCGGGATTGGTTCTTCTTGCGTGTGGGGGCAAGATAGAACAACCCGTAGTGGACCGTCAGAAATATAAACGAGACGACGGTGGCGACAAGCAATGGTAAGACGTAGATGTTGGTTGTGACTGCAGAAAAATCCATGGTTCGGTATGTGCGTTATGTGCGAGAGGAGGAATGTGTTTCCCCAAAGTGAATTAAAGAATAAAACTTAGTTTGGTTTCGTTTGCAAAAATAGTTATTAATTCCAAAAAAACATGTATATTTGCACCATAATTACTAACAACAAATGAACTTTACCCTAACGGCTTCCGACAAATGCAGTAATGCACGTGCTGGCGTGCTGCATACCGACCACGGCGACATCCCTACGCCTATCTTCATGCCTGTCGGTACTCAGGGCAGCGTGAAGGCTGTGCATCAGCGCGAATTGCGTCAGGATATTGACGCTAAGATTATTCTGGGCAATACCTATCATCTCTATCTCCGCCCAGGCCTCGACATTCTGCGTGCCGCCGGCGGCCTCCACAAGTTCAACGGCTGGGAACGGCCGTTGCTCACCGATAGTGGCGGATTCCAGGTTTTCTCGCTTGCCGACAATCGCAAAATCAAGGAGGAGGGATGCACGTTCCGCTCTCATGTCGACGGCTCCAAACACCTTTTCACTCCCGAAAACGTGATGGATATCCAGCGTGTCATCGGTGCCGACATCATCATGGCGTTTGACGAGTGCTGTCCGGGTGATGCCGACTACAACTACGCCAAGCAGTCGATGGAGCGTACCCACCGCTGGCTCGACCGTTGCGTGAAACGTTTCGGAGAAACGGAGCCGCTTTATGGATACAACCAGGCTTTGTTCCCCATCGTACAGGGCTGCCAGTATCGAGATCTGCGTCGCAAAAGCGCCGAATATATCGCTTCCAAGGAGGCATTGGGCTACGCTATCGGCGGACTTGCTGTGGGGGAGCCTACGGAGGTCATGTACGAGATGATCGAGGTTGTCAACGGAATTCTCCCTACCGACCATCCTCGCTATCTGATGGGGGTGGGTACGCCCGCCAACCTGCTTGAGGCCATCGAACGTGGCGTGGATATGTTCGACTGTGTGATGCCTACCCGAAATGGTCGCAACGGCTTGCTGTTCACCATGAACGGCACGGTTAACATCAAGAACAAGAAATGGGAGACCTGCTTCGAGCCAATCGATCCCGAAAGCACTGCAGAGTGCGACCGTGTATATACTTTCGCATACCTCCACCACCTCATTCGTGCCGAGGAGATTCTTGGACTACAAATCTGCTCCATTCATAACCTGGCGTTCTATCTGCGTCTCGTGCGTGAGGCTCGCCAACACATCCTTGAAGGGGATTTCGTTTCGTGGAAAAACGCCCTTGTGCCTATGCTTTCTCGGCGCGTGTGATATTTTTTTTTCAACCTCGTGCAACAATTTCAATAAAATGTTGTCATTATAATAAAGTATTATTATATCCTCATTCTAACCTCACCCCCAATTCTATACATCGATATTCTTCATTTTTAATTCTTCGTTCAAAATGAAATGCTTTGTTTTGCTCGTGATTTCCTTTGCCGCATGCTTGTCGGCCCTGGCTCAAGGTTCCGTATGTCCCGGTTGGAAAAATCCTACCACATTTGACACCTACAGCAGTACAAGCTATTGGACCGCCAAGGTGGGTGACCGCATCAATGGGGGCGCGTCGGTTGGAAATAATATAATGAGTACTTGTGCCTACTCTTTCACTCCATCTTATCGTAACAATTCGCAAATTACATCATCGTCACTTTATTCGGGCAACTGCACTTATACGGTTAATACATGTGGACATTCTTTCTCCGACGCCAACGACCATCGTTTCACCATCTATACCGCCGCTGATGCGGGTCTCGACCAATTTACTGTCAATTCGCAAGGGCAGGGGATGCAGCGTATTCCCGACGGCTATCAGTCGAGCATCCGTCTTGGTGATATGCGCAGCACTGGAAGTTGCGTTCAGGCATCCAATCTGCAAAGTGGCAACAACAAGGGTAGCGAAGCGCTGTTCTACACCACCCGTATTCAACCCCAGAACGCTTTGATGTACATCAACTATGCCGTTGTGGCGCGTCGCTACGACCACACTCCACAAGAAGCCGGTGAGTTCATTATCCGAGTGGTGGGACATGATGCCCAAGGACATTGGAACAATTTCCCCATCAACGACAGCCTTTGGTATAGTGTGCCGGCTCCTCATTTTGCCGGTACTTTGCCCGAGCCGTGGGTGGCGGGTCTGCCGGGTCCTGAAATGGGCGGCACCACTTGCAGCTATTGCTACAAACCTTGGACGCTCGTAGCACTCAACCTTTCCCAGTATCTCTACGATTCGGTACGCATCGAACTCTATACCAGCGATTGTATCTACAACGTAGATCCCATCTATGCCTATATCACGGGCGACTATCAGCCGTTGAGCCTCCAGAGCAAGGGCTGCGCCAAAGGTAATACGGCGGCTGTAGATACCCTTGTCGCTCCCGAAAATTTGCTGAGCTATCAGTGGTATTGCTCAACCTCGGGACCCATCAACGCCTACAATCCTATCGAGTTGGCTGCTACCCATTTTCGCCCCGTTACGCCTATTGCGGGCCAAAACGCAAGCGGCAATGTCTATCTCCCTTCTCTTGCCGACTTCATCCCCTCCGAGGGCGCCAATGTGGGCGACACCTTGGGCGAACAGACATTCAAGTGCATCGTGACGTCGGCGCTCGACCCCTCCAAACCCTTTACTACCGAGCTTTTTGCCAATGTGCGTAATGTCAAGCCTGTGGTTCATTTCGACCAGGAGGCCGACTGCAGCCAAACCATCAACCTCCATGCACAGCATTATACACGCTATGGAGGCGTGATTCAAACAGTTGATAGTGCTACTTCATGGGTTTTCTTCGACAATGTCGCTTGCTCCGGAACCCCGCTCGACTCGATTGTGGGAACCGATGCCACCTACCAATACGCATCGGGTGGCAACAAGGGTGTTCGAGTTACCGCCTATACCGACGATTCTACCTGCTATACTACTGCCAACTTTGTCGTGCGTATTCCTGAAAGTCCTGAAGCTCTCATCAATGTGCAACGCGACGGCTATTGCGTTGACGACCCAGTCACACTGGTCGATATGTCTAGTCCAGCTGAGCATGAGCGCACTTGGATCATCAACGAGGACACGCTTGTGGGCACTACCAGCGATCAATATCAATCGCTTACCCAACTGCTCGAACGCAACAACAACGATGTGACGCTTATCGTGACCAACGACGATGGCTGCACCGATACCGCCTATCAAGTTGTGCAGGTGTTCCATTCGCCCGATTTGCTCGTGGTGGGTGATACGTTTGTCTGCGACGGAACCCGCACCAATGTCACCGTGACAAGTCCCGTTGCGGGATGCACCTTCAAGTGGTACCGCCAGACCGGCGACACCTCTCAGCCGCCTATCGCGCAAGGGGCTTCGCTGGAGGTTACGCCTACGGATCCCGTCAACAGCTACTACGCCCTCGTCACCTCGCCGCAGGGATGTACGGCGTGGGACAGCGTGCACATCTACAGGGTTAGTTCCATCGTTTCTTCGATTCCTGCCGATGGCAATATCTGCTTCGGCGACACCGCATGGCTCATCGCTTCGGGTGCCGACCACTATGCATGGAATGCCGATCCTTACGATCCTGCAATCGACGCCCAGCAAGGGCGAGACACCATCGTGGTCCATCCTCAAAGTACCACAACCTACGAACTTACGGGCTTCGGTCCTGCGCCTGCCAATTGCATGGCCAACCCCGTCCACAAGCTGATCAACGTCATTCCTTATCCCGTGTTGGATTGGGAACTCTCGCCCTCCTATATCGACCGCCAGGAGCCTATTGTGGTCTTTGCCGACCTCTCCGCCTACCGCGACCATACGCATTGGATTTTGGGCGATGGCGCTGAATTTAATGGAAGCCCTGTCTCTCACCATTTCGAGCAGTTTGCCGACTCTATGCAGGTTACAATGCAGAGCTACAACAAGCTGGGATGTATGAATGATACCACCTTCTTCATCCCCGTGGTTGAGTTCGGCGTTTGGATGCCGAATGTATTTACGCCTGGACTGGAGACAAATGGCACCTTCCATCTTTCCACGGTCAACGACCTTGAGGATTTCTCCATCTATATTTACGACCGTTGGGGCGTTCTGGTGTTCTCTTCAAACGACCCTCATTTTGTGTGGGACGGCACCTATAACGGAGTCGATTGTCCGCAGGCCTCTTATACATATATATAGATACCGTCGCGCAGGCCGCAACGACTACCATACCTACAAGGGTACCATTACCCTCGTGCGCTAATTGTTTCATTTTTGTAACTTTTGGTCGAGATGCAAAGATAAACTTTTTTCCGCATTCAGCCCTTGATCGTGTCTCTTGACTCTTTTGGGGGCTGTTTTTTTACCTTTAGCATCTTGTTAGTTTGACTCAAAAGTTGCATTTCTTATTGGAACTTAAGGCTTGATTCTTTTTTTTGAAGCACGTCTCCCTCAAGCCTACCTGAAATTTTCTTGCCTCACTTTATGCGCGGCGAGCATTTTCCTCCAAGGGCACATTATAGGGTTCTCTATTTTATTTATTTGCAGTTTTTTTTAATTTTGTGTAAGCGA
>JAZLKZ010000117.1:0-20947 GCA_045597845.1 Bacteroidales bacterium | reverse complement strand
TTTCGCACTTTGCGCTACCCTCGCATTTGCACAGACTCAAAATTTCGCTGGCAAGAAAGTCGGCAAAGTCTTGACCAACAACGCCAAGGCTGAAAAGGTGGTTAAACCCGCCGCTGAACCTACCAACTACAAAGCTTCCATTTTTACCAAAGATGACGACGTAGTTGCTACTTGGGATTTCAGCACCGCTCCTACAACTGGTACTGTTGCTGCCGGCACTATGATTGGTGGTGACATTGCTACTACTCACGTACAGACCAGTACAGCTTCCCAATGGGCTCACATTGCCGGTATTGACGCTGCTTCCTTGACCGCAGCCAACTTCCCCAGCGCATATCCCCAGTGGTACAGATGGTTCGGCGGCAGCAGAGGTGATGCTTATTTCCAACAGAATCTCGCAGGCTGGATGGATACCGAGTACTGCTCCTCCGCTAATGGCTGGATGATTATTGATTTCATGGAAACTTCCACCGCAAATCAAACCATCGACGCTTACATTGCTTTCCCCGCTATCGACCTCAGCAACTATCAGGTTGTTGACTTCAGATTGTTCCAGTGGTACATGAAGTTCAACCGCGACTTCTGCTATGTTGACTACAGCACCAACAATGGTACTACCTGGAATACCATGGAAATCAACGTCAAGAACGTTGACGTTGCCGTTAACAGCCGCTTGTATGGCAACTACACCTACACTCTGCCCGCAGCAGTTTGTGAACAGAGCAACGTAAGTCTCCGTCTCCGTGCCGTTTCTACCGAAGTCACCTCCGGTGTTTACGGTTATGTTTGGATGGTTGACGACGTTCAAATTATTGGTTGCGGTCCCGAGAAATTCAACCGTTTCCGCACTTTTGAACAATTTTGGGGTGAAGGTGCTTACCAGATGGTTCCCCAAGGAATGGAACTCCCCATCTACTGGCGTTCTCAGTTGACCAACAATGGTCTCTACGCTCAGAACAACGTTACCGCTACTATCAACCACCTCGCTTCTATTGGTGGCACCAGCACCGAAGTTGACAGCTACAACATGGGTACCATCAACCGTAGCGAAACCAAGTACGTCCTCGTTGACGGTCTTGGTCGTTTCCCCTCTGACACCAATGGCGACGACCGCGAATGGCGCGATGGTCTTTGGGAATACAGCAGCCACCAGGCTTATGGCCAGGGCAACAGCCTTCCCACCGCTACCGCTGGCGACAACTACGCTTTCGCTTCCATTTCTACCGACAGCATTGAATTCAGCTACGATACCGTATGGTACAATGTTGACGGCGGCGACGCTAATGGCAACTACATCTGGGGTCGTGACAAGGGTATCCTTACCACCGACAAATTCTTTGCTTGGGGATTCACCGATGACGATTACATCACCGACGACTGCGGAGAGCACGCTATGGAACCCAACTACTCTGTATGGTCTGGCTACACCACTGGCCTCAATGTTCCTACCGATGAAAACGGTCAGCCTTGGGTAATCCGCGGTATCCGTTACGTCACCGCTACCACTTTTGGCAAATTCTTTGGCGAAAGCGTTATTGAACCCACCCTCTATTTCATGGATGCCGACTCTGGCTACTACCACAACCTCGCTACCGGTATCGAATCTATCGAAGTTTCCGATGCAGTTTCCGCTGGTATGGCTAACGACTCTACCGATATCATGGCAGCTGGTGGTTTCATGACCATGGAAGACTACAACTACATCGACGTTATGTTCCCCGAGCAGAACGCTTTGGAAGCTAACCAGATGTACTTCGTAGGCTACCGTATGGTTGAACCTGGTTACTTCAGCTTGGCAACCGCTACTGGCAGCACCTACTACAGACCCGACGTTGACGAAGATGGCAACAACATCGCTCGCAACACCCGCTTCGGTTCTGAAAACGCTCCCGCTGGCACCGCTAAATACGCTTACGACTTCAACAACGACAACGGTCTTGCCAATGGTTGGTCCTTGCTCGTTCGCGACCCCAATAGTCTTTATTCAAACAACATGTACCCTGCTGGTAAATACGCAGAGGCTTATCCTATGGTTTACCCCATCCTCGGACCCCGTCAGGACATCGCTCGTCACAACATCACCATCAACTGTCTTGACGAAAATGTTTTGGTTATCCTCCAAGACGGCGAAACCGATGCTTGCGGCATGACCGACGACGTAGCTGAAGGCGCTATGACCTATTACTTCATCCAAGCAGCCGATGGCATGGATGCAAAAATCATGCTCGACGGCGTAGAAGTTGTTTACGGTACCGATCCTAACCTTGAATGGAACAGCAATGGTTACTACATCTATACTCTTAGAAATGTAACCGCTGACCACGTACTCAGCGTTCAGAGCGTTGTTTCCATCAACACCGTTGCTGAAAGAGTTCAGATGAACCTCCAGCCCAACCCCGCTACTTCTCAGGTCAACCTGACTATCGAAGGTGTTAACGGTATGGTTAACTGCGCTATCGTTGACATGAGCGGCCGCGTTGTTTACAACAACAACATCAATGCTGAAGCTGCACAGACCATCAACGTCTCCAACCTCGCTAAGGGTGCTTACTTCGTACGCATCACCAACAACGAGTTCAGCAAAGTTGAAAAACTCATCGTTCGCTAATCTTAGTTGAACAATCCAATAAAAAAGGCTCCCAATGGGAGCCTTTTTTATTTCAATGCAGTCCGCCACAATTAGCGTTCAAACATAACGATTGAACAAAAAAAGGTGCTTCGAAATCGAAACACCTTTTTGTTTTTTAGGAATAACGCTAAAGAATATTTCCCAATTGTTCCTTGATTTTCTCAAGTTCGTCTTTCATCTCCACAACAAGTTTTTGAATTTCCACATGATTGGCCTTGGAACCGGTAGTATTGATTTCACGACCCATCTCCTGCGCCACGAAAGCCAGTTTCTTGCCACAAGAAGGTTCATTCTTGACAGTATCGCGGAAATAGTCGATATGCTTTTGCAGACGCACCTTTTCCTCCGTAATATCCAATTTTTCGAGATAGTAAATCAATTCCTGCTCGAAACGGTTTTGGTCGATTTCCTTGATGGCAAACTCCTCAAAATACTTGTTGATACGATCCTTTGCCGTCTGGATACGCTCTGTTTCGTACTGCGGTATGGCATGAAGACGTTGCTCAATGGCATCTACATGTACGGCGAAATCACGTTCCAACACAGCGCCTTCATGTTCCCGAAAACGATCCACTTCGTCTAATGTAGCAGAAATGGCATCATGCAACACCATCCATTCTGTCTCCGACAACTCGTCGGAAGAATTGCTGTTCCAAACATCTGGCTGGGAAAGTAAAGTTTGAAAGATACCATCATCGGAACAGGAAAGTTTTCCCGCCACAGACTTGACAGCATTGAAACGCGACTCCAAAAGCGATTGATTCAATTGGCACTCGGCAGTATCGGCAAGTTCTTCGGTAATCAGGAAATCCACCTTGCCACGTTCAAGACGATTAAGCATGGCACGAATCTCCAATTCTTTGGAACGATAGAAAAAAGGAACCTTGACGTTAGCATCCATCTGTTTGCTATTAAGAGTCTTTACCTCTATTTTCAAAACCTTTTTGCTAAGCGTACACTGACCTTTGGCATAACCTGTCATCGATTTCATAGCAATATCAATTATTTTGTTATCAATTCATTAAAAAGCGGCGTGGCGGAAGTCTTATAGACGCCCTGCTCATCATAGATGAAGAAAACCGCCTGCACAGCCTCATCGTCGGGATGATCGGCGATAAAGCGCTTAGACTCGTCAAGACCCATGACCATAAAAGCCGTAGCAAGCGCATCAGCCTTCCACGCCGAGTCGGCAACAACCGAAACGCTCAATAGTGAATGACTGACTGGATGTCCGGTTTGAGGGTTTATGGTATGAGAATATTTTACGCCATCGCGCACGTAGTATTTGCGGTAGTTGCCCGAAGTCACAACCGACTGGTTGTCCAAAGCAATTGCCAGTTCAACTTCGGGGGAGCTGTATTTACTTTCGGCAGGGCGTTCAATCCCCACACGCCAAGAGGCACCATCCTGTTTGACACCATGCGCAATAACCTCACCACCAACATCGACAAGATAATCTTTCACCCCTTGGGCAGAAAGGAAATCGGCAATCAAGTCAACCGAATATCCTTGTGCTATGGCGTTGAAATCCAACATAGTTTGAGGATATCGCTTGCGTAATATATTTCCATCAACAATAGCCAGACCATCGGAACCCAAATACTGCATCAACTGAGCCACCGTGTCATCGGAAGGCATTGTTCCCTTTGAGAACCCAAAACCCCAGGCATTGACCAATTGTCCTACAGTGCAGTCAAAGGCATGGTTGGTGTAATGGTAAGTCCAAATTGATTTGTTTAGGAGGTCAACAAACATGGGAGAAACAACCGAATCGAGATTAGCATTTATACGTCTTATCATCGAACTATCCACCCACAAAGAAGCCGTCATGTCAAAATCATCAAGCAACGAGTCGATAGAATGCTTGAAATTGCGATGTTGCGCATCGTAATAAGAAACACTGTAATAAGTGCCTTGCGCCTCGCCTGAGAAGGAGACAAAGTCGTTCTTCTCGGCACACGCCGTGAACAGCAGCAGACCAAAAGCTATAAAAAAGCGTCCGATACATGAGTATCGAACGCTCATAATATTGGTTGTTCGAGCAGTCATTATTTGACAACAACAAATTTTCTGATCACAGACTTGCCATTCTCGAGAACGAGACGCAAGGTGTAGGTGCCATTGGAAAGAGCGCTCAAATTCAAAGCGCCGTTGACACCCAGATTGTCGAACTTGGAAACAATCTGACCAGCAGCATTGAATACCATAGCCTGTTCGATAGCCTCACTGGAAGCAACGTTCAGTACTTTGTGTGCAGGATTAGGATAGAGATTAACCTCTACGCCTTCAACATCCTCAATGCCTACGCCCACCAGCACGGTAATCCAGATGTTGGCTTCGCATTCGGTCTCGGGATTGATGGCTCTCAAGTTGACGTCGGTATTTTCTTGGACACCCTCACTGATTACGAGAGTGTCGCTTACGATAGGCGCGCCATAGTTGTATGACCATTCATAGGTAAGGGCGTCATCATACTCATCAACATAGAGGGTTACGGGTTCGCCAGCCTCGACGTGCAAAGTACCCTGGATGGCATTTACAACAGGAGAGGGATTTACAGTAATCAAAGCAACTGCGGCGCTGTCGCAACGGTTGACAGTAAAGCCGAGTTTAACGGTATCGGTCTGGGAATGGTCGTATTCCTTATTGTTCTTGAGTTCCCAAACAGCATAATCGCAACCTGCGATTTCAACCGTGTCGCGGTAAGGCTGATACACGTTGAAATGGACGACAGAGGTGCTGTCCTTGCAATTGGTAGCAGTTCTG
Organism: Bacteroidales bacterium; assembly: GCA_045597845.1. Classification (GTDB taxonomy): domain Bacteria; phylum Bacteroidota; class Bacteroidia; order Bacteroidales; family P3; genus Colimorpha. The sequence continues at coordinate 15,552 of JAZLKZ010000117.1, read as the reverse complement.
TATTGGAAAGTCTTGGTGGCAGTACTATCGCTATAGACATAGAACTGGGTAGCACCAGCGAATTTCCAACGTACGCGCTCGCAAGCAGCCACTGTGGTATCGCTTGAAACGGTTTCAACAGGAAGAATCGTCAAATCCAATACTTTTTCGGTAATGCAATCATTTCCGACGGAATCGATATAAATACCACTTTCGGTATAAGTCTCGTTAGAAACAGTCCATCTATACTGCATACAAGCAGTCATTGTAGTGGTGTCGTGGTTGACGATGATGTCAAGATCAAGGACGAAAATGGAATCGCAACCGCTGCCCAACTCATCAGTAACCAATACTGAATCGACCGTAGAAACAGCGTAGGAGGAATCTCTCCAAGAGTAGGCGCCGCAATGTTCAACGGTCTCAACCGATCTGAAAACCTCTACAAGATCCAAGGGCAAGAAGAAAATAGAGTCGCAATTGGTAGCAGCCACATGCACTGTGTCGGAATATGTGCCACTTTCGTCATAGATCGTGCCATTCCAATCGTAACTGCCGCACCATGAAACGGGAGCCAAAGTATCGCGGTGAACCTTGGAAAGAGTAAGTGTCAAGGTAACAACACTGTCGCAATTCTCCATGGTTTTCAAAGTGTCAACAAACACACCCGCATTGTCATAGACGGTACCATTCCAAGAATAGGAACATTCACCTTCTACAGCGTCAGTTGCACTGACAGAGTGGTTGATTGTAAGATTCAAAATAAAAGCCGTGTCATTGGCAGTGTACAGGACAACGGTGTCTTGGTCATAGTCGACACCATTAACATCCCAATGAAAGGAATCACAAGCAACTTTGTCAACCTGAACGACAGGAAGACCCTTGGTTTGAGCCTGAATAGAAAAAGGCATCAAAAACGCTGCGAATACCAGACTTAATACTATTTTCTTCATCTTAATACAAGATTTTGATTTTTTATTTTTTATTATTTTACTCTAAACTAATATTTATCAAACCAATACAGCATCCAGCTCATTGATTGGATAAAAATACTAACGTGCAAAGATACTCTTTTTTTTGGAAAGTATCAGTTTTTTTTATCTATAACTTGTTAAAAAAATATAGTGGGACTAATTTTTCAAAATCAGTTCGGCCACATTTTCCACATGTTGGGTATGGGGGAACATGTCAACGGGCTGGATTCGACGCACTTCGTACTTTGCCGAGAGCATCTGTAAATCTCGTGCCTGTGTGGCTGGATTGCAGCTCACATAGACGATTTTGCGGGGTTGCATGGCCAGAAGTTGTTCGATTACACGTTCATGCATGCCCGCTCTTGGAGGGTCGGTGATCACCACATCGGGAGTGCCATGGTCTTTCACAAAATCATCCGTCAGCACCTTGGCCATGTCACCTGCATAGAATTCCGTGTTGGCATAGCCATTGAAAACAGCATTGATCTTAGCATCGGCAATGGCCTCCTCGACATACTCAATGCCAACGATTTTCTTGCACAAGCCCGCCAAAAACAAGGCAATGGTACCCGTGCCCGTATAAAGGTCATATACCGTTTCGTTGCCCTGCAACTCGGCAAATTCAGCGACAAAGCTGTAGAGTCGCTGCGCTTGAAGCGAGTTGGTTTGGTAAAACGACTTTGGGTTGATCTTAAACTGCAAGGTCTTTCCTCCATTATAGCCTTCCATCCGTTCAACCATGTGGTCTTTGCCAAAATAGACGTGGACATCCAAATCGGTGTATGAATCGTTGAATTTTTCGTTGATGATATATTGGAGGGAAGTGATTTGCGGGAATTTCTCATGAATGAAATCCAGCAAAGGAAACAGCAAATCTTCGCGACGTTCAGCCACCACCACTACAACCATCCATTCGCCCACCGTGCTATTGCGAATCACCAAATTACGCAAGAAACCCGTATGGTTTCGGATATCGTAATACGATAGTTCATGTTCCTGGGCGTAGTCGCGCACAGCCAAACGGATGGCGTTGCTGGGTTCAGCCTGCAAGGCGCAGTGCTCGATGCTCAGCACCTTGTCGAACAGCGACGGGATATGGAATCCCAACGCGCCCGTATCCTCCACGCCAGCGGCGAGTTCAGCATCGGTACGCCAACGGCGCGTAGAAAAAGTGTATTCCAGCTTGTTGCGATAGTAGAACTGGTTGTCAGAGCCACAAATAGGGCGCATATAGGTGGTATCGACATTGCCCAAACGCTCAAGATTGTCCTTAACCTGTTTCTGTTTGGCGACAAGTTGCTCATCGTAAACCATGTTCTGCCATTTGCAACCACCACAAGTTCCGAAATGCGGACACTGCAATTCGGCACGCTTGTCGGAATACTTCTTGACAGCAACCACCCTACTTTCGGCGTAGTTTTTCTTTTTCTTGACAATCTTTACATCCACGACATCTCCTGGAACCACAAAAGGCACAAAAACGACCATGCCGTCGACGCGCGCAATGGACATGCCCTCGGCTCCAGCCTCCAAAATTTCCACATCCTCAAGGATGATGGGCTGCTTGGTTTTGTTCAATTTCATAATAGTGAACTGGAATGCATTGTTTCGTTGATTGGTGGGATTGAGTTTTTATAGTTTTTCATCAATCCACAATCCTAATCTATTAGATTAAAAAAGAAGTACTGTGGCATCACAATACTTCTTATGTTTTTTTAGCAAAAGCAAATCGTCAGTATAAAATACCGACTATTATCTTTCGTCAGAAACGGTTAATTTTTTTCTGCCTTTTTTACGACGTGCGGCCAAAACTCTTCTGCCGTTAGCCGTTGACATTCTCTGGCGAAAACCGTGCTTATTTGCTCTTTTTCTGCGTGATGGTTGGAATGTTCTCTTCATTTTGTACTCATTTTTGGAGTTGCAAAATTACAAAAAAAAAACAATATGTCAATAAAAAAAGAAAAATTTTTCATATTTATTAGACATATTGACTGATTTTCTGATACTTGCAAAATACAGACAATAACGTTTACAATTGGCGTTGAGAAAAAAGCCGTTGAAAGAGGGAATGCGCACCTCAAGAAAATCAGTTGTTAGTTTTTTTCGTATCTTTGCAACTTTAACAGCAGTAACATGAAACATATTTTTATAATCAATCCACTTGCCGGCAAAAGCGATTCCACACAAACAATCACGCAGTCACTCGAAGTCTATGCCCAGCAAATTGATTACGAAACTTATGTTACACGGTTTTCTGGCGACGGGATATCCTTTGTCAAGCAATGGTGCGAGGATCACCCAGGCGAAGATGTACGTTTCTATGCCTGCGGAGGCGATGGCACCATCAATGAAGTGGCTACTGGCATGATGGAGTACAAATATTCATTTGAAGACGGCAATGCGACACAGCGCCAAATTCTTCCCGAACGTTTTGAACTAAGTTGCTATCCTTGTGGAAGCGGGAACGACTATATCAAATATTACGGCCATCAAGAGGACTTCCTCGACATTTCGCGACTGATAAACGGAGTGGTGCATCCCGTTGACGTTATGCGCGTTAACAACCGATACAGCGTCAATGTCAGCAATTTCGGATTCGATGCCGCAGTGTGCGAACAGATGATAAACATCAAGCGCAAGCCCATTATCGGAGGCAAAAACGCCTATACCATAGGCATCATCACCTCCCTATTCACCCATATGAAAAACCATTGCCGCATCAAAGTGGACGGCAAACCATTCTTCGACGGGGATTTCTTGCTCAGCACGATAAGCAACGGCCAGTATGTAGGAGGCGCCTACAAATGCGCACCTTTGTCGAAAAACGATGACGGCCTGCTGGAGATAAACCTTTTCAAGACCATGTCGCTATGGAAATTCGCCACCATGATAGGCGACTACGCCAAAGGTACGCATCTCAACATTCCCGGCATCGAGAAATGGATGAAATACACCCGAGGAACCGTTGTAGAGATAGAGAATGACGAACCTTTCACACTTATCATCGACGGCGACGTACTACACGAACGCTACTACAGGATAGAAAACATTCAACATGCGCTGCACTTCGTCTCACCCAGTACGGCGAAATAATTTCTATCGCTTAAAACAAATGTTAGTTCCTACGCCTTTCTGCGCACAGTAATCCATACTGCGCCACAGCTAAGCAAGCCCACCAGCAGGAACGTAACGACAAAATCAATCACCCGCATCGCCACAGGGAACGACTCAGCAACAAAATTTCCGTTGCCCATCTTGATGATGCCGAACTGCTGCTGCAACAAACAGACCATAAAGCCCAACAGCAGACCCGTCACCACGCCTATTGCCGCAATCAGAACCCCCTGCAAAAAGAAAGTCATACGCACATCATGCTGCGTCATGCCCATACTCATCAATGTCGCCACATCACGGCGCTTGTCGATAATCAACAACGACAACGATGACACCAAACTCAACGTAGAAATGAGAATGATGAGCGTCATTATCATGATAACACCCAAACGTTCCGACTTGAAAATCTTATAGTAGAGCGGTTGCTGATCCATGCGGTCCTTCACCGTGAAACCAGGACCCAGCAAAGTCCGCAACTGTTGTTTCACCTTCTCCAAACGGCCGCCGTTGACACTCACCGCCAACGCCGTGCACTCATCGGGAGCGTAGTTCATCAACGACCTCACAAAATCGATGTCGGCCACCATATAACGAGCATCAATATCCTGCTGGATATGAAACGTACCCACATTGAAGGCATAACCACTATTGAACGCCTCCTCCATGGTAAATCCCAGACTAGTACCACGTTTGGGAATATGCACCGCTATGGGGTAGGTCTCTATGCTGCGCAGTCCCAACTGGTAGGCAATCTCGCTGCCCACCAAAAGCGAGCTCGGCTGCCCATCCTCATCTGGGCACAACGCCACCTGCAGTCCCAATTGGGCGGCATAGTCCAAGAATTGAGCCGAATCTACGCCACGCAGTTGCACAATGGCACTGTTCTGCTGATGTGTCACCCAAGCGTTCTCCTCCACAAAAGGAGTCACCTTCCCCACCCCTTTCGTTTGCATTACAGCTTGCAAATCCATCTCGGAAGTATGGAAAGTCTTGCCTTGCTCAGGCAGGATGAGCAATTCGGGATCGAAGATGTTGAAAAGGCTCTTCGTAAGGTTGCCAATGCCGTTATAGACCGACAGCACAATAATCAACGCCATGGTACTCACCACAATGCCACCCAACGATATCCAAGAGATACGGTTGATGACGCTTTTCTGCTTGCGCGAAAGCAAGTAGCGGCGGGCGATGAAAAAAGGTGTACGTGATTTCACAAATAGATGATTGAAATCAATTTATTTTTTCAGAAGGTTCTCAATATTCTCGATATAGTCCAGCGAATCGTCAAGATAGAATTCCAACTGCGGAATGATGCGCAGCTGCTTGCCTTCGCGGAGGCCCAACCGACGGCGGATGTCTCCGTTGTTCTCGGCTATTCCTTGCATCACAGCCTCCTTGGTAACGCCACCAATAGGGAAGATGCTCACATAAATACGAGCTATGGAGAGGTCGCTGGTAATGCGCACTTTGGTGACGGTTATGAGCGAGTTGCCCAGCGTGGGCTTCATCTCTTTGAGGAAAATCTCACCCAAATCCTCCTGGATGAGACGGGAAATCTTATTTTGTCTTGTAGTCTGCATAATTTTGCAAAGATACAAATATTAATTAAGAAAGAAGACGTAAAAATTCAAAACAACCTAACGAAATCCGACAACGGATAACAACGGGGGGCGCGAGCTTCGCTCGCGCCCCCCGTTTCAAGCTTTTATTCATTATTTTGCATCGCGACCGGCGCGGATAGCAGCGATATTGGTGTTGACCACCTCTTCGCCCTTGCGGCCGAAAATGCTCTGGATAGCCTTCTCGAGTTCGGCGAACTCTATCTCCAAATAAGGAGCGGCGGCTCCGAGGAGCACCATGTTGCCACGAGCGCGGAGCTGCTTGGCAATCTCGTTGGCGTTGAAGCTGACGCAATGTTTGAGTTTCTTCAACTCAGCGTTGATCTTCTCGATATCAGGATAGTTCTTGATATTGATGAAAGGATCGCTGTTGGTGATTACCCATCCTTCAGGAGCGAGGAACGGCAGGTAGCGCAAAGCTTCCATAGGTTCGGAACTGAGGATGATGTCGGCCTTACCTTCGGGGATGACATCGGCGAAGATAGGATCGCTGCTGATGCGGAGGTGCGAGAACACGCTACCACCACGCTGCGACATACCGTGGATTTCACTCTGTTTTACGTACATACCCAGGTTGAGGGCTGCATCGCTGATGATTTTGGCTACGGAAACGATACCGTCACCGCCTACGCCACAAAGTATGATGTCTTTTTTCATGATGATTCTATTTATCAGATTTACAGATTTACAGATTATCAGATTTACAGATTATCAGATTATCAGATTGTCCGATTTACAGATTATCAGATTTATAGAGTCTGAACATCAAAATATCTGAACATCTGACTATCTGAACATCTGAATTGTTGAAATTATTTCTTCAGATGTTTCTTAAGTTCAACAAGGCAGGTACGCTGCGGAATGATGACGCTGACACCATTGTAAGCGATTTCCTCTTCGAGAATCTTGACGAATTCTTCGTGGTTCTTCTTGAGAGGTTCGATGGTGCGGATGTGAGCGGGATCAACGCCAAGACCCACACAGATGTTGTGGAGTTTCTTGTTGGCGCTAGAGGGCTGGCCACCAGTCATAGCGGTGATGTCGTTGTCGAGAATCATGACAATAACGTTAGCCTTCTCGTTTACGCAGTCCAAAAGACCAGTCATACCACTGTGGCCGAAAGTACCGTCACCGATAACTGCGATGGAGGGGAAGATGCCCATCTCGCTGGCACCCTTTGCCATGGTGATGGAAGCGCCCATGCAGACGGTGGTGTTGATGGCACCCATGTTGAAACCGAGGGTGTAGCATCCGATATCACCGAATACACGACCATGCTCGTATTTCTTCATAACCTCTACAACTGCCTCATAGCTGTCAACGTGGGGACAACCCTGGCAGAGTGCGGGAGGACGGTTGGTTACCACTTCGGGAACGGCAGGACCATTCTCAACCTTGAGGCCGAGAGCCTTGGCAACCTTTTCAGCGTTCAACTCGCCATCGCGACGGATGGTCTCGTCCAAACGACCCATGACTTTCTTGCCCTTGCCAAGGAAGCCCTTAATCTGCTCTTCAACAAAAGGCTGACCATCTTCGAGTACGAGAATTTCGTCGCATTCGTCATAAAGCTTGTTGAGCATATTGAAAGGCAGAGGATATTGGGTAATCTTGACAACAGGATAAGGACACTTGCCGCCTGCGAAGTTTTCGAGCAAGTAGTTGTAAGCGATACCCGTGGTGATGATGCCGAGTTTCTTGTCGGTACCGTCGATATACTTGTTGTAGCCACTTTCCTCGCTGGCCTTGGTGAAAGCGGGCTGCTTGTCGATAAGGTCGCGATAGAGACGCTTAGCGTTGACAGGGAGCAAAACGAAGCTCTTGGGGTCGGTAGGATAAGTGATAGGATTCTGAGGCAGCGCGGGTTTGCGTTCCACGCCGGCACGGCTGTGAGCCAAGCGGGTGGGGATACGATAAAGTACGGGGGTGCCGAGTTTTTCGCTCAATTCATAGCCAAAGAAAACCATATCGTAGGCTTCCTGCTGGTTTGAAGGCTCAAGCATGGGAATCATTGCCCAGTGGCCGTAGAAGCGGCTGTCCTGCTCGTCCTGAGAGGAGAACATCGAAGGATCGTCAGCAACAACAATCAAAACGCCTTTGGTGCCGATGATGGCTGCATTCATGAAGGGGTCGCCGCAGACATTGAGGCCCACATGCTTCATACAAGTCATAGCGCGCTTGCCGGTATAGGCAACGCCGATAGAAGCTTCGAGGGCGGTCTTCTCGTTGGCGCACCAGTTGGCGACAACACCTTTTTCCTTGGCTTCTTTGGACTTAATTACGTATTCGGTAATCTGAGTGGAAGGGGTTCCGGGATAGCTGTTGATAGCGCTACCACCTGCATCGATAAAAGCTTGTGCAATAGCTTCATCGCCCAGCAAAAGTAACTTTGACATAACTTTTTATTTTGTTTTTTATTGATTTATAAATACATATAAATGACGTTTCTGTATCATTTACGATGGCAGAAACGACACCTATCTTAGGAAATGCAAAGATACGAAAAAAAAGTGATTTAGAGGAAAGTAATTTGCGTTTTGAAGCAATGAACGAAATCTGGCACGAACGAAACAGTTTTGTTCAATGTCTTTACACCTTACGCTGGCAATAGAAACAATCGTATCTACCCGCTCTTTTTGCGCTATTTACCTAGTTCCAAAATCCATTGCGACATCAACTCCAGCACGTCGGGGGCAATGTCTTCGGGCAGCGTGGCATATTCCTCCACTGCGCCAGTGGTACAGGTCTGGAAAAGATGATTTTTGTCGGGAATGAGACAGGTAGTGAGTTTGGCACGCCTTGCCAATCGCCTGATAGCTTCGAGGTTAGGTTCCGCTATCACTTGGCAGTCTTTGTCACCGTTCAATGCCAAAATAGGACATTTCACCTTGGGAAGGTAGTCGGCAGGATCCATCATCACGAAAGTGCGCCACCAAGGAATCGTACGAAATTGTTGGGCGAAAAGGTAGGCATCGCCACCCAAGACACCGACGGTGCGGCGTTGCTTCTTCGTAAGGTGTCCTGCATACATGTTGGCGATGGACTTGAACACGGAATCATATTGTTCAGGCGCAATGCGATTCATTGCATCAAAATAGGCTTCCATACAACGCAGACGCACATCAATCAAACTGTCCTCCACACCTTTGAGCTGGAAGAGGGCGCGATTCTGTTGCAGCAACACTTCGCCTCCAGAACAACCTTGCCCAGCCAACATCACCACAAAAGAGACCTTTTTGTTGCGCGCCGCTATCATAGGCGCGATAGCGCCACCTTCGCTATGTCCTACTATTCCCACACGCTTGGGGTCTATTTTGGAATGTTTGCGCAACTCCATGAACATCGCTTCGGCATCGTCGGCAAAGTCGTAGGTGGTAGCAGTCTCCAAATCACCTTTCGAGCCACCCACACCACGGTCGTCGTAGCGCAGCGTGGCGATGCCCCGTTGGGCGAAATATTCCGCAATGGCACGGAAAGGCTTGTGACCCATCAGCGTCTCGTCGCGATCCTGCTGGCCACTGCCCGACACGAGCACCACTGCGGGAAAACGTTTTTGACCGGCAGCAGTAGTTTTAGGAATCGTCAACGTGCCCGTCAGCGTAACATCATTACCTTTCTGCCTATAATTCACCACAATTTCCTCTTCCTCATAGGCGGCATTCTGAGCCATGGTCAAAAGAGGCATCAGCAAAAGATACAAAATCAGAACCTTAAAACATCTATTCATATTTAGAGACCAATGATTAGTGACTATGGGATGAGGATTAGGGCACTTTATTTCCATTCAAGCGTTTCCAGCAAATGGTTCACGTCCTGCTTCAGGTAGTCAATCAGTGGCGCCAACGAGTCGTTGTTGGGCTTGCAGTTCAGATAGAGCGAACCCCGCAGGAAATGCGACACGCTGTCAGTGGCCCAAAACTGATAGGTCGAAGCCACATTCTGTCCCTTGATGCTGTAGGTCGTCGCCGACACATGGCGTCCCGGAGCGAAGAACTGATTCTCGTCCATGCCCGACGCATAGTCGAAATGCAGTTTCAGCAATTGGTAAGAGGTGTCAACCTGACCCTTCAAATCATCCAAACCTTTTATATTTTTGTAGCTAAGGAAGATGACGCCATTAAGCGAAGGATAGTTGATGTCAATCCATTTGTCACGGGCGGTGTTTTTCTTCCACACAATATGCGCATCCTTGGCATATTCAAAAGAAAAGGGCAGTCCTGTAGTGTCGTATTGAACATAGTTTTTTTCAGGCAAAGCAATGCGAAGATAAGCGGCAGGCTTGGGCGTATAGTCGTTGCGACCGCCACAAGCAGCCATCAACAGACAGCCGCCCAACAGCCACAACCAAGAACGATGCAATAACATAATACGATTCGTTTGAAGTGAAATGATAATGCAAAAGTACGACTTTTTTTTAATTGAAAATTGAGAATCGACAATTGCAATTGAAACAGCCACACTTCATTCTCGTTTTGCTCTCAATAAATTTTCGTATTTTTGCAAAATCCATACCGACAAACTCTTGTCACCCATGAACCGCATTGCCTATTTGCTGAAAGCCAAGACACAATACAACATCCACTCGCCTTTCGTGTTTGAGCTCTACAACAATGTTTTGGCGACAAAACTCTCCCCCAAGGTGCAACAAGAGATGGGCACACTCACTCATTACAAGGAACTTACCTACAAACTCCAGCACTACTACCACACCGATTGCCAGCCTCTTTCAGAATCGCAAAATCTACTCACTCAACAAAATGGCAACATGCATATGCTGGTAGTGGCAAAGCCCCACAAAGACACTTGTTCCGAAAAAGAATGGGAGTTCCTGAAATCCCAATGGCCCGTCAGCATCGATCTCTACGACATCGGTCTTTTGGTCAACAACCCCAAACTCCACCCACAGCATTTCCTGCTCAGAACTTGGCGCTTGTTCTGACCCCATCACTTTTCTTTTCCAAATAGCCCTGCTCAAACGCTTGCGGATAGAGGAACTTTCTTTCCCTATCGACAAATTTCACAATGAGATATTTGCCATCGAACGAAACCACCCTACCCGCGCCGATACTCTTGTGCATTACCTCGTCGCCCTCGGCGAGATGCATCCAAGGTGCAACGGGCTGTTGTTCTCCGACAAGCACGATAGGAGAGTCAGATTCTTCCCCTGACACTGCTTCCTCTTCCCCCCTCTCAGGCACCTCTACGGCAGTATCCCACAAACCGATAACGGTGCCGCTACGGGTGTCGATACCGGCATAGGTAAGGCTGGAATCTTCGTAACGCTTAAATTTCCACACCGCATCGTTCATCAATTCAGCGTTGAACACTCCCAGACTCACCAACAGCTCAAAATCCTTCAACGTCAATCCCGTCACCTTCCTAAACAGGTCAGGTTCCAACTGAGTGATGACATCCTTGAGGCTGTACTCCCTGTAGTCGGTCAAGTACATGAACACCGGTATGCGTGTGGCGAACTTGATCAACTTCTCCTGGATATCCCTTCGCTTGCTCTTGAATTCCTTTTCTTCTTCCGATAGCTCCTTCTTTTCTTTGGGTGTAAGTTCTTCGCCACGTTCCTTCTTGGTGTTCTTTACCTTCTCGCTCTTGTTGATGATAGTCTCAATGTCGGAGTTCAGCGAGCGGAACCCCTCGATGCTCATCAACGCCTTCATGGCTTCGGGATTGTTCATCAGACGCTGCAAGGTGGCGTTGTCCACATTCACCAGCACGGCACTCTCCCACCTGCGCGCCAGCAACGTAGCGGTGGTGCCACTCATCGCCATATCCAGAATGCCGGCAGCGTCAATCTCCTTCATGCTACTGCCATCATAGGCAAGAATAGGCAGGAATTTGATAAACTCCTCCACCTTCTTTTCGGGATTGCCCTCCTTCACGTTCAACTGGCAGCTATACTCCTCCACCTGCCGCAATGCCCTGTTGGGCGAAAAGTCGAACACATAGCACACAGGCTTCAGCACCACCTCCTTGCCCTCCTCGTCTTTCACAGTCCAAGGCGACTGCACACGGAAAGCCGTTTGGAAATAGGTCTCCGGACTGGAGGTGTTGCGCAGCATCAATATGCCCGACCAGGGCTTCACCGTCACACCTGTCGAGAGTTTGCCACAACTCAGCGTGATGGTTTTCGTGCGCTGCGGGTCGCCCATGACGTTATATACGGGTTCCACAGCCTTGGCACCCATGCCCGCCTCGTTGCCTGCCGCCATAACCACATTGTAGTCGTGGAAAAACCTGTTGCAAGGCTTCTTCAGCAAATCCGCCATGGCATGGCACGACGCCACACTGGGCAAGAACCAGAAGGTGTGCATCAGATAGCTCACCAACCGCACATCGCTATAAGGCATAGGAGGCTTCTCCACACCCAACTTGAGGTCGCTGACAATGGTCTCGGTGTAGCTACCCCTAATCAAGTCGAGCCACTTCTGCACATATTCCTCATGCACAAAATGGCACTCTCCCATCCCCACCGACTTCATCTGGCCGCCACGTCGCGTAGCGCCGTCACGTTCGGCGCGGAAAAACTCATTAAGGTCAAACTCACCCTGGCTCGCCACCTCGGTAATGCTCTCCGGCATCTGATAAGTCAGCAACACCATCTTAGGCAGCGAGAGATAGGGGTTGTCCTCCCCTTTCCACTCCGCCTTGCTGCGTTGCTCGTCGCTGTAGGTCCAGTTGCATATCTGTTCTTCGATGAACTCGCCACTGCTGATAGCCCGAAAAGGCGTGCCGCTTAGGTAGAGATAGGCACTCGTGCGCAATGGCATCAGCTCCTCGTCGTAAAGTTCGCGGCTGTCCAACTCGCCTTTGCTGTCATCCTCCGCCATCAACTCGTCCACCTCTTTCATCCTCACCAAGGCGGGATCCTTGGCGTTGTAGAACTCCTTGGCATGTTTGCCCCAAGCGCCATAGTGGTATTCGTCCAGCACAATGCAGTCCCAATCCACGGTTTGCAACCACTCGTTGGTGACCTTGATACCACCGGCATCGTTGCGTCCCAACACATCCTGAAACGAGGCGAAACAGACAAACGGCTTGTGTTCATCAACATAGCCGAACTCACGGTTGTCCTGTTTCTCGCAGAACTGCCACTCCTCGAAATCCACATGCGCCTCCAAGTCATCGCGCCACGCCGTCTTCACCGCAGGCTTGAAAGTCAGCACCAAGAGTTTTGTCCACCCCATCTTCAACGCCAGCTGATAGGTGGTAAAGGTCTTGCCAAAACGCATCTTGGCATTCCAAAGAAAGTGGGGCGTGAGCCCCTGGTTGTCAGGGTCTGCCATAAAGTTGCGGAAATAGGCTGCCGTTGACTCCACCGTCCTCTGCTGTTCGGGTCTCATACCGAAATGCAGGGTACGTTGCAGCATTGTAAGGCTTCCTGCCTGGGCAGAACGCACCGCCCGTTCCACATCCTCCAGCGAGCAGCGGAACCACTCTCCTTCGGGGTTTGAGATGTGGGCTTTACGCAGAATAGGGTGAACGGCATTTTTGTCGGTAAACGAAGTGCCATCGTTACGCATGGCACTCCACTGACCCAGAATTTTGCAGCGTGTACAAGCGGTGAGGTTCTGCTCCCTCACACGTTCCTCTACTGCTCGGGTGGTGTAGCCCACCTTGATGAGTCCTTCATGTTCGGCCACGCCCACATGTTCGTAGGCATAAATCATCGGATGTTGCTCTACTTTCGAGAACAATAAATCATCTTTCGCCATAGTCGGTATTTGTTGGCGTTCTCTGAAACTTTTTTTGTTTCGAAGAACACTCCCATTCAAAGTATTGTTTTGTTCATTCCATTGGGCGGATCATGCTCTCTATAAAGGCAATCTCCTCCTCTGTAAGGTTGTATTTTTTGTATAGCATCTCATCCGTCCAAGGATGAGAGAAGTCTTGAAGGGGAACAAATTGGTAAACTAGTCTTGGTGCATTTTGAGTATTTTTAGTCAACAATACCAGAAAACGAAATAATTTTGTTTTAACATATGTCACAAAATTCTCAGCCTCACCTAATTCCTCAAAAGTGTTTAATACTAGATATGTCTCAGTACAACAACTCTGTTTCTCTGCAATAAATGGTTTTCCTAAGACTAAATATGGGAAATCGCCTCTCTCACCATATGCCTTTGCAATTAACACTTTAAATTTCGATATCCACTCTATATTTTGAGTAATTGAACTTTTTGATACATATCCATTATGTAGGATATGCATAAGTGAAAATACCATCATCCCTCTTGTTTTCTTCTGGAATGATCGTACCAAACGGTTTTCTTGCACTAACGAAATTTTCAATGCTCACAAAAGACTCGTTTCTTATTTTTTGCAATATTGGAATTGCTTCGTTAAATCTAACAAAAGTATTACTACCTTGTTCTAAAAGTGGACGAGTTAAAGAGTTTGAGTTTCCATGTCGGATGGTCTCTACCTTACAATTACCTTTGTTATCTCTATCCCATAAAAAGTAACATACGCCACCTGATAAATCAACACCTGGAAAACATTCACTCGAATCGAAATAATCAACCAATATCCGAATGCTATCATCATGAAGCATTTCTTCTCTGAAAGCATCTAAACCATTTCCTCCTGCGAACCAACGAGACGGAATAATCATTGACAAATACCTAGGATTTAATAACTTTGCTTGTACAACAAATTTGTCATATAAAGCTATTGCACTTGAACCAGTTCCACCTCCATCACTCAACTGATACGGTGGATTTCCTATAATTACATCAAACTTCATATTGAAAAGTTTTTCAGGGTTGTCGGTATGAATAAATTGATAGGCATATTGCTCTGCTTGATCGCCACGGTCATAGACCTCTTGGCTGGCTCCGCAATAGCGACATTTGCCTTTTTCCCACGTGTGGCGCAGAGCACGATACTGGATATTGCCTTCGGGATTGGAGAAATGGCTCACGCTATACTTGCCGTCAGCCGCCTTGGAGCAATACACCGTGCGGCGACTCAGATAGCTGGTCAACTCGGTAATGGCGATGCCAAACACCTGATGGTGCAAGATGTGGTCGATGCGCTGTCGGCGGTCTGGAATAACCTCCTGCAGGCCTCGGTCGAGGCGTGTCACTATCTCACGCAGAAAGACGCCACTTTTGCAGAAGGGGTCCAAGAAAGTGGTCTTGGGTGAGGTGAACAACTCCTTAGGCAAAAGGTCGAGCATCTGGTTTGCCAAGGTGGGAGGCGTGAAGACTTCGTCGTTGCTCAGATTGGCAAGGCAGTTGAGCACATCGGGATTGTAGCTACTGCTCATGGTATGCCTCCTCTCCAAGATTCAGGAAATAAACCGGCGGAAAGGTGGCACAAGGGATGTCGCTGAAAAGGTTCTCCTGCGCACTGTCACCCACCAGATAGCTAAACTCGTAGTCCCTACGGTTCACCATACCTTGCCCTATCATGCTCCATTCGCTCACCACAATCCACTGGTCGGGATGGTCGGTGCGGTGGTAGGTCAGCGCATCGCCCTGGATGATATTCTTCTGCAGCAAAAAGTCCGCCCCACGCTCACATTCGGGCTTCACCTTGTCGCCAAAAAGTTGGCGATACTGCTGGCAGAAATAGTCCAGCAACCTTTGGCGGCAAGCTGCGGCATTGTCGGCAAGGAGTTCGATGCCATAGATGCTGCTGATTGCCAACAGAGCGTTCTGCTCATACTGCAACTGGGTGTATTGCTTGCAACGCACCCTTTGCTCGCAAACCGCCAATTTGCGACGCAAGATTTCGATAAGGAAATTGCCCGTACCGCAGGCAGGCTCCAGAAAACGGGAGTCGAGCCGCTCGGTTTCGGGCTTCACCAAATCGAGCATGGCATTGACCTCACGGGGATTGGTGAACACCTCGCCATG
>JAZLKZ010000116.1:0-3550 GCA_045597845.1 Bacteroidales bacterium | reverse complement strand
GCGTATTCGAACGCCTCCGGCTTGATGACGGCCTCGCAGACCGTGACGAAGAGCCGGGCCTTGTCGTCCAGCTCACCGACTTCTTCGCGCATGAAGGGGAAGGTGCCCTGCGCAATCTCGCCCCATAACCTGAGAAAGTTGTGTGCACGGGGGAACCGAAAACTGTCGTCGTTTGCTTTCATGTCCATATTGTATCGCATAACTTAACGTTATGCAATGATAATGTGTAAAAATATTAATTACCCCCGAAAAATCACGATTCCCCCTTGCCGCAGGGATGGTCTTTTGCTACAATGTCGCTGGTAGGTGATTTAGGGCTTTTTTTGCAGTTATGCGGTTTGCAAGGGTCGTGTGGCCCGAACCGCTGACGACGCGAAAAGGGAGTTTCTAAATTACCTCCTTAACAATACGAATGAACTGCAGCGTGGTGTTTTTCGCCCGAATGGATGGCCTGAATTCTCGATCTGGGAGCAGCGTTGGCTTCATTCAGACATGAAGGATCGGGCCTATTTTTACGTGTTCAGGTTCTACGAAAAAGTCATGGAAGTCGGAGGATTGAAATGAAGAGTATCATGATGATTGCGGTTTTGTTAGGTGCTGGGATCGCACAGGGCGAATACAGTAGCGAATTCATCAAAGCCATGCGCAAGGGTGCCGATACGGCAGTCGAAATTGAAGTCCTTGATGAAATGGGAGATTCCGTTTCCAATGCTATGATTCATATTTGCTATAATGCTGGATCGAAAAGATTGGATGCGTCAGGTACGACAAACGATAAGGGACAGTTCTTGTTTGTGAAAAGAACAAACGGCTATGGTGAAATCATTGCAAAGAAAGAGGGGTATTATAATTCTACAGGTACGTTTTCGTTCATTGATATGGGGCGGGAACATGATGTAGACGATGGTAGATGGCAGCCATATCCAATGAAGCATCAACTTGTACTGAAGACGGTGCGCAACCCCTCTGTCAATCCCGTAATGAAAGACCTTTTGATCCCCGTGACAAACACGTGGATTGGGTTGGATGTCGCCAAGCACGACTGGGTCCCGCCGTATGGGGGTGGACAGTCGATGGATCTAAAGATTAATTTGGAGTGGGATGGTAAAATGCAATGGCAATATACTGACATGAAGTTGCATATTGACTTTTTAGGAACGAATGCCTATCTGGCGGATGTTGAACTCGGCAGTTCTTGTCCATATGCTTATAAGGCACAAACGAATCGCTTTGACACTTCAACGCTTTCGTATTACCGATTCGGACAACATCCGCGCCACAAAAAAGAATTCGACCAAAGTAAAGAGATCGTCGTACGATGTCGTTGTGAAACGAATTCTGTTAACGGTGTAGTTTCCTATAATTATTTTGGGATTGTGAGCCTTGAGTTTGCTGTTGATAATAACAGGAGACCAACATTGTGGATGCCTTGTTATTTCAATCCTACCCCTAACGACACGAACCTTGAACCGAAGAGGTAAATGATCCCACAGATGGGTGAACGAGGGGCATTCCAGACAATAAAAAAGGTCATGGAAGTCGGAGGGTTGAAATGAAGATCATTCTGTCGGTCGCGGCCTTGTTAGGTACGGGGATCGCACAGGGCGAATACAGCCACGAATTTACCAAGGCCATGCGCAAAGGGGCTGATACATTCGTTGAGATTACCGTTGTCGACGATGACGGATTGCCGGTTTCAAATGCGCTGGTCAGCGTCTGCTACAACATCGGTTCGGGTCGTGAAGAAACACATGGGCCAACTGACGGTGGTGGGAAATATTCATTTAGAAAGCGAACCAATGGCTATGGGGAAATCGACGTCACCAAAGACGGTTTCTACCGTTCGGAATCCAACTTTTCTTTTATCGACATGGGGCGTGAGCATGAAGTTGTTGATGGTGTTTGGCTGCCAAATCCGGAACCCTTAAAAATTCTTTTGCGACCAATCAAGAATCCAACTAAGCTTGTCTCCTGCAACCAATGGTTTGATGTGCCGTCAACAAATCAGTGGATTGCCTTTGATATGTTAACGAAAGATTGGCTGGCTCCGTATGGTACTGGCAAGGTGGAAGATTTTTCAATTTTCTTCATCTGGGATGGCAAGAAACCGAACGAAGGAGCATCGGTTGCCTTGAATTTAAGATTCCCGCAATCCTTCCCAACAAAAATCACCGCTCCGCATATACCAAATGTCACAACACGACCTTCAATGCGCCCAACTGAGCAAACGCCATAATTGTTTATGTACAAAGCACTCTGGATTGAATCTTTCATTGAATCTTTTAAGAGCCAAAAGCCAAATTTATCCAACCAACTGGCATTTCTTGATTCTTTGGCAGCTTGCGCTTCGAAAAAAGCCTCACACTCTGTCCAATGCGCCTCTTTGCCAGGATTTGTCACCACCAAGAGGGCAAGAATCAATATCCCAACTATGATCTTCCACATACTTTCACCCTTGTTATCCTGTGATTAACTGTGAGTTTCAGACTGGTGGTTTTACTTTTCATGATTGGCTCTTCTGCAGTTCCTGTAACGCCGTCTCTGCGTCCTTATGGCCCTGCTCAGAAGCTATTCGATACCACTTCATGGCCTCGGAGGCATCCTTCTCCACGCCGTCTCCATTCTCATAGCAAACGCCAAGGTTGTATTGCGCCTGAGCAGAACCCTTCTCTGCCAAATCTCGGAACCAATTCGCAGCCTCAGGGTTACCTTGTTTCGCCACTTTACCGTACCACATCATCGCCTCTACATCGTTCCGCTTAACGCCTTTCCCTTTTGCGTAGCGTCTGGCCACCTCTAATATGGCAACAGTATCACCAGCAATTGCCTTCTGGCGAAGTTTAGCAAAAAGCTGCCACCTAACTATCACAATGATCAAAAGACAAACAGGAATGCCAAAGAAAAGATCCCAATTAAAATGAAAATGGATGTCCCCATCAGTATGTCTCGAGAAAACGAAAAAGGAAATCATAATAGCAACTATTGCGCAAAACCCCTCTTTAGTTGTCACCGAGTGACTTCCGAAATTACGGAAGTTTAGATTAAGGTTAAAGATGCACGAAAGTAAAACTGCTATAAAAATGGTATACCCCAAAATGGCAATCATAAGCTTCCTACCACGCTTAAGATCGCGCTCCCTAGCATTCTTACTATCGCGCTCCAGAGCATCAATCTCCCGCTTCAGAGCATCAATATTCAACTTCAAGTTTGTCACATTGTTTTCACCACAAACGCTTAATCTACCTGAATGCCATTGTATTTGTGAGCCCTCGCCATTCGCATAGTATTTGCCCAATTCAAACTGTGCTTGCGCATTGCCGTCCTGCGCAACTTTAATCTTTTCCGCAATAGAAGAATCATTGCCAAAAGCACACATGACGAACAACACACATAGAGCCATAACGATTTGTTTGTGGAGTAGAGATTTCCGCCTCGGCTCCGCCGATGCGGAATCCCCCTCTTCAAACCGTACGTGCGGATTTCCCGCATACGGCTTCCCGTGTGAAACTGGTGTCATCGGCAATACCTCCTTCTTGTGAGGGCGACTAGC
>JAZLKZ010000115.1:0-22355 GCA_045597845.1 Bacteroidales bacterium | reverse complement strand
TATTTAGACATTGAATCTAAAGTGCATGATATCACCGTCCTGTACAACATAGTCCTTGCCTTCTACGGCGATTTTTCCGGCTTCTCGGCATTTCGCTTCACTGCCCAGCGACACATAATCTTCATATTTGATGACCTCGGCACGGATGAAACCACGCTCGAAGTCGCTGTGGATGATACCCGCCGTCTGTGGAGCCTTCATGCCCTTCTTGAAAGTCCAGGCACGACATTCCTTGGGACCGGCGGTCAGGAAGGTCTGCAAGTTGAGCAGTTTGTACGCCGCTTTGATCAATCGGTTCACGCCCGATTCTTTCAGTCCCAAATCTTCAAGAAACATTTGTTTTTCTTCGTAGGTCTCGAGTTCCGCAATGTCGGCTTCGATGCCAGCACCAATAATCAGAACCTCAGCATCTTCGTCCTTCACGGCCTCTTTCACGGCCTCAACATATTTGTTGCCTTTCACCACAGAGCCTTCGTCAACGTTACAGACATACAAAATAGGCTTTGCGGTGAGGAGCATCAAATCCTTTGCCGCTTCCAACTGACTGTCTTCCAAAGCAACGGTACGCGCGCTCTTGCCCGAAAGCAATGCTTCTCGGTAAAGGTCCATCACTTCCACAAGTTTCTTGGCTTTGGCATCACCACCGGCTTTTGCTTTCTTGGCTTCCTTGTCGTAGCGATTTTCGATGGTTTCCAAATCTTTGAACTGCAATTCCAAGTCGATGGTCTGTTTGTCGCGTATGGGATCCACACTGCCATCTACGTGCGTAACATTGTCGTCATCAAAGCAACGCAACACATGGATGATAGCATCGGTGCTGCGAATGTCGCCCAAAAACTTGTTGCCGAGACCTTCGCCTTTCGAAGCGCCTTTCACAAGTCCGGCTATGTCAACAATCTCCACCGTGGCAGGCACCACACTTGCGGGACGCTCCATCTCCACAAGTTTGTTCAGACGTTCGTCGGGCACCGTAATCACGCCCACGTTGGGTTCAATAGTACAAAAAGGGAAATTGGCAGCCTGAGCCTTAGCGTTGCTCAAGCAGTTGAAAAGAGTTGACTTGCCCACATTGGGCAGTCCTACGATTCCACACTGTAAACTCATTTTGAAGTTTTAAGTTTTAAAGTTTTAGGTTTTAAGCCATTAGGCGTTTGACACAAGATGTCGGTCATTCATTTCATATATAATCCTCTTTCGGGAGTTTACTGCTCACTGTTCACAGATTTCAGTTCCTTTTCAATCAGATATTGGTTTCTTGTGGTAGAGTTTCTGCAGATGAGTTCGCCCAGGAAACCTGCCAAAAACAGCACCAGTCCCACCAAGGCAAAGAACATCGAGAGATAGAACCATACGCTTGTAGTTAAACTGATGATATGGCACAATCTCAAGATGACCACCACAATCAAGGCGATGAAACCCAAAATGAAAGAGCAAGAACCAATCAAACCGAAGAAGTGCATCGGCTGTTTGCCGAACTTGGACATGAACATGATGCTCATCAAATCCAGATAGCCGTTCACAAAACGATTCATGCCGAACTTGGTCGTGCCGAACTCACGCTTGCGGTGTTGCACCACCTTCTCCCCTATCTTGGAGAAACCTGCCCACTTGGCGATTACGGGAATATATCGGTGCATCTCTCCGTAAACCTCGATGCTCTTCACCACATCTTTTCTGTAGGCTTTAAGGCCGCAGTTGAAGTCGTGCAGTTTGATTCCGCTCATCTTGCGGGTAGTCCAGTTGAAGAACTTGGAAGGAATATTCTTGGCAATCTTTGAATCGTAACGAACTTTTTTCCAGCCGCTTACCAAATCGTAGCCGTCTTCTTTGATCATACGATACAACTCTGGGATTTCATCGGGACTGTCTTGCAAATCGGCGTCCATGGTAATGACTACGTCGCCTTGTACGGCGGCAAAGCCTACGTTCAAAGCGGCAGACTTGCCATAGTTGCGGCGAAACTTGATGCCTTTGTATGCGGGGTTTTTGGCGTGCAAATCTTCTATCACGCTCCATGATTTGTCCTTGCTGCCATCGTCAACCATGACAACTTCGTAGCTGAAACCATGTTCTGCCATTACCTTGTCGATCCATTCTGCCAGGTGTGGCAAAGATTCGTCCTCATTGAATAGCGGTACTACTATCGAAATATCCATTTTTTTAGTTTTTAGTTTTACGTTGTTTGTCAACTTACGACTTCACCTTTTTCGGTACGCAACACAATTGCAGCCAGAAAGGCAATCAGCACCGACATCACTGCCGCGCGGAAGCCACCAATAAAGCCCCAGTCGCCAGCGGTATAGCCGCGCACCGTATCTATAGCCTGTTTGGCTTCGAAGCTTTCATCGCCAGAAGGCATTACTGAAATTCTTCCTTCGGCAAAAGCCTCGGTCAATCCAGGCAAAGCCGTTGCGCACATCAGTACCAAAAGCAATCCATAGATGGCGGCACCCACAACGCCACTACCGAGACCAAAAAGCATCAGTTCTTTGAACGTAACTTTCTCTTTTGGAAGTGATTTGCGGTAGCGATAGCATCCAAAGCCAATCACCACGGCAAAGATCAGTTCAATCTCCCAGCCGCACGGCTCAAACCTGCTGTCGTCAACTCTTATCATCCACAAAAACAGCATCAGCAACGCCGCCGATAGTCCAACCACAATACCGCACTTCAGGTAAGCCTTGCGGTAATTTCCATAGATTGTTGATTTGTATTGTCTTAATACTTTACCCATAGTATAGTCGCAATATGCAAAGATAACAAAAAAATCCCAATTATTATAGAATAATTATATATACACAAATTAACATCCATTTCGTTCACTTTTTTTTCGTAAATTTGCATTTTCAATAATTTGATGAATAACTATTATTCTCTACCACTACTCTTATTTTTAAATTTTTAATTCTTAATTATAAATCATGGCAAATCAAGAAGATGCTTTCAAGAAAGTCGTTTCTCATGCCAAGGAATACGGCTTTATTTTCCCATCAAGCGAAATCTACGACGGACTCGGCGCTGTTTACGACTATGGTCAATTGGGCGTTGAACTCAAGAACAACATAAAACAATATTGGTGGAAATCCATGGTGCAGTACCACGAAAACATTGTGGGCATCGATTCCGCCATCTTCATGCATCCCAAGATTTGGAAGGCCTCCGGCCATGTGGATGCCTTCAACGACCCACTTATCGACAACAAAGACAGCAAGAAACGCTATCGTGCCGATGTTTTGATTGAGGACCACATCGCCAAGATTGAGGACAAAATCAAGAAAGAGGTCGAAAAGGCGCAGAAACGCTTCGGCGACGCCTTCGACAAGGAGCAGTTCCTCTCCACCAATCCTCGTGTGTTGGAGCACCAAAAGAAGATTGACGAAATCACCGCACGATACAGCGAGTGCATGAACGCCAACGACTTGGAAGGTTTGCGCCAGATGATTCTTGACCTCGAAATCGTTTGCCCCATCAGCGGCACACGCAACTGGACCGAGGTGCGACAGTTCAACCTCATGTTCGCCACCCAGATGGGTAGTGTCAGCGAAGGCAGCGACACCATCTACCTCCGCCCCGAAACGGCTCAGGGTATCTTCGTCAACTTCCTCAACGTACAGAAGAGCGGCCGAATGAAAGTCCCCTTCGGTATCGCACAGATTGGCAAGGCTTTCCGCAACGAAATCGTAGCCCGTCAGTTCATCTTCCGTATGCGTGAATTCGAGCAGATGGAGATGCAGTTCTTTGTCCGCCCGGGCGAGGAACTCGAATGGTTCAAGTACTGGAAGGAAGAGCGCTTGAAATGGCACCTTGCATTGGGCATTCCCGCCGAATGCTACCGCTACCACGACCACGAGAAGCTGGCACACTATGCCAACGCCGCCACCGACATCGAATTTGAATTCCCGTTCGGATTCAAGGAGTTGGAAGGCATCCACAGTCGTACCAATTTCGACCTTTCTCGTCATAGCGAGTTCAGCGGCAAGAAGTTGCAATACTTCGACAGTGAACTCAACGAGAACTACACTCCCTACGTCATCGAAACCTCCATCGGCGTCGATCGTACCTTCCTCGCCATCTTCAGCCATGGCTTGAAGGACGAAGTGCTCGAAGACGGCAGCACCCGCACGGTGTTGAGTCTGCCCGCCATCTTGGCACCCTACAAGGCTGCCATCCTGCCTTTGGTCAAGAAAGACGGTCTGCCCGAGAAGGCACGCGAGATTTTCGATATGTTGAAATACGACTTCATGCTGCAGTACGACGAGAAAGACGCCATCGGACGTCGCTATCGCCGTCAGGACGCCATCGGTACCCCCTACTGCATCACCGTTGACAACGAGACGCTTGAAGGAAAGGGAGTGACCATCCGCGAACGTGACACCATGAAACAGGAGCGCATCCCCATCGAGAACCTCCGCGCCTACCTCCACGAGCACATCCAGCCCATCAAGGTTCAGTAAATAGCATAAAAATGGTGAACTGTGGGCGAGGGGAAAGACATCTTACAAAAACTTGATATAATGAGCCACCTTCTCCGCAAAAGTCACATAATCATTATAAATGACCGCTGAAGAAAACTCACCATATTCAACTTCTGATTCGTGTACGCATATATTAGCGTAGTTTGAATAATACATTGTGTATTCCTTTTTGTCATGTATCTCTTCCTCTATTTCAGGCAGATGTATGACAAACAGAAGTGTTTTTGTTGGCGTATGAATAGATGTCTGAATATCGTCTTTCGACAAAGTAAGATATTTAGCAGAGTTATGTGTGGTAAATTCTTCCCATTTCTGAAACGTGCCATCGTTTTTGTAGTAAGGTAGCTTGTCTGGGATGATAAATATTTGGAAATAAGGGATATTGGCACAACGAATATTCGCCGTCTCACCCAACATATTTTCAAAATAGTTATTTGAGTTTTGCGAGTAGTTCTGCATAACAAATTTTACTCCTATTCCTGCAATTGGCTTTACGCCTTTTAGAATGGTTATATCAACAGCCTTGTCTATGTAGCGACCGTCAATTTTCACCTCTTTCCCATTGCCGATTCCAAGCGATTGTATTGAGTAGTCAGCTCCCAAGCGACTTTTCAAATCTTCAGCAATCGCACCATGCAGGATTTTCAATTTTTCGTTACTACGTGAACCTGTTTCGAGGAACTTTCTAAAAGAGTTCCCGACTACCGTTAGAAATTCTTGATTATCCATATTTTTCTGTCAATTTATAATTCAAATATTGTTCTAAATCTTTTGAAGCATAGGTGTAGTAACCTCCGCTTTTATAATTTTTCAGAAGGCGTATGTAGGTGATAAAATCTTCTGAATAAATAAGTTGACTGATTAACTCAAACTCTATGTTTGTCAGGATATAAAGTCCACTATAAATGCCACATCCTTCTGGTACTATTTCCAGTTTGATGCTTTTCATATCTTTGAGAATTGTATTAATGGCGTATTTCGTTTTCGACACATCTTTTAGTGCTTGCGTGCGACCAAACAGATACCAATATTTGTTTTCTTTTATATCTCTGCCTTTGGCGAGTTTGTCTTGATGCTGCAAAAGGTATTCATAAGCATCTTTATTTTTCATAAATCCGCTTTGCTCTAATGGTTTACCATTATTATCGTACGGATAAATACACTTGCTCCATTTCCCGGTTGAAGCCTTAAGAATCTTGATTGTGCCATCAGAAAAATCGAAATCACCAATGAAAACTTTATCAGCGAGCGTTGCAAATCCATTTTTTACCGACACGTATGGGTAAGAATACGTTGTCTTTATTTTTCTTAGCAGTTCAAGGTTTTCATTTTTAGACAGATAGAAATTCCTCCCTATTTTAATATTGTCATAAGGTATGCTGTCTTGAAAACATTTATCAAGTATGTTGTCATCAAAATTGAAATATTCTATTTTATTGAAACATTGTGATTTAGAAAATCGAGAAATGAGTGTGTATGTTGTCGCTTCAAATGGTTGATAGTGTCCTAAATCTATCACTCCCGACAAATTATGATGTGTAAAAACATACTTTCGAAGGTTTTCCCCTGCTAAACTACTTAACCACGAACTTGGTGTAATCAAGCACATTGTTCCATTTTTCGCCAGCATTTTAAATCCGATTTCAAAAAAGACAATAAAAAGGTCAGTCATCCCATCTTCGGCAAATTTGAATTTCTTTACCGCATCATAGTTACTTTCAAGATTGTGAACTCGTACGTATGGTGGGTTTCCAAACACAAAATCCATCTTTTCGTTAAAATTGTCAACTGTAAGAGTATCAGCGTTTAGTATATTCCATTTAACGCTGTTTATTCTGAATTTTTCTGCGACTTTATCAAGATTGGTTTTACATTTTTCACATTCTGTTTCGTCCAATTCAATGCCGTGGATGTAAGTTTCTAATTCGTACTTCAGAATGGATAAGTCACTATTTTGTTGAAGAAAACAAGAACAATATAGGTTTACTATTTCAACAAGGAAAGCACCATCGCCACAACTATTGTCGATGATGTGTTTTTGTAATATTTTGGCAGTACTATAACCGCTAAAATTGAGGATTAGATTTACGATATGGTTGGGCGTATAGACACGACCATGATTTTTGACATGTTCTGCCATTTTCTACTTGTTTTTAGGTACGCCCGTCATTTACCTAAAAACAATTCAGCCAAACACAAAATAAACGTGGACAACCTCGTCCACATCCTGGGTGTTTGGCCTAACCCTCAATCTCAGACAGAGAATGCCCACGTTACTCACGTAGGCATTCGTTACTGTCATCTGAGATTGATTCCTTTAGTGGCCAAACTTTAGGATGTTTTCAGAACAGCGACGAACGCTATGATTATTAATATATTACTCTATTCTATTCCAATTTTTTTAAACATTTCAAATTCAACATTTATAATTTGCAAAGATACATCTTTTATAAGGATAAATATGAGAATAATCTAATTTTTTTATCAATTCCTCATTATACGTCTTGCTAAATTGCAAAAACTGCAAATTCTGCACCAAATGTTATTTTTTTTCTCTCAGGATGTATGAAAGAAATGAAGACGCAATTGATTTAGTATATGCCATACAACAACAGAAGCGACCACGTGGTCGCTTCTGCGCTTAATATTTATAACTCGCAATAACCTTACAGTCTCTTCTTGAGTGCCGCGACGAAGTCGGCGATGTCCTGTTCTGTGGTGTCGAAGGAACACATCCAACGCACCACGTCGTTTGCCTCGTCCCAGTCGTAGAAGAAATAGTCGTCCAAAAGGGAGGTCCACACTTGGTGGGGCAGTTTCACGAAAACGCTGTTGACTTGCACGGGATATTGCACCTCCACTTGCGGAATGTCCTTCACGGCGTTGTAGAGCAGCTGCGCCATACGGTTGCTATGCTCTGCGTTGCGCCGCCAGAGTCCCGTTGTGAGATAGGCTTCGTATTGCGCCGCCACAAAACGCATCTTGCTGCACAACTGGGTCATCTGCTTGCGACGGTATTTCATGTCAACATCGAGTGCGGGATTGAGCACCACGACGCTCTCTCCCATCATCATGCCGTTTTTGGTGCCCCCAAAGGAAAGGATGTCCACGCCGAGGTCGGTGGTCATCTCTTTGAAAGTGCATCCCAACGCCACGGCGGCATTGGCAAGGCGTGCGCCGTCGATGTGGAGATACATGTTGTAGGCGTGCGCCAAATCGACAAGTTCCTTGATTTCTTCAAGTGTATAGAGTGTGCCTAATTCTGTTGACTGCGTGATGTTTATGGCGCGTGGTTGCGAGTGATGCTCGAAGCCGAATCCGTGTAGTTGGGTCTTGACCAATTTGGGCGTAAGCTTGCCGTCGGGAGTGGGAACGGTGAGCAATTTGCATCCTACGATACGCTGCGGAGCGCCACATTCATCGACGTTGATGTGCGCCGATTCGGCACAGACTACGGCGTGGTGGGAACGACACATGGCGTCGATGCTCAACACATTGGCTCCCGTGCCGTTGAAAACGAAATAGACCTGAGCCTGGTCGCCGAAATAGGAACGGAAGATGTCTCCTACTCTATTGCAGTATTCATCGTCGCCGTAAGCCAACGCATGATCGACATTGGCGTCGGCTATAGCCTTTAGTATTTCAGGACTGATGCCCGAATGATTGTCACTTCCAAAACCGCGCTTCATGGTGAAATGATGATTAAAACCCTCTAAATCCTACTTGTCCATCATCATCAAAAATTCCTCGTTGGTGGCGGTATTGACAATGCGTCCTTTGAGGAACTCCATGGCTTCCTGGGAATTCATGTCGGTGAGGTGGTTGCGCAATACAAGCGTGCGACTCAGAATGTCCTGTGGCACGAGAAGGTCGTCGCGACGCGTGCTGGATGCCGTGATGTCGATGGCGGGGAAAATTCGCTTGTTGGAGAGTTTGCGGTCGAGCTGCAGCTCCATGTTGCCCGTTCCCTTGAACTCTTCGAAAATAACGTCGTCCATTTTGGATCCCGTTTCAGTAAGAGCCGTGGCGATGATAGTCAACGAACCGCCGTTTTCGATTTTTCGGGCGGCGCCGAAGAAACGTTTGGGCTTTTGCAATGCATTGGCCTCAACGCCACCGGAAAGTACTTTGCCCGATGCAGGCTGGACGGTGTTGTAGGCACGTGCCAGGCGCGTGATGGAATCCAACACGATAACGACATCGTGGCCACACTCGGTCATGCGTTTGGCTTTCTCCAATACGATATTTGCAATACGCACATGACGGTCGGCTGGCTCGTCGAAAGTAGAGGCGATCACTTCGGCCTTGACGCTACGTTGCATGTCGGTAACCTCTTCGGGACGCTCGTCGATAAGCAGTACCATAAGATAGACATCCGGGTGGTTGTATGCTATGGCGTTGGCAATTTCCTTGAGGAGGGTTGTCTTGCCGGTCTTGGGCTGAGCCACGATAAGGCCGCGCTGACCCTTTCCGATAGGCGTAAACATATCCACGATGCGAGTGGACAAAGTCTCCGCTGGATGTCCCGTAAGCTTGAATTTCTCTTGCGGGAAAAGCGGCGTGAGCGACTCAAAAGGAACCCTGTCTCGGATTTGGTCGGCAGTGAGTCCGTTGATGGACGTGACCTTGACCAACGGAAAATGCTTTTCGTTGTCACGGGGAGGACGTATGGTACCCAAAACGGTATCGCCGGTCTTCAAGCCATATTTGCGTATCTGTGATTGCGAGACGAGAATGTCATCGGGAGAATTAAGATAGTTGTAGTCAGAAGAGCGCAAGAACCCAAAACCTTCAGGCATCACCTCCAAAACGCCTTCGGCGTCAATAACGCCTTCCATATCGAACGGATATTCCACAACGGGTCTCTTGCGTTCAAACTGCTGACGATTAGGATTTCTTGCAATGCGAGGGACGTCGCCATTCGGCGTTTCAACAGCGGGAGTCTCGCGGCTTGGTACCGCTGCCACTACTTCTTCTTGCGTAGCAACAGCTGCGGCTTGGGGCGCAGTCTCTTCTTTTTTCTCCTCTAAAGCAGGCTGTGGCTTGATGATATCTTGTTTGCGAGGTCTTCCACGCTTCCTTTTGACAGGCTGCGCCGGGTCGGGAGTCGCCATGGACGACGATTCTCGGGTGTCGTTGGATTTCAGAGCCGATTCCGCCTTATTGGAGTCCTGTTGCACGGGTGCCGTCTCGGTATGACTTTCCGCAACAGGTTCGTTATTCTCTTTTCGGCGGATGAGCCTTGTGGAAGGACTCACCACGTCGGGAACCATCGGAATACTCGGAATTTCAAGATCGTTGATGTTCAACACGTCGGACTGTGGATGATCAAATTCCTGTTCTGCAGGTGTGTTATTAGATGCATTCAGCTTGTTGGAATCCGCCAGTTTTGAAACGTTATCCTTTTTTGCCTTTCTTTTTTTGCGAGAATGGAGTTCAGGATTGTTGAGACTGGACTCGGCAAGCAACTGGGGTTTCATATGGGTGCGTTTGGGCCGCGAAGCCGCATCTTGCGTTTCCAATGGATGAGAGCCAGCAACCGCACTGGG
The DNA here is from genome assembly GCA_045597845.1 of Bacteroidales bacterium. Classification (GTDB taxonomy): domain Bacteria; phylum Bacteroidota; class Bacteroidia; order Bacteroidales; family P3; genus Colimorpha. Next base: position 12,331 of record JAZLKZ010000115.1, on the reverse strand, counting down.
GTTTGCTGCCTGTAAATCAAGAATTTTGTAGATTAATTCCGACGCATCAGTGCGAGAGGCGTGAGGAATACCAAGCTCTTTGGCGATATTGATCAATTCAATATGCGCTTTGGCTGACAATTCAGTTTTATTGTACATTTAATAGTATAACTTTCGTTGAAAGTTGTTGATAATAAATAAATAACGCAGGGAAAAATCACAATCCTTCTCGGACGTTGATGTTGCAAAGTTATAAAATAATTATGACATTGAAAAAAAAATTTTGCAGATAAGTTGAAAATGCGTAATTTTGCAACAAAATCAAACAACAAACAAAACTATGAATATTCCTCAAAATTTGAAGTACACCCAGGATGACGAATGGGTAAGAATCGAAGGTGAATTTGCTTACATTGGCATTACCGACTATGCACAGCACGAACTTGGCGACATCGTTTTCGTTGACGTAGATTGCGAAGGCGACACCATTGAGGCTGGCGAGGCTTTTGGCTCTATCGAAGCCGTTAAGACCGTTGCCGATCTGCTCATGCCCGTAACCGCCGAGGTTGTTGAATTCAACGCTTCTTTGGAAGACGCTTCTTCCATCAACAACGATCCTTATGGCAATGGCTGGATTATCAAGGTTAAACCCGCCAACATGTCCGACATCGACGGTTTGATGGACGCTGCCGCTTACACCGCAAAAATTGGTGCATAAGCATTGCTGGAAATCAAAAAACAAAGCACTCCCTATCGGGGGTGCTTTTGTTTTTTAAATAAATATTGGTTCAATATTCTGTTGGTGGTGGAGAAAACAATATTTTTTTGTAAATTTGCAAAACACTTCCGCAAAGGTATTTTGCGTATAACTAATTGAAAACACAAGTACTAACACTTACATCTCAACTATGTCATTTATCAAGACAGACAACATTAAGGGCGACATTTTTGGCGGCGTAACTGCAGGCATTGTCGCTTTGCCTTTGGCTTTGGCTTTCGGAATACAGGCTTTCGGTGGAATTGACGATCCTTCAGCAGCTTCAATTGGCGCACTCGCCGGTTTGGTTGGCGCCACTATGTTGGGATTTTTTGCCGCTCTTTTTGGCGGCACCCACAGTCAGATTAGCGGTCCCACCGGTCCTATGACCGTCGTGGCCGCCACTTTGATAGGTGGTGCTTGGGCAAGCAGTGGCGGCAACATCAGTTCGGTAATGATTAGTATGTCGCTTGCAGGACTCTTCTGTGGATTGTTTCAAATCCTTTTCGGAATCATCAAGATAGGAAAATACATCCGCTACATTCCCTACCCCGTTCTGTCGGGCTTTATGAGTGGTATCGGCGTCATCATCATCCTGCAGCAACTTTACCCCTTGGTGGGTTTGAAAGGTTCGGGTACGATGATTGACCTCGTGATGGGCATTCCTGGCGCCGTAGCGCAAGGCATCTCATTTACAGCATTACTATTGGGACTTGGTACCATCTTGATCATCGAACTTTTTCCGAAGGTTACCAAGAAAGTGCCTGCCACGCTGGTGGCATTGATTGTGATGACCGTGATTTCGCTCTTCTGCAACCTTCCCGAACACCTCACAATCGGTAAGATTCCTTCGGGTATGCCTTTGCCCTTTTTCGCCAAAGCGGGAATCGACCTCGCCTCCATTGATTGGGGCATGGTTTTGAAAGCATCCATCATTCCCGGCCTTACCCTTGCAGGTTTGGGCTCTATCGACACTTTGCTCACCTCAGTGGTGGCAGACAATATTACCAAAACCAAACACAACTCCAACCAAGAGCTTATCGGCCAAGGCATCGGCAATGCCGTGGCGGGACTTTTCTGTGGCCTTCCTGGCGCCGGTGCAACCATGCGTACTGTGGTGAACGTAAAGAGTGGCGGACGCACCCAGATTAGCGGTATGGTTCACGCCATCTTGTTGCTTGCCATCTTGTTGGGACTAGGAAGTTTGGTGAAATATGTGCCTCTTTCGGTGCTTGCCGGCATCCTGATTACCGTAGGCTGGGGCATCATCGACTTCAAGGGTTTCAAGGACCTCTTCAAGATTCCGAAGGCCGACGCTGTTGTCTTGATTGTCGTATTCCTCGTCACAGTCTTTGTCGATTTGCTCACGGCAGTAGGTATTGGAATGGTTATCGCCTGCGTGCTGTTTATGAAACGTGCTAGCGACTTGGTGGAAGGCGGCTACAGCTCTGCTACGATGACTTCCGCCGAACTGCACAAAGGTCTCCCCGACCCTGGCGTGGCCAATTTCGACAAAAACCTGCCTTGGAGCGATGAGGGCGGCATCACCAAAGAGATGCGTCAGCACATCTACGTGCAACGTCTGAACGGTCCCATCTTCTTCGGTACCATCAACAAGTTCAAAGAGGTGATGGAAGATGTTCCAAACGACGCCAAGGTGGTTATTATCCGTATGAAACTTGTCAGCTTCATGGACCAGTCGGGACTCTATGCAATGGAAACCGCCATCAAGGATTTGCAGGAGCGCGGCATCACGGTTCTGATGACCATCATACAGCCGCAGCCTATGTACATGCTTCGCACTCTCAATGTCATACCATCCGTCGTGCCAGAAGAACACACTTTCAAGACTTTTGAAGAATGCACGGAATTTCTTAGGAAATTCATCCCAAATCAAGGAATCATCTAAATTAATTATCAATTCTCAATTTTCAATTTAAAACTATGGGTAGAGCGTTTGAATACCGTAAAGCAAGAAAACTGAAACGTTGGGGTCACATGGCCCGCACTTTTACCAAAATCGGCAAGGAAATTGAGCTGGCAGTCATTGCCGGCGGCCCCGATCCTTCCAGCAACCTCCGTCTGCGCCTGCTTATGGCTACCGCCAAGAGCGAGAGCATGCCCAAGGAAAACGTGGAACGCGCCATCAAGCGTGCCACCGACAAAGACACCTCAGCATACAAAGAGGTTGTTTATGACGGCAAGGGTCCTCACGGCATCGCTGTCGTAGTGGAGACCGCTACCGACAATCCCACCCGTACTGTCGCCAACGTGCGCGCTGCTTTCGTGCGTGGCAAAGGCGAACTCGGCACCATGGGTATGAACGACTTCCTCTTTGAGCGCAAATGCTCCTTCGTCGTGGCCTACAAAGAAGGCATCGACATGGACGAACTTGAGCTCGAACTTATCGACTGCGACATCGACGAGGTGTTCCGCGACGAAGACGAGATTATGATCTACGCCGACTTCAAGAACTACGGCCCCATTTCCAAATACCTTGAAGAGCATGGCTACGAAATCAAGTCCTTCAAATTCGAGCGCATCCCTCTTACCATGCGCGAGCTGAGCGAAGCCGAGCAGGAAGATGTCAATGCTTTGATTGAGCGTCTCGAAAACGACGACGACGTGGTGAACGTATTCCACAACATGGCATGAAATACTTCGCCATTTATTTAGGTTTAGTGAGTCTCGTCTCGGGAATACTCTTCGCCGCAGACAAGCGCAAAGCACGCCTTGAAAAAAGGCGCATTCCCGAGATGACACTACACCTGTTCGAGCTGTTGGGAGGTGTGTTTATCAACTTGATTTTGATGTACACCATCCGTCATAAAAACCGCAAATTTTCCTATTATTGGATAACCTATCTAATATTGTTAGTGTGGGGATTTGCATTTTATTTGCTGTTTTTCCATAATCCAACACATTGAAATCTAGTAACTAAAAAAGTCTGAAGGAACTTTTTTTGATTAGAGATTTGCGTAATTGCAAAAAAGTTAGTATTTTTGCAAACGATTTCGAGAGAAACAACTGCCGCATTCGTCTAGTGGTCCAGGACAACTGCCTCTCACGCAGTAGATCATCAGTTCGACTCTGATATGCGGTACAAAAGAAAGAGAACCAAACGGTTCTCTTTTTTGTTTCCTATGCTTATGGCATAATGTTTTTTTTATCTTTCACGATTCCAATTTATTTCGTATTTTTGCAGTAGCAAATTTTGAATTGGATTGTAAACAAACCATAATAATCATATATTTTTTTGAATGTTAATTTTGTGGAAATACAGTAATTTTGTTCCAAACACTATTATGACATTGATTTCGTAGATGGATCTATTTTGAAGAATATTTATTTTATAAGTTTTTCCCTACTAACATTTTAAAATCAACTAACAATGAAAAATTATAAATTAGGTTTTATCTCCAACGAAGATATCTTCAATCATGTAAAAAACACAGTACTGCAATACAGCACAAATATCAATTTGAAGGATTTCAACAAGAATATTATTGATCCTATAAAGCTGACTTTTGATGCCAAAGTTTATGGCCGTTCGATAAAGGAGGTTGTTATCGCTGAATGTATTCGCCAGATGGATAAGCACAACAACAACCATGTTGGCTATTCTCATCAGAATATCTTCCGCTATGCTGGCAATGGTTGGAAAGTTCCTAACGAAGGATTTGATGTGGTCAACGATAATCTTCATATCTTTGTAGAGATGAAAAACAAGCATAACACTATGAATTCAGCAGCATCTCAAAAGACCTATATGAAGATGCAACATAAGATTGTTAGAGATAATGACGCAACTTGTATGCTTGTAGAGGCAATAGCAAAGAAATCACAAAATAAGACTTGGATTGTTACTGTTGATAAAGAGCAGTTCAATAATCCTAAAATCCGTAGGGTTTCTATGGATAAATTCTATGAGATTGTTTTTGGAGAAACCAATGCGTTTATGAAACTGTGCAAGGCGTTGCCTGACATTCTTGATGATGTGATTTCTAGCTTGCGCGTCGCTGAACAAAAAAAATACTGTGTTCGAAGAACTGGAAGCAATTTCTCCTGATGTCACGAAAAGTTTATATCTTTTGGCATTCAAGAGTTACGACGGATTTGATAATTTATAATCATCGAAAGAATGTTTGTATCTGAGAGCAATTTGGCTGCCCTTGCTGGAACATCTTTGGCTGTCACTCAATCTTGGTCAAGGAAGGAGGTGTATCCGTTGCGTGAGGTAAATGGAATTAGAGGGTTTAATCTTGAAGACCTTCATGACATTCCTGAAGCAATGGAAATGGTAAACAATCATTGGGATGAAGAATCTCACGTTGTACCTCTTCGCCAATACACCTCTGTGGAACTCTTTGCAGGTGGTGGTGGATTAGCTCTAGGTTTGTCGCTTGCAGGTTTCCATCATGTTCTTCTCAATGAGTTTGACACTTCCGCATGTAAGACGCTTTGCTACAATCGACCAGATTGGAATGTAATTGAGGGTGATGTTCGGCACATTGATTTCACTCCTCTTCGCGACAAGGTTGATTTTCTCTCAGGCGGTTTTCCTTGTCAGGCATTCTCCTACGCTGGCAAACAAGGTGGTTTCAATGATACTCGTGGCACATTGTTCTTCGAACTGGCACGTGCCGTAACAGAAATTCGCCCAAAGGTATTTATGGGCGAGAATGTTAAAGGATTGACATCTCACGAAGATGGCAGAACCTTTAAAACTATCTGCAATGTCATCAGAGAACTTGGCTACACCCTTGTTGAACCTCGCGTACTGAAAGCAATTATGTATCAGGTTCCGCAAAAGCGTGAACGCCTTATCTTGATAGCCATTCGTAACGACATTGCCGAGCGAGTGCAGTTCCATTGGCCTTCGCCTTACAAACGCGTGCTTACCCTTCGGGATGCGCTTTATAAGAGCGTCATCTTTGATAATGATGTTCCCGAATCCGAGGGCATGAAATATCCAGAGAAGAAAAAACGTATTCTAGCAATGGTTCCTCAAGGTGGCGACTGGCGTGACCTCCCCGAAGATGTAGCACGTGAATACATGGGAGGCAGTTGGGAACTTGGCGGTGGTAAGACTGGTATGGCTCGTCGCTTGTCTCTTGACGAGCCTTCTCTTACTCTTACTTGTGCGCCGGCGCAAAAACAGACGGAACGATGCCATCCGATAGAAACACGTCCTCTTACCATTCGCGAATACGCTCGCATCCAAACCTTCCCAGACTATTGGAACTTTCAGGGGACGATGAGTGCTAAGTACAAGCAAATAGGTAATGCTGTACCAGTCAACCTTGCGTGGGCAATAGGACGCTCGTTGATTCGCTTGTTTAATGATATTCAAACGGAGTTTCCATCTAAGACACTAAATTGTACGGAAGCCGTAAACGAGATTATGCGCAAGCAATCTCAGTTAGTAGTAGTAAAGGATAATAAAACGCAGACATCAAAGGTTGAAGCTGTTTGCGCACAGCTCAACTTATTCGACCTCTTTAATCAATATGAACTTGAGCCAATCACTCAGAACTGTATGGTTCGCGAAGACACAGAATTTGAGTACGGCACGAAACGCAATCATCGTCAATTGCCTATTGACCTAACCAAGAATCTCCTTATCTGCAATGTCAAGAAGGACAATTGGGAACAATACCTTGATGGCTCGGCAAAAATCTACTATACAGGCAAAAAGTTTCCAAATACTGTTGCACTCAACAAACTCTACTATTTCATGCCATATCTCTCTGGCAAGGGCATACGCGACCTCTATTATATCAAGATAGCACGCCTTGGCTATCGCAAAGAAGGTCAAGAAAAAGAGGACAAAAACGATCTCCGTTTGGTATTTGAGATAGAACGTGTCGGTCAACTTTTTGATAACTACAAGAAGGTGAAACTTGAGATCTGGAGGACGTTTACCGATACAACGATGGAGAAGATATACAAAAATATCAAGTAGATTAACGCCTTATTACGCGCTTCTTGATTGCTGTGTAAACCATGGAACAACGTAAACATATCAATGTAGTTGCCGCCATCATCATCCGTGATGGTAGGCTTTTCGCCACCCAACGGGGCTATGGCGAATGGAAGGATTGGTGGGAATTTCCTGGTGGAAAAATTGAGTCGGGAGAAACTCATCAAAATGCTTTGAAGCGCGAGATTTGCGAGGAACTGGCGACGGAGATTGATGTTGGCAATCATCTTGCAACAGTTGAATATGACTACCCTCAGTTTCACCTTACGATGCATTGCTACTTTTGCACGATCATTGGTGGACAACTCTCACTTCTTGAGCACGAGGAAGCCCGTTGGTTGGGAATAGACGAGTTAGATAGCGTCAAGTGGTTGACTGCTGATATTGAGGTGGTGGATGCACTAAAAAAGAAAGGTTCGGTAAAATGAAGACAAATAGAAAGGGGAGCGAAATCGCTCCCCTTCTCTATTCTATGTATTCTCAAATCACTGACTACAGATTTCCGTGGAGGAAGTCGGTCATGAGCTGGTAGAGGTTCAGACGAGTGGTGCCTCCGTAGATGCTGTGGTTTTTGTTGGGATAGATGCGGAACTCAAACTGCTTGTTGGCTGCCTCGAGTTTGGTAAGCATATCCATGGTGTTTTGTACGTGTACGTTGTCGTCGCCTGAGCCGTGAATGAGCAGATATTTGCCTTTGAGACGGTTGGCGAAGTTGAGCGGTGAGTTGTTGTCGTAACCTTCCTGGTTGTCCTGAGGACGGCGCAGGAAACGCTCGGTATAGATGTTGTCGTAGTAGCGCCAAGTCATGACAGGAGCCACGGCGATAGCGGCGGAGAAGACCTCGTTGCCCTTGAGGATGCTGAGCGTGGAGAGGTAGCCACCAAACGACCAGCCGAAGATGCCGATGCGCTTGGAATCGATCCACGGCTTGTTGCCGAAATACTTGGCGGCCTCGATGGCGTCCTCGCACTCCATGCGGCCGAGATCGAGGTATGTCTGTTTCTTGAAAGCGGCGCCACGACCACCCGTGCCACGGCCGTCGAAGCATACTACAACATAACCTTGCTGGCTGAGCATGTGGAACCAATAGTAGTCTTTGCCTCCATAGGAGTTGGTTACCTGCTGGTTGCCAGGTCCGCCATAGACATAGAAAAACAAAGGATACTGCTTGGTGGAGTCGAAATCCTCAGGAAGGATGATGTAGTAGTTCAACTCGGTGCCGATGTTCGTCTTGAAAGTGCCAAAAGTCTTGCGGCAAGTACCATAGTCATTCATGGTTTGTTGCAGTTCGGCATTGTCCTCCAAAGTTTTGACCAGCTTGCCTTTCTTGTCATGAAGCGTATAGATGGGAGCCGTATTGGCATCGCTGAAGACCTGAATGTAGTATTTGCATCCCTTGCTGAAGTTGGCCTGGTAGGTTCCGGGGCGCGGACTGAGTGAGGTTAGCGTAGATTTCTTGGAGTTGTAGCTGGTTACAAAAAGGTCTGTGTTGATGGGCGAAGATGCATGAGCCGTAAAATAGACTTTGCCCTCCTTCTCATCGATGCCGCGGATAGCGACAACCTCGAAGTCGCCAGAGGTGACCTGACGCACCTCATTGCCCTGAAGGTCGTAGAGATAGATGTGGTTGTATCCGCTCTTCTCGCTGGTTATGAGGAAATGCTTGCCATCTGCGAGAAAACGCCATGTGCCGGGAACCTCGACGTAGGCCTCGTCCTTTTCGCTGTAAAGCAGACGGATGTCGCCCGTAGTAGCGTTGGCAAGATAAAGTTCCATCTCATTCTGGAAGCGGTTCATGCGCATGTAAGCCAAAGTGTTGGCATCGTTGGTCCACTGCAGGCGAGGCAGGTACTGGTCGCGCTCACTTCCCGTATTGAGCTTGAGTGTCTTGTGGGATTGAAGATCGTAAATCAATATGTCCACCACCGAGTTGTCCTCACCAGCCTTGGGATATTTGTAGGTATAATCTTCGGGATAGAGTTCGCCCCACATCTGCATGGAGTACTGTTTCACCTTGCTCTCGTCAAAACGGTAGAAGGCGATCTTCTTGCTGTCGGGACTCCAGTAGAAACCGCGCGTGATGGCAAATTCCTCTTCATACACCCAATCCGTTGTGCCATTGATGACCTCGTTCATCTTGCCGTCGGTGGTGACCTGCGTCTCTTCGTAGTTGGAGAGATCCATGACGAACAGGTTGTTGTCGCGCACAAAAGCCACATGCTTGCCGTCGGGCGAGAAGGTGGTGAGGCGCTGCTTGCCGTTTTGGGAAATCTTGGTGAAAGTCTGATTGTCGATGCTATATACATAGTAGTCGCTTACGCCACTGTGGCGGTAGATGGGTTCGAAACCGCTGCTGAGCAGGATTTGCTGTTCGTTGGCGTCAAACTCATATTCCTCGATAGGAGGAAGCGGTTTGGCCTTGTTCTTCATCGAAGGCATGTTGAAAATGCATGCCGACTTCACCTTTTCGCCAGTCTTGTAGGAATACTGGTCGATGCCGGTACGGGTGAGAACGGTGTAGTGTTCGCCGTCTTTCATTGACTGGATGGAAGTGATGCCGTTGGGAGTGAAAGTTCCCTTCTGCCAAATGTCTTCCAGAGTAATCTGCTTGTTTTGAGCCATTGTCGCCATAGAAATCATCACGACACTGAGGAATAAGAAAGTTTTTTTCATAGGGTTGAACTGTTAAAAAAAGCCTCGCTTGAAAAAAACGAGGCTCTTGCGGAGAGACAGGGATTCGAACCCTGGGACCAGCAAGCTGGTCAACGGTTTTCGAGACCGCCCCGATCGACCACTCCGGCATCTCTCCAAAAACGTTTGCAAAGATACGAAAAAAAAGTGAACCGAAAAGCGCAAACTGTCGAATGTGTACTGTGAAATCGTTCTGGTTGCTGTTTGTTGATTTGATTGTTAGTTACTTGCATTCCCAAACATGCAACTTTCATTTTTTATTTGACATAATTTTTGTATTTTTGCAAAACAAAAAAAGATTTTCTCGGCAAGAAAACAAACCCCTTTAATACTAATTAATAAAAGAACAGAATTACTCACCTTAAAAAACATCGCATCATGAAAAAGTTCCTAATTTTAATGACATTTGTGGTAATGTCGCTGTCAATGTCAGCAAATTCAATTCTATATTTCACACGCTCACAGGCGAACAGATGTGTCAAGTTTCTCAACGCACAGGATGAAATGATGATTTACTGTGGCTATGACAACGAGATTGAGACTTACGTCATCATCTCCGACATCTGGGCCGAGAGGGTCACCAACAAATACTACGAGCTGTGGGTTTTCGGCTACGACGCCTACACGGGAGAAGAGATCTACATGCCTCTCGACTTGGGATGCGTATGGCTGAGCAACAGATATAGTGGCCGTCTCTACAACGCTGCACAGTACCTCAGATTCCGTTGCGACGTACATGTACCCACCATCATCTGGACCATGCCTGCCTACAACCGCTTCACTCGTACAGTACACGTAACACACTACGTTCGCACCTACCACTACGACATCCACCGTCCGGGTTGGGTACCCCCGATGCCTCCCGCTCCTCATCACGGAGGCCCTGCGCCACACCCTGGTGCACCTGCTCCTCACCCCAACACTCCGGTAATCCATCCCTACTACCTCCGCACTCCTGGCACTCCTGCTCCTACAGTAACCAGCGAACCCTTCACTCCAGGACAGACTCGTCCGACCATCGCACCCAACAACGGATCTTCGCGTCCTTCCAACAGCACTACCACCACTACAGGAAACGTTCGCCCTGCGGCAAACACCTCCTCGGGATCGAGACCGAGCAACAGCACCACCACGACTTCCAGCAGTACACGCCCCGCGGCAACAACGACAACTACCACGACCTCGCGTCCGAGCAACACCAGCACGGGAACCACTACCACCAACACGCGTCCAACTTCCACCTCCACCTCTACCAGCACTACGAGCTCACGGCCAACCTCCAGCACCACCAAAACTACCACCACGACAACTCGTCCAGCCTCTACAACCACTACATCTTCAAGCAGTAGACCTTCGGCTTCTGCCACAAAGACAAGCACTACCACCTCTACGCGCACTTCTACAACCACAACTTCCTCGAGCCGTCCTGCAAGCACGTCAACCAAAACCACAACAACTTCCACTACACGTCCTGCCAGCACAAGCACCGCCACGCGTACTTCCACTCCCTCCTCTTCCACTCGACCAACTAGCAAATAAAAACCTATCAATAACAAGACAAACACTTGGCACCACAAATGCCAAGTGTTTGTTTTCTTAATTCAACTATCATGAAAGATTCCGAATTAGTTCTTGCCAACGATGGCAGTCTCTACCATATCCACCTTACTGGCGAAATGCTCGCCGACGATGTCATCCTGATGGGCGACCCCGGTCGCATCGACCTTATGAAAGAGATCCTCGACACCGTAGAATTTGACATCATCAACCGCGAACTCCGCTCTGTTACAGGCACCTACCACGGACACCGATTTACAGGTTTGAGTACCGGCATGGGATGCGACAACATCGACATCGTTATGACCGAACTCGATGCCGCCGCCAACATGGACCTCGCAAAACGTTGCGAAAAGTCCGAACACCGCACACTCAACCTCATCCGTCTGGGTTCCTGCGGATCGCTACAAGCCGAAATTGAAGTCGGCACCCTCGTGGCTTCCCAATATGCCTTGGGTCTCGATGGTCTCATCAACTACTACGACCACGACCCCGCCATTCTCGAAGAAGCCATGAACCGGCAATTCATCGCTCACATGCAGTTCGATGCAAAGCTCGCCCAGCCCTACGCCGTGAAAGGCAGCCAACAGTTGCTCGACTCCGTGGCTTTCGACATGCCCAAGGTCATAACCGCCACGGCACCAGGATTCTACGGACCGCAAGGCCGCAACATCCGCATCGCCCCCAGCGTCAAGGACCTCAACGAACGCCTCGCCTCCTTCGAATGGGACGGCACCAAGGTCGTCAACCTTGAGATGGAGACCTCCGCAATCTATGGTCTTTCTCGTATCATGGGACACAACGCATTGACCATCTGCCAAGTAATCGCCAACCGCGCCACGGGCAAGTTCATCAACGAATACCACGAAAAGATGAGCCAGGCACTCGCAATGATTATGGACAGACTGTCTTAAGAATTGATAATTGCGGGAATAAAGACATAGAAACGAATTCAACTTGAACAGGAAAGGGCTGTCGAATGGCAGCCCTTACGTTTTTTTTGCAAGTTCAATCCCTATCGTGCAAACGTGAATTTGAAGCTGCGGAAGCGTGAGGTGCGCGACGCGTCCTCATCAACACGCACAACATCGTTGCCGAAGGTCATCATCTTCACCGCTCCGTCAGGATTCTCGGTCGGATAGGTCTGAAACAGGCGGTTCACCTCCCGCAGGAAGTCACCCGAACGTACATCCAGCAATATCTCGTAGCAGACATCCCTTCTCGGGTCGGTCTTGAAAGTGCAACGGTAGTCGGCGGTGTTGACAATCATCACCCCCTCCACCCCATTGGCGCCAGGCATGAACGTGATTTCAAACGACTGGCTCTCTGCGCGTTCGTTGCCCACGAAAGCCCCCAGCGACTGC
>JAZLKZ010000114.1:0-5094 GCA_045597845.1 Bacteroidales bacterium | reverse complement strand
ATGAAATAATGATGAAAAGTTAGAAAATAGAAGAAAATTCATATATTTGCCGCGTTGTTCACTTTGAATTTTGGCTAACGGACTTCACGAAGTTCAGAGGAATGGCGCAAAAATGCTAAAAATAGAAGTCCCCTTAAATTTCAAAGAAATGAAAACATTTATTAGAACACTTAGCCTTTGTCTTGCAATGAGCTTAACTTTGATTGCTAATGCCCAATTGGTCAATTGTAATCCTGATCCTAATGGGGAACCTTGGTGGGCTGGAGATCTTCCTGAAATTACACCTGAAATACAAGCGGAATTGGATGCAATCACCCCGTTGGTAATTTCGAATAGATCTTCTACAACGGTTCTCCCCCCTCTGGTTGATAACTCACAAGAACTTTGGTTTCGGCCTGTGTTTTTGCAAAATGGAGGCTGTTGCGGTCAAGCTTCTGGTGTTGGATACACTTTTACATACGAAGTTAATCGTATAAGAAATGTTTCTGGCAGTTTACCTGAAAACCAATACCCCACTCACTTCACATGGAATTTCCTCAACAAACAAGATAGTTCTGGAGGATCATGGTATTATCAAGGTTGGGATGTCATTAAACAGATGGGTGTTCCAACAGTGGATGACTATGGAGGAATGTATAAACCAAATCTACAATCAGACGCTGAACGAGCCAATGTTTGGGAAACGGAATATGAAAAGTACAAAGAAGCTCTGAACAATAAGGTGATTACCGAATACCATTACATAGATGTTTCAACACCAGCAGGCTTGGATGCTCTCAAGCACTGGCTAAACGACCATGGTTCGGGAGAAGATTCGGGAGGATTGGCTAATTTCGCTGCAAAAATTTCAAATGCAAACTACGGAACATTGCCCAGTGAAAGTAATGAAACGGGAAAGAAAATCGTAATTGGTTGGGGTAATAGTGGTCTCCACGCAATGACAATCGTGGGGTATGATGACAATGTCAAATATGATTTTAATGGGGACGGCCAATACACTAACTCAAACCCAAACGATATGACAACATGGGAAATAGGAGCACTTAAGGTTGCCAATTCATGGGGAAGTGGTTGGCTTGGGAATGGAGGATTTGTATATATGCCTTATCAATTGCTGGCAAAGCCTCATGCTTCTGGAGGTATTTATACAAATGAAAATGATACTCAAAAACATGTTCATGTAGTGTCTGTAGCTTCTTCATATGCCCCAGAAATGACCTTAAAAGTCAAAATCGACCATGCGTGTCGAAAAAAATTAAAGTTATTTGCAGGCAGAGCGGACAATGCCAATCAGTCAACTCCAATCAATTCCGTACAATATTGCGCATTCAATCGACCTCCAGCATGGTCGGGGGCTGGTTGTCTCCCTATGCAAGGAATAAATGAGGATCCTATTGAACTTTGTTTAGATTACGGTCAGTTTTACAATCTTGACAATGTTGGAAAAGTGTATTTTACAATATACCAAAGTTCTGGACAACATAACGGAACCGTTTCCGACTTTTCGCTAATTGATTACCGTTGGGACGAAGTTTTCGAGCTGCCATATCCAGGTTCCTCGCCTGTACCAATTGTGAACAATGGTTATACGAGGTTGGGCATCCCTTACCATCTACTGCCTTTCGAGAATCCCATACAAAACAATCTAACCCTTGCTACGGATCGCGTTGCCCGCCGTACAGTCAAAGTGGATGGCAACTCCACATTGACCATCAACGAAGGTGTCAACCTTGATATGTATGGTACAGAGGCTCACTATTGCAAACTGCAGGTCGAAAACGGCTCGTCACTCGTCATCGGTAACAACGCCATCATCACTGCTAAACGCGGCGACTGTGAAATCGTGGTAAATGGTAATATCCAGATCGGCCAAGGCGTAACTTTCAAAGCCGAGAACGGAGCGACATTGGCGATAACAATCAATGGCCAGCAGACCATTGTCATTGATGGCTGCACTTTCGAGAATGCCACGCTTTTGGCAGCCGCAGGAACGGCAGGTACAGCATCCTTAACAAACGCCTCGTCAATCTCGGTCAGCAATTGCACTTTCCGTGCTTTGGGAATTCAATGCGAGTATGCCTTGCGTGTTGATGGCTATTCAAGTATTATGTTGACGGATAATACGGTGAATGGCGTAGGATTAATGTCTTCTCGTTTTTATACCGATGGCATTCTGCTCTACAATTGCGGGACATCAGGAATCGGCAGTCAAATACTTAGGAATACCATAAAAGGCTGCACGGACACAGGCCTCACTTTGTACGGAACTACCGCTGATATCAAGGGGAAGAACGAAATCACCCAGTGCTTTACGGGGGTAAAACTGCTCAACGGAAGCACCGTGAACAACTTTATGGGCAACTGTGGAGCTTCTAATGCAAGCCAGACCCAGTATATTCATGACAACGATAATTCTGAGGTGTATATCTATCGCGACTGTATGCCGCAAACTTTCCGTTTCAACTGCATCACAAATTCAGGAAACGGATGGTTTGTCGAGTATGAGGATAATGTTGACAATGGCAAGGGCTTGTGTACCAGACTTGACTTGGAATACAACACTTGGGGAAATTACACTAACACACAGATAGGGAACCACTTCCATCATATCACCAATACAAATAATTGCGTTGTATTCGACTTTCTTCCCAAGTGGAGTTATGGCGAATGCCTTTCGAACTACGAAGAAGAAGCCCAACGGAAATCAGTTGAAGCGGATTCATTATGGAACATAGGCTTATACACTTCTGCCAAGGTAAGTTATAAGGAAATCGTGACGCTCTATCCCAATACCAGCAGTGCGCTTAACGCTATGAAGAAACTATTGCTGATAGAGGGAAATGACGGCGAGAATTATGCTGGACTACATTATTATTACCTTAATGATACCACAATTCAAGGCAACGAGAGCCTTTCGGCCTTAGCTGGTTCGCTTGCCAATAAGTGCGATGAATTCATGGAACATTATGAACAAGCCATAGCATGGTACGAGGACATCATTGAAAACGAAGAAACACCATACAATGATAGCATTTTTGCCACTATTGACCTTGGCAACCTTTACTTGAAAATGGAAGGTAGTGGGGCAAAAGGCGCGAAAGGGAAGCTGACCCAGTTTGTACCTAAGTCAGCGGAAGCCTTCGCCAAGCAAACAGATGAGGCTCTGAGAAAACTGAAGAATGTTTCAAGGCGAATTAATTCAACGCGAGAGCTGCCTGAACAATATTGGACTAATCTCGTCACCGAGCAACCAGAAGGCTATGTGGTGGACTTCAATGGTGATGTGCATCTTTATTCTGCCGAGGCTTTGGCATGGCTTATCTCTGTTGTGAACGGCCTTAACGGACAAGAAGCCGATGACTTCAACGGAAAAAAAGTGACCCTTGAAGCCAACGTTGATATGTCTACCGCCCTTTGGATTCCCATTGCCGACGGCACCAACCTCGGCGACCCCAACCCCGACAAGCTGAAATTCTGCGGCACTTTTGACGGCAACGGGTTTGCTGTAAACAATCTTATTCTGTTTCATAATCCGAATTATGAGAACTTTGAGAGCTTCTTTGGAAACTTGTGCGGTGCAAGAATAGAAAATGTGGTGCTGCGTCATGTTTATGCTGAAGGGCGTAATGAAAGAGACGGCAAGTTTTTTGGGAGCGCGGAATCCATTGAAACTGAAGAGGAGACCAGACCCAATGTCATCGACCGTTGCTATGTTGAGATTGACGAATTGCGTAAAAATGGGAATGGTATTGAAAGTGCGCTGTTTGGGTTCAAGAATGACGGTATCATTACAAACTGCATGGTGAAACTCGGCAAATTGTCTTACCCTGGTAATAATTGTGAAATTGAGGGATTGTTTGTTTATTTCAATTACGGCACCGTTCAAAATTGCGCTTCTGTGGCCGATTCGCTGAAATGGATGTGGGAATATGGTGGCATGGCTATTGAAAATCATGGACTGATTGAGAACTGCTACTCCTATATTGACAATTGGTTTGGGGATTACCCTTGTTGGTGGCCTCCAACGCCAAGAATGGGAGCAGCAGAGGCAAATTACGGGACGATAAGACATTGTTATTATAATACTTTCAATTACCATGAGGGAGGAGGTTATTTTGATGACGCCCCCGTCTCTTATAATGAAGGTACTATTGAGAATGCCGTGCCCTTTGAACCTACGCCATACTTCCAAAGTCCTTATTGGATTTTCGACGATACCGTTTCCGTACAGAGCCATACGGGTTTTATTTACAAGACCTTGCGCCTTGAAGAAGCCCTAAACGATTGGATATTGGGGCAGGAGAACTCAGATGATTACGAGTATTGGTGTGCCTCTCCGTATTGTTCCATCTTTGTCAACCATCTTCCTTCGTTTAGCGGTATTGATATCACAGATATACGCGAAAACAAAGCCAATAACGAGCATGTTATGCTTTATCCCAATCCTACTAACGGTTTTGTTCATATTGATGGCATCACGGCTTCCGAAGTTCAGGTTTACAATATCTATGGACAATTGGTAAAGATTGTTTTGGGGACAAACGAACTTAACTTGATAGGTTTGACCGATGGAATGTATCTGTTGCGGATTACGGACGAAAAGGGAATTAACTATACGGAACGTATTATCATAACAAAATAAATCATGAAAGGAAAATTCTTGATGGTCGTGAAAGAGCTGCGATATCTGTTGCTGGATAAGGGAGTATGCGCCCGAGACTATAGCGATGGAGCCCTCTGTAAACCAAGAGGGATTTGGTGGCTCGGGAGGAATAGGTTCATTCGATTTGTGGCCTCTGTCGTTTTTAAAGCTATAAGCGGCAGTTTCGGCAAGGGTGGCGTTTCATCCGCCTTGCAGGAGACCCGATAGGGTAGGCAAAAGAGGATAGCTTAGGTTACGCCAAATAAGAAATTTTTTATTAATCATACATAAAATGTAAAATATGGATTCAATTAAGAAGCTGTTTAAAAATGAATCAAAAAGTATTCTATGTGGATCAAAAAAAATACATAAATAATTGATAATCAGTAGGTTAATTGGATATTATTTCGTATCTTTGTGGTTTCCAATCATTTAGATATGAAAAAGGAATA
>JAZLKZ010000113.1:0-13282 GCA_045597845.1 Bacteroidales bacterium | reverse complement strand
TTGTAAATCAACGCCCCCCCCGTGCGTTATGGATTTTTAACAAATGATTCGCCGATATTAACAATAGAATTATGTATTTTTGCAAAAAAAATTTAACAAAAAATAATAGTATAGTTGTGGATAGTAAAAGTGTTTTTTTTTGAGATAATCTTATAAAGCTCAAAAAAGTTCATTTTTATGCCCAATTGCATTCTTCCGAGAATCACTTTTGTGCAATAAAGAGCAAAATGAATTTTAATTGAAAATAACATCAAATAATAAGTTTAAACAAGTCGAACTTGTTCGCTGATTACACTAACAAAAATGAAAAGAACCCAATTTAAGATGCAAGAAGATGAGTTCCTTTCTACATTGTTGCTTGAGAGGGACGTGCAACTCCAGCAGACTGCAAAACAAAATTATCAGGCTCCATTGTTGGAAATTTATTCCTATTTTGCAGAAGCGGGCTATGCAATGTCGGAAAATGGAGAACAGTATGGTAGTGGTGGATCTAATCCGCCAACCTTAATCCCTCCCGAGGGATATGGTAGCGATGATAATCCTCCCGTGAGTCCTACGGGCGGCCCTGATCCTTATACTGGATCTAATGGCTGGTGGGAAGGACTATAATTAGTATTATCAATTTTTGTGCTGAATTATGAAAAGACAAACAAGATATTTTGCATTGCTGTCATGTGTGCTGGTGGCGGCATTTTGTTGGAGCTGCCAGAAGGACAGCAAGCTCTCTCCCATAAAAATCGTAATGGAGGACTGGAATGGCGGCAATGGTGCCAAGGTCTATATCGACGGTCTCTATCCTCGTTTCGAGGAGGGCGAGTTGGTGCGCATCAATGGCGGTACCTATGTAATTGAAAGCATCGGCAACGATGGCTGGGGCAACCTTGAATGGGTTAGTGGAAAGGACTCCGACAACCCACCGTTTTATAGCGTGTATCCCAATGCTACGGCAGCCAACTTGACTTTGTCTTCTACATCAACGGTGACAGTCAATCTGCCGCAGCGTCAGTATTATCAAACTGTAAAGGTTGGAAGTGCTGAATACCAGAAGCTGAAAGCTCCTATGTGCGCTTATGCCCCCGACGGCTATCAGCTCACTTTCAAGAACGTCTGCTCTGTGGCGCACATCCAAATCACCAACAATTCGGGCGATACGCGTTACATCGACTCTATCGATGTAATAGCCGACAATGTGCAGCTCTGCGGAACCATGACCGTTACGGATTTCGGTACCCAAGAGCCCAAGGTCGTTGCGCCGACACATTCGGAATCTGATGACCTCAACTGGGTGCGTCTCTATGGCATCGGTGGCGCAGGCGGCAAACGCCTTGACGTAGATGCAACGGCAGACTACTATATCTATTTGCCTTCCTATTCCACCAATACCAAGCTCACGATAAAGGTTTACGAAAACTCCCATGGCTTTAAGTATAAGGTTGATGCTGTTCAGCCGGTTTCCAGAACTTTGGAACGCAATGTGATGTTCACGGTGAATTTCGGCTTGTCGGACGAAGAAAAGGACGGCTTTACGCCCGTTACCGGCGGCGGCGGATTTACGGTGAGAATGGCCAATGGAAAGCCTTCTCAGAAGGTGTATTTGGGCTATGGCAACGTTTTCCATAATAATACTACTGAAGTTCAATACGAAGAATGGTTTATCGCTCCATTTCAGTATGATATGGTCGCCAAGTATAAGGCGGGAACTAACTCAAGTTTTGTGGCAAGTGATTACAATGATTTATTTTATTTAAGTCAGGGAACTTCAAACGATTATGGTTCTGTTGCGAATTCTTCCTATTCTTTTGCAAACTTTGTTGATTGGGCGGAATTGGTGGATCCTCAGGGAAAGGGTTGGCGTACGCTTTCGGGAGACGAATGGATGTGTCTGATAGAGGAAAGGCCAAATCATGCAAGTCTATTTGGTTATGCTACCATAGGCTCTATCCCAACAACCGACCCCAATAGATTGGATCCCTATCATACAAATACATCTCAGGTTGGTTGTATCTTTTTGCCTGATGAATGGGATTGGAGCAACAGCAGAATCTCAGGTCTTCAATCTAAGTGGAACTTATGTGCCGGAAAAACTGCTTTTACAAATGCTACGTTTTCCTATGCCGAATGGCTGCTTCTGGAAGAGGCTGGTGCGATTTTTATCCCTTGGCATGCTACTCCTGCTTCTAATAATAGGGTGTCCTATTGGATATCAAGTGCAACATGGAATCCCAGTGATAATGAAGGAACTGTTTATAACCTATGTTTCCATAATAATAGTTTGGGTGGCATTCATAACCATGGTACCGATCCTTGTTTTGTGCGCCTTGCCATCAATGTCGAGTTGGTGGATGTGGTTCCTCCCGCAGACGAATCCAGCAAAGGCTCGAAGCGCAAGGGCTTGCTAAAATAACAAATGATAACCAAATAATAATTTTGATAAACAATGAATATTATGAAAAATAAAATCAAATTTTTTGCAATGGCTGCATGCTGCATGTCGGTGGCATTGTTCTCCGGCTGCGAGAAAGAGCAGCAGCACAAGGTCTTCTCGGTATCCATCGAAGGCAACACTTCCGACTCCAAGGTCTATTTGGTGAACAGGTTCCCCAATTTTGTGGTAAACGAGAAAATCAAAATCAATGGCGTGACATATCAATCGACCTCTGGCGGCAATACCGTTCAATTTGTCGCTTACGACGATGGCGAGGCAGAGGCTCCTTACTATTCGGTATTTCCTGCAACTACCAATATGACCAATCAGGCGCGGCCTAGCTTTGTGCTGCCCGAAAATCAGTCGTATGTGGTGGAAAACAACGTGCAGCAGTTTCTCGCACCCATGTGTGCGGTAAACACTACCGAAGCCATCAAGTTCCACAACCTCTGCTCTGTTCTGGAAGTTAAGGTTTTGAATCCTTCCGACGCAGCTGGCGCCATCACCATCGATGAAATCTCGGTGTCTTCCCAGACCATTAAGTTGAGCTACCCCGACGGTCTCCAAATCAATGAGGCCATGGATCCCGCCAACCCCGAAAACAGACAGCAACTTATTGCTGAGACCAATCCTACTGGTGCCGATTCAGCAGTTACGCTTATCGGCTGTGCCGACGCTGGCACCATCGCTAAGGGTGGCAACAAGTCCTTCCTCATCTATCTCCCCACTTACGACCCGGGCACTGGCAACAAGGTATCGTTGCATGTAAGGGTGAAGATTGGCCGCAAGATTTACACGCGCACCGTCCGCCTCGACAAGCTGGAGCGTAACATGATCTACACCAAGGATTTCGCCCTCACTCCCGCAATCGTTACCGAAGAGCCGCTGCCGCCATTCTTCCGCATTAGCAATGCAAGTAGTGATTACGACACCATCTATTTCAACAACAACAACGAAGGTGCCGCCGACCAGCTCTCTTTGGGTACCAAATATACTACTGCAAACTCTTCATGGGAGGTGCTTACCATGGCTCAGTGGGCCAAGATGTTTAGCGAAACAACCAACGGTCTTGCCAAGGTTGGCAATCAGTATGGTTGGGTGTTCCTGCCCTATGAATTTACTTTGCCTACGGGTTGTAGCAATCCTACCGCTGGCACTCTCAACGGAACTTCTTATAATGTAAATATTGCAACCACTGCAGTGTCTTCCTATACTGCAGCGCAATGGGCAAGTATGGAGGAGGCCGGGGCCTTGTTTATCCCGTTGGAAGTTCAACAGCAAAATGGGGCAAAGAAAGAAGTTTATACATACTATTATGTGGGCAGTAGCCAGGGTAAAAACAATAATATGTATTTCTTCTCCTCTTGTGAATTGAAAGGCGATGGCTCCATTAAGACTTTTTCCATCAAAGCTGGTACCAATTCTGGCCAAGATGTTAATAATGGCTTTTATGTAAGGCAGACTGTGGATCCGGAATAAAAGTAGCGATTTCTTGAATTAATCCAATACTCAGCGGGGCGGCATTGCCGCCCCGCTGAATTTTTATTGCAATGCTTTAGGTTTTCGCTCTGCATGCACTTCCGCCCCGCTAATTTTGAATTATTTAACTATATTTTTTGCTGAAAATCCCTTGTATTTTTAAAATAAATCGTATATTTGCAAATCGAAACTTAGCACATTGAAAACGTATTAAGTTGATTTTTAATAAGTTGCACGGGGGGGGGTAATCCCGCTCCCCAATTTATGTTTGTAATAAAATAAATAATACACAATATGAGAAAAAAAATAATTGCAACGCTGTGTCTCTCCATGCTGTTTTTTTCGGCATGCCAGAAAGAGAACGGCAACTATCGTCTGAGGCTTTTGGTGGAAACACCCACTTCTCAGGAGAAAGCGTATGTAGATAACAATTATTGGGCATGGTTCAACCTTGGCGACCAAATCCGTGTCAACGGCTATAGCTTTAGAATGGCCGCACCAAAGACCAATAGCACACCTCCAACCTATTTTGTTGATGTTGATGAGGATATGATCAGTCGCCAGCCTAATTATTACGATATTTTTTATCCAGGTGTAGGCTCTACCTACGATGCAGCCTCGAGGACATATTCTGTAGAGTTGAACGCTACGCAGCCATACATTGAAGATGGAAATGGAAATCAGAAAATTGCTTGTGTTATGGCTGGTACGGCGGCGGCTTCTGAGGGAAGCGTGGATGTTCAGATGCACAATTTGACTGCATTGCTGAAAGTGAATATCAATTTGCCAAGCGGCCAGGATTATGTATTGAAATCCATCACGGTAAGAGCGAAAGACAATTCCGGCAACGAGAAGTATTTTGCAGGTAAATATACAGTGAATTTGGCTGCGGCAACACCTGCAATGACCCTTGTCACCAGTCCTATGGAGGGCGCCCAGCAGGCTGTGCTGACGGTTCCTGAGACTGATGGAGCCATTAGCGGAGGTTCTTCCAAGTCTTTCTATGTGGCTGTGCCGCCAATGCAGAACGTGAAATTCTCCGTAATGCTTTATGGAAAGCTTACTTCCTCAGGCAAGACAACCAAGGTCATTGCCACCAAGCGTCAGGCTAATTGGGCGACCTTGAATGCCAACGAGGTGGGAACCATTAATTTTACTTCGGTTAACGAAGGCGAAGGCCAGCTTCCCTACCTCTATACCGTAGCGGCAAACGCTCAGGGCAATCCTACCAAGAAAGTCCGCTTCTCGATTGGTAATTTGCAGTACAAGAGAGGAGGGACACACAGTCATAAGTATAAGTCTGGAAGCATAAATGGCACTTGGCGCTTTGCGGAAAACCAATACGACTATATCGGTTCAGGCAACAACAAGATTACCCAACTAGCTAATAATACCAATACGACAGATTGGATTGACCTTTTTGGATGGGCTACAAATCAAAATCAGTGGTCTGGAACGGAATATCAACCCTATTCATCCTCAGCTGCACATAATCAATATGGCTGTAGCGGCAGTTTTGATCAAGATGATAGGATGCCCAAGGCTTACGATTGGGCAGCCAACGAGATCAGCAATGGTGGTGGCGTAGATGCGATGAACGAGGAAAAATGGGAGACGATGTCAATACCTGAATGGTCTTATGTTGTCAGTGGAACCGCAATAGTAGGCGGTCTTTCCACAGACCCCCAAAATGCCCGTTATCAGTGCAATTCGTTGGCTACGGTGTGTGGTGTGAAGGGTGTTATCATTTTGCCAGACTACAGTTGGAGTAAAGGTTGGAACAAATATGTCAACCCCATTTCTTGTGCGCCTTTTGTACCTAATGCATGGGAAAACTTCAATGCTAATGTATACAACCAAGACCAGTGGGATGAAATGGAGGCAGCAGGTGCGGTGTTTTTTCCTGCAGCAGGCCAAAGACAAATTACAGCGGTAAGTGGCTACAGCAATGCGTCATCTGGTGCGGGTTTGGTGTATTTGTGGACAAGTTCAGGAGCTTTTAAATCTTATGGTAATAGTGCCGGGATTTTCAAGTATGATCCGGCTACACAATTTTTTGGTGTTCCTATGGATACTCAAAACCGTTCATTTGGTGGCTCTGTCCGTCTTGTCTATGTGGTTCCCAGTAACCAGTGGTAGAATTGGTTGGTAGCAATCAGATATATAAATTGTACAAGAGTTTTTGAAAATGAAAAAGAAACAATATATCACACCCGAATTAAACATTTACAGCTATGCTGTGGAGGAAGGATACGCCATCTCCCATTTCAACCCTCCCTACGATGAATTAGACCTTTCTTTCCAGCCTAACGGCTTGCTCAATGAACAATATTCTGAGCGCAACGATGCACCTTGGACTGGTACTGGCGCTTGGGAGACATTCTAATTTTCAACAAACCACAAACGAATACAAAGCAATTCAGAAAATGAAACGAATATACAATTCCATATTAGCGGTGTCTTTGGGCGTTTTTTTGTTGGCGTCATGCACCGAGAAGGAGAATGAGGGAACGCTGAGTTTTTATGCCAGTAGTTTTTCCGAAGCAGGTTTCAACCTTGGCGACAGCAAGGCTTCCTACTCCGAAGACGCTGTTACGCTTACCGTTGACTTGTCACAAAAAATCAGTATTGACACAAATAACTATGCTTGTTGGACTTATAATAGCGACACGTTGAACGTCAATGGAACGATGTTTTCCATTTCGGATGTGAATAACGGTGGTCGTCGGGGGCACACCGAAGTTGAATTTGACGGACCTTTCTATGCTGCCTATCCTGGCAAGCAGGCAACTTATTCGGGAGGTGCCTTTACTTTTACATTCCCTGTTGTGCAAAAGTATGAAGTAGATGCTAATGGCAACCAGGTTGTAAGAGCCCCGATGATGGGCTATTCCAAAGATAATGTAATGAACATGTACAATGTGGGCAGTCTGTTGCGTGTGATTTCCAGCGACGACGTTGATGACGTTATCATTCGTTCCATTGCGATAACGGCTCGCAATAGCTCCAATCAGCCTGTGGCTTTGTGTGGTACCAGCAATGCAGTTGGATTTAGCAACGGAGTTCCAGGAGATCTTACCATCGCTTCTAATCCGGGATACAAAATCATCTTGGATTGCGGAGCGGGTGTGCAAAGAACAGACCATACTTATTATGTGGTGATTCCTCCAGTGGGTGAAGGCGTGCGTTTTACCTTTACTTTTTTCTATGAATTCAATGGCTGCAAGAGTACTGCAGTAAAGACTACCAACAAAAATGGTCTAATGAAAAACCAGATTGGCGTTGTCCATCCGCAGTTATACAAGATCAATCCCTCCGCAGAAGGCGAGTTGCCAGGCAAGTTCGCCATCAAGGACGGCGGCCACTATGCACGGTTTTCTTCGGGCAACCTCCAGTTCAAGAAAGATGGTACGCATATAACTTCCTACGGCTCTGCTGAGGGTACATGGCGTTTCGCTCCCAATCAGTACGATGTATTGGGCAACGTTACCTCCAACACTTCAAGTTCCTATACGGGAACGGATTGGATGGACTTGTTTGGCTGGGGTACCAGCGGTTGGAACAACGGCGCTACCTGCTATCAACCTTGGAACCATCAGACAGCAACTACAGATAATTCGAAATATTACTTACGTCAGGACGCTACTGTAAACATGCTGGATGCTGACGGTTATGAGAATGCGGATTGGGGTATCTCCAATGCCATCTCCAACGGTGGCAACGCACCGTACATTTGGCGTGTACTTACCTCAACGGAATGGAATTACATAGCAAGTCATTCTATGTATTCTTCGAATGTTTCAGTAGCAGGTGTTTCTGGGAAATTGTTTTATCCTTACGATTGGACTTCAATGTTCGGTACGCCATCATTCAAAACAAGCTATACTGCAGATGAATTTGCATCTTTGGAAAATAGAGGTGTTGTCTTTTTGCCAAATTGTGGATATGTGGGGGGGGAAAGCTATACTTCCAATGCTTTTGGTTATTGGTCTTCTGAGGTTTCTGGTACGAACGTGTATGTTTTTAAAGGTGCGAATCCGTGCGTGGCAGACTATCGTTCTTATGGAAGAGGTGTGAGATTGATTTCGGCTAGAGATTAGTACTAAGAGAAGTTTTTTTTCATTATAATTTGATTTTGGGGTGGCGCAATGCGCCACCCTTTTTCTTTTGCAGCAAAACAACAAAAAAAAACATTTGTTTGGTTTGCCTGTTGAAATCGGCTATATATGGCATTCTTTTTTTATTGTAATATTGTGCAATAATAATTGAAGTGTTTCGTTATAAAATAAAGCGTATTATATGACCACAGAAGAACGTGTATTATATTGGGTGTAACTTGCAGAATATGACATGGACACAGCGGATGCAATGTTTGTTACAAAACGTTGGCTGTATGTTGGGTTTATGTGTCACCAAGTCTTGGAAAAGATACTAAAGGCGTATTGGTGCTCAACTCAGTCGGAAGAACCTCCTTATGTCCACAATTTGTTAAGATTGGCGGAAGGTTCTCGTATATTGGACTCTATGTCGGATATTCAAAAGCGTTTTCTGAGCGAAATGATCCCAATGAATATTGAGGCACGTTATCCAACTTATAAAGAAGAAATTGCAAAAACGTTGACTCCTGAAAGGTGTGGATTGATGATTCGTACAACAAAAGAAATGATGTTATGGATAAAGAGCAAGCTGTAGAGTTGGTCAGGAAATACAAGAATGCCATTTCGAAGGACTTTAAGGATGCCAAAGTCTATTTGTTTGGCTCTTATAGCAAAGGTGTCGCTCGTCCCGAGAGTGACATCGATGTCGCCGTTGTGGTGTCACGTTTGGATGGGGATTGGTTGGAGAAAACTTCTTTATTGTGGCAATATACGTTAGGCGTGACAACACTCATCGAGCCTGTCTTGATTGCAGAGAGTACCCCTTCGCCGTTGTATGAGGATATTCTTCGGACAGGCATTGCCATTTGATTTCCTAACTATAAAAAATCTTGAAACAATTCAAAACAGTTTCGAAAAAAAAGAGGCGCAATTTTGCGTCTCTTTTTTCATTCACTGTTCACTGTTCACTAAACTAACTGTTTCGCCACCTCCATGGCTTTGTCGAGGCCGTCGAGGTTCTTGCCGCCTGCGGTAGCCAATCCAGGCTGGCCGCCGCCACCGCCTTGGATTTCCTTGCCGGCGGTGCGTACGATGTTGGAGGCGTTCTTGCCGGCGTCCACACGGTTCTGTCCGAGGGCTACCAAGAGCGAGGGCTTGTCGCCAAAGGAGGAGCCAAGCACGAGTGCCATGTCGGGACAATCGTTGCGGAGCTGCATCATTGCGTCACGCAACTGGTTGAGGTCGCAATCCATGCGCTCTACGAGGATGGGATTCTGTTGCAGTTTTTCCTGTAGCTGACGACGCAGGGCGTTGGCCTGCTCTTGCTGGAACTTGGCGATTTCGGCGCGCAGCGCGGAGTTGTCGTCTTGTAGTTTCTGCACGGCAGCCGAGAGGTCTTTGGGATTCTTGAGGAGCTCCTTGACGGCGTCGAGCTGGTCTTGCATGTTGTTGCAATACATCTCGGCTGCGGCACCCGTCACGGCTTCGATGCGGCGCATGCCGGCAGCCACGGCACCTTCGCTCACGATACGGAAAGAACCGATGTGACCCGTGTTGGCGATGTGCGTACCGCCGCAGAACTCGACGCTTTCGCCGAACTTCACCACGCGGACAAACTCACCGTATTTCTCGCCAAAGAGCGCCATGGCGCCCAACTGCTGCGCCTCGGCGATGGGCATGGCTCTGTGTTCCTCTAATGCGATGGCGTGGCGGATGTCGATGTTTACCTGCTTCTCCACTTCGCGGATTTCCTCCTTGGTCATCTTGGCGAAATGGCTGAAGTCGAAACGCAGACGCTGGTCGTCAACGCTGGAGCCTTTCTGCTTGACATGCGTACCTAATACGTTGCGCAAAGCCTTGTGCAACAAGTGAGTGGAGGAGTGGTTGCATTCAATGGCAAATCTTCTGCACTTATCCACCTCTGCCTTGAAAGTGAGCGAGAGGTCGGAAGGCAGTTTGGTGACGATATGAACGATGAGGTTGTTCTCTTTCTTGGTGTCGATGATGGGAATGACTTCGTCGGAAGAGCAGATAGTGCCTTTGTCGCCCACCTGACCGCCAGCCTCGCCGTAGAAAGGCGTCTGGTCGAACACCAGCTGGAAGAACTCACGGTCTTTGGTCTTTACTTTACGGTAGCGAACGATTTCCACTTCGGAAACGAGCGTGTCGTAGCCGATGAACTTCTGTTCAACGCCGGCCTTTAGCTCCACCCAGTCGTCGTTCTCCACGGCGGCAGCCGCGCGCGAACGCTCCTTCTGGGCGGCGAGACCCTTTTGGAAACCCTCCATATCCACGTTCCAGCCCTTCTCCGAAGCCATGAGCTGCGTCAAGTCGATGGGGAATCCGTAGGTGTCGAAAAGCTCAAAGGCGAAGTCGCCGTCGATGATTTGTTGATTTGCTGCTTTGCTGCTTTGTTGATTTGAAATATAGGTCTCGAAGCGATTGATGCCGTTGGCGAGGGTCTTGAGGAACGACTGCTCTTCTTCGAGGATGATGCGCTGGATGAGCTCCTGTTGCTTCTGCAGTTCGGGGAACTGGTGTCCCATCTGTCCCACGAGGGTGGGAACGAGGGTGTTGATGAAAGGCTCCTTGAATCCGAGGAAAGTGTAGCCGTAGCGCACGGCGCGGCGCAGGATTCGGCGGATTACGTAGCCAGCCTTGGCGTTGGAGGGCAGCTGACCGTCGGCAATCGAGAAGCTCACTGCCCTGAGGTGGTCGGCGCAAACACGCAAAGCGATGTCCGTCTGTTCGTCGTTTCCGTAGGTCTTGCCAGCCTTGTGGGCAAGTTCCTGAATAAGCGGCTGGAAGACATCGGTGTCGTAGTTCGACTTCTTGCCCTGCATTACCATACAAAGACGCTCGAAGCCCATACCCGTATCAATATGTTTCGCCTTCAAGGGTTCAAGAGTGCCGTTTGCCAAGCGGTTGTATTGCATGAATACGAGGTTCCAGATTTCAATAACCAAAGGATTGTCCTTGTTCACAAGCTCCTTGCCGGGCACCTTGGCCTTCTCTTCAGGGTCGCGCAGATCGACGTGGATTTCGCTGCAAGGACCGCAAGGACCCTGTTCGCCCATCTCCCAGAAATTGTCCTTCTTCGAACCTTTCAGGATGCGCTCTTCGGCGATATGCTCTTTCCAGAAGCCGTAGGCCTCCATGTCCATTTCGAGACCCTCCTTCTCGTCGCCACCAAAAACGGTGACGTAAAGGTTGTTCTTGTCAATCTTCATGACTTCGGTGAGGAACTCCCAGCCAAAGGCGATAGCCTCCTTCTTGAAATAGTCGCCAAACGACCAGTTGCCCAGCATCTCGAACATCGTGTGGTGGTAAGTGTCGTGTCCCACCTCTTCGAGGTCGTTGTGTTTGCCGCTCACACGCAGACATTTCTGCGAGTCGCAGGCGCGAGGGTAGGGGGCGGCGGCATTGCCGAGGAAGATGTCCTTGAACTGGTTCATGCCTGCATTGGTGAACATCAGCGTGGGGTCGTTCTTTACCACCATCGGCGAAGAAGGCACGATGTGGTGGTTTTTGCTTTCAAAAAAATTCAGAAACTGCGATCTAATTTCGTTCGAAGTCATGGTATGAAGATTTTCAGATTTTCAGATTTACAGATTGTTAGATTATCAGATTGTCAGATTATCAGATTGTCAGATTGTCAGATTATTAGATTATCAGATTGTCAGATTATTAGATTTTAATTTTCAATCCTTTAAAGTTAAGGTCAAGGTTATTAAAACTCTTCCCGTTCCACAAGGAGAATGGCGCTTTGAGGAACGATGAAATATTTTTCGTTGTCGTATTTGATTTCCACGGCGCTTTTCTGCAAGAAGATGGCGAGGTCGCCAGGCTGCACTTGTAGCGGCAAATACTTGGGTTCCTTGTCTTTGGGATTCCAGTCCTCGTCCATGTCCATGTTGGGCAAAGCGTATCCTGGTCCGCATTTGAGGATGTATCCCGTTTGGATTTCCTCTTTCTCCTGATATCCTGCGGGGAGGTAAAGACCGCTCTTGGTCTTTTTGGCGGCGTTGCCAAGCTGAATCAGTACACGGTCGCCCACCACGTGAATCTTGTCTAAGTTCTTTTGCATAATGTTTACGGATTTTCAGATTTTCAGATTATTAGATTTACAGATTGTCGGATTTACAGATTATCAGATTAATAGAGTCTGAACATCAAAATATCTGAACATCTGAGCATCTGAATATCAGAACATCTGGAATGTCTATCCCTTATTTCACAAAAATGCAAAGTTACGAAAAAAAATCTTAACTCCTTTCTTTTTCTAACTGCTTCGCCCAAATATAGCACTCTCGCCTCCCTCGTCCAAAGTAAACGATGTTTTTCTTCCTATAAATCAATATTTTTTGCTATCTTTGCAAATTAATGTGATTGGTTACCGTGAGTAGTGCTTGGGAATTAGGAAATTCCTACACACAGTTCACGGATTGTCTTAAAACTCATTTAGATGAAACGTCTCAATATCCTCTTCGTCCTCATCTTTTCTTGCTTCTCTGTTTCTGCCCAGCAAAACGACCCTTGGCAGATTGTGATAGATTCGTGTCGTAATGGCAGCTATAGCGAAGTGTATCCTTTGGCTCGGAGTTTGTTTGGGAACGACGGACTGCGCTACTATGTCTCTGTGGAAAACAGCTCCACCTCCTGCTACATCGATCGCCTCAACAAAGGCCAGTATCTCGTCGAGTACGACCTCTGGGTGAACGCCTCTGGCTCCTTCTACTCAGGCGTAGCCACCATGCAGTGCCTCTACGCCCCCGAATTCCGATCTAATACCCCTGGCGGTAGAATTCAAGTGGTTGAAAAATAATCAAATGTAATTTGTGATTGAGTGAAATGTAATTAAGAATTGAGTACAATGTAATCGAGAATTGAGTAAAATGTCCGGTTTTCAAGGTCAATGTCAAGGTTAATGTCAAGGTCAAGGTTTTAAATTCTCCCTTCTCAAAGTGCGGAAAAATGTAAAAATCCGCGATTTTGTCTGCGGATTTTTGTGGAATTTGTCGAAAATAGGTGCTGGAAAATGTAAAAATCTGCGATAAAAAGCAGAGACGCAATATTTTGCGTCTCTACAAAATGTTCAAGTGAGCAATCAACCGAATTTGGTTTAATGGTTTACTCTTTTAATGATAATTTCGTCTGAGTTGTAGTATGTGCTTGTTGAGGCGCCGACGTTGCCACGATGGAAATAGACGTTGAGGATGATCCAGCACGATGCAGGGCTTCCGTCGCATTGGGCGGGTTCCCATTTCGGCATGTTACGAAC
>JAZLKZ010000112.1:0-20131 GCA_045597845.1 Bacteroidales bacterium | reverse complement strand
CGGCGTGCATTGCACGCCGCCCGATTTTATATATTGTACCCAATTATATATTGTTTTTCTTGTTGGCCTTGAGTGTGTTTTGAAGTAAGGATACGATGGTCAGTGGTCCGACTCCGCCAGGTACGGGTGTCACCCAGCTGCATTTGCCATCTACTTCGCTGTGCTTCACGTCGCCAATGATACGGTAGCCGCTCTTCTTGGTTGCGTCGGGTATGCGATGGATTCCCACGTCCACCAGCACGGCACCCTCTTTGACCATGTCGGCGGTGATAAATTCGGGCAGACCGATGGCGACAATGAGAATGTCGGCTTGACGCGTAATCTCGGCAAGGTTCTGTGTCTTGCTGTGGCAGAGGGTGACGGTGCAGTCAACGCCTTTGCGTGAGAGCAGATTGGCGATGGGTGTTCCAACGATGTTGCTACGTCCTACCACCACACAATGTTTGCCTTTGGTCTCAATTCCGTAGCGTTGCAGTATGGTGCAGATTCCCAGAGGTGTTGCGGAAATGAAAGCATCTTCGGAGAGAATCATGCGTCCTACATTGATGGAGGTAAAACCGTCCACGTCCTTGTCGGGCGAAATGGCATCGATGATGTGCTGTTCGTTGATTTGCTTGGGCAGGGGAAGCTGGACGATATAACCATCAATTTCGGGGTCTTCGTTGAGGAATTTGATGGCGTCAAGCAATTGCTCTTCGGAGGTGTTGGCGGGATAGCGGTACACCGAAGAGGTAAATCCCACTTCGTGGCTGGCTTTTTCCTTGCTTGCCACATAGGTCTGACTTGCTCCGTCGTCACCTACCAATACGGCCGCCAAATGTGGGGCACGTAAACCTTTGGCAGTACGTTGACGAACTTCGTTGGCGATTTCTTCTTTTATCTGCAAAGCCAGTGCTTTGCCATCAAGTAATTGGACCATATATTGTTGATTTGAAAAGTTGTTGATTTGAACTCTTGACTTATTCTCAATTCTTGACTTGCAACGTCTATCTTCTCTTTCTTGCAAATTGGGGCAGTTTTCCGCCTTTGTTGGTGGAAACGGCTTTCATCATCTTGCGAGTGTCTTCGAACTGCTTGAGAAAACGGTTGAGTTCCTGGATGCTGCGGCCGCTACCTGCGGCGATGCGTTGCTTGCGGCTGCCGTTGATGCAGGAGGGATGCTGGCGTTCGTAGGGTGTCATTGATGCGATCATCGACTCGATAGGAACGAAGGCATCATCTCCAATCTCCACATCTTTGGTGATTTTGTTTAATCCGGGAATCATGCCCATCAAGTCTTTCAGATTTCCCATCTTCTTGATTTGGTTGATCTGTGACAAGAAGTCGTCGAAATTGTATTCGTTGTGGATGATTTTCTTCTGAATCTTGCGAGCTTCGGCTTCGTCGTATTGCTCTTGGGCGCGTTCCACGAACGAAACCACATCGCCCATGCCGAGGATTCGGTTGGCCATGCGGTCGGGGTGGAATACATCCAGAGCGTCCATTTTTTCGCCGATACCTACAAACTTGATGGGCTTCTTGACGGTATAGCGGATGGTGAGGGCGGCACCGCCGCGGGTGTCACCATCGAGCTTGGTCAGCACCACGCCGTCGTAGTCGATGCGTTCGTTGAAAGTCTTGGCGGTATTCACTGCATCCTGACCCGTCATGGAATCGACAACAAACAGGGTCTCTTGGGGTTGCAGATGTTCCTTCAGGTTGGCAATTTCGCACATCATTTCTTCATCTACAGCCAAACGACCAGCGGTATCGACGATGACCACGTTCACGCCTTTCAGCTTGGCTTCGCGAATGGCTTTTTCGGCAATGTCGACGGGGTTTGTGTTGCCTATTTCGGCGTAAACGGGCACTTGAATCTGTTCGCCGAGAGTCTGCAACTGGCTGATGGCGGCAGGACGATAGACGTCGCCAGCCACGAGCATCACGTTCTTGCTCTTCTTTGTCTTCAGGTAGTGGGCGAGTTTGGCGGAGAAAGTGGTCTTACCAGAACCTTGCAGACCGGCAATCAGGACGATAGCAGGCATTCCCTTGGTGTTGATGTCCACGCATTCCGAACCCATCAATTTGGTGAGTTCTTCGTGCACGATTTTCACCATCAACTGTCCAGGTTCGATCGATTGGATGACGTTGCGGCCCAAGGCTTCGGCCTTCACCTTGTCGGTGAATTCCTTTGCGATGGGATAGCTTACGTCGGCGTCGATTAAGGCTTTGCGGACTTCCTTGACGGTCTCGGCGATGTTGATATCGGTAATGGAACCTTTTCCTTTTAGCGTATGTAACGCTTTCTCTATCTTGCTACTTAAATTTTCAAACATAAATACTATTGTAGTCTATTAGATTTGCAAATTTACGAATAAAATGAAAAAAAAGAAACACAGAATGAAACTTTTTTTCAAAATCCTCGTTATTGCATGTGTAGAGTGAATTTTTCATCACCATGGCCATTCCGTTGATTGTACAACTTAATACCTATATATGAGACAACTAAAGATTACCCATTCTATTACTAACCGTGCCGACAAGTCCTTGGATAAGTATCTGCAGGACATTTGCAGCGAGGAACTGCTCACGCCCGAAGAGGAGGTGGAACTTGCGCAGCGCATCAAGGCGGGAGACCAAGCCGCTCTCGATCGTCTCACCAAGGCCAACCTGCGCTTTGTGGTCTCTGTCGCCAAGCAGTATCAAAACCAAGGGTTGAGTCTGCCTGACCTGATCAACGAGGGCAACGTGGGCTTGATTAAGGCCGCCAAGCGCTTCGACGAGACTCGTGGCTTTAAGTTCATCTCATACGCTGTGTGGTGGATCCGTCAGTCCATCCTTCAGGCTATCGCCGAAAACTCTCGTATTGTACGTTTGCCGTCCAACCAGTTGGGAGCTCTCAATAAGTTGAAGAAAGAAATCTCCAAGCTTGAACAGGAACTGGAACGACCGCCATCAGAGGAGGAGTTGGCCGACCTTCTGGGCATTCCCGAGGACAAGATCAAGAGTATCTTGGGCATCTCGGGACGCCATATCTCCATCGACGCGCCATTGGTGGCCGACGAGGACGTGAACTTTGTGGATGTGCTTCCCAATGAGGACACTCCCGATACGGATGACGCCTTGATGAAGGAATCGCTTTCCATCGAGATTGAACGCTCGCTTTCCACGCTTACCGAGTGCGAACGCGACGTCATTAAGATGTACTACGGAATTGGAATGCCTCACCCGTTGAGTTTGGACGAAATAGCGATGAAGTTCAACCTTACCCGCGAGCGTGTGCGCCAAATCAAGGAAAAAGGCATCAAACGCCTCAAGACGAGCTCCAAGAGCAAGCATCTTATCGCTTATTTGTAGTCGATAATTGTCAATAGAATAGTTAGGGCATCCAGTGGGATGCCTTTTTTTTTGCCCAATTTGCCGAAAAATCAGTTGTCAATCACAAAAAAAACGTAATTTTGCAGATAATTGTGAATGGTGATTGAGGAGAAAAGAACTTATCTGCTTGCGAGCCACCAATCACGAGTCGCTAATTACTAAATAGATATGGATCAAATCATCAAGTATTTTCCCGAACTATCACAGCGTCAGCGCGAACAATTTGCCGCCATGGTGCCTTTGTATGAGTATTGGAATTCGAAAATCAACCTTATTTCGCGTAAGGATATGGACAATTTTGTGGAACATCATGTGCTTCACTCACTTGCCATTGCCAAGGTGCAGCCATTCAAGTCGATGGCTGAAATTCTTGACGTGGGTACGGGTGGCGGTTTTCCGGGCATTCCTTTGGCTATAATGTTCCCAGATGCAAGGTTTTACTTGATAGATTCCATCGGCAAGAAAATCAAGGTGGTGCAAGACGTAATAGAGAAGTTGGACCTGAAAAATTGTCGTGCCGAGCAGATTCGTGCCGAACAGGTTGATGGCGATTTTGATTTTATCGTTTCGCGTGCAGTGACGGCTTTGCCCGAGTTTGTAGGGTGGGTGAGAGGCAAGGTCTCCAAGACGAACTACCACAAGCTTCGCAACGGAATACTCTATCTCAAGGGCGGCGACCTCGAGGAGGAATTGCGTTCGTTGAAGCGTCATCCTCGCATCTATGAAATCAGCGACTTTTTTGAAGAAGAGTTTTTCGAGACAAAGAAAGTGATATACCTTCCGATGTGCTAATGAAATGATTAGTTTAGAGTTTCAGATATTCAGAATCTTCAAATCTTCAATGAAACATTTTCCTTCCCTTCTTGTGACTTTGCTGCTCTTGGTGGGTTGCACCAATGGCGTCCATGTTGTCGAACTGACCGACTGGCAGTTTAAGTATCACGACCAGTGGCTCGACGCCACTGTGCCGGGCTGCATCCACACCGACCTCATGGCCCACAACATCATCCCCGACCCCTTCTACGGCACCAACGAGGACTCCGTGCAGTGGGTGGACGATTACGACAGTGCTTGGATCTACCGCACCTTCGTCACATACGAAGAATGGGAAGGCTACGATTCTATCGACCTCGTTTTCGACGGCCTCACCTTTGCATACATCACGCTCTTCTCCGATAAGAAAATTGATTTGGGGTTTGCCGACAATATGTTCCGTCAATGGCGTTACACCTTGCCTACCGCCGGTTTGGGCGACACGCTGATGGTTGAGGTTCACTTGTTTTGCACAGGGTTGAATGATTTCTCGGGCTTGGAAAAACTCGGGTATCATCTGCCCGATGAGCGGGCCTTCACCCGCACCGCACCCTATATGCAAGGCTGGGATTGGGGACCCAAACTCAACACAAGGGGATTGTGGCAGCCAGTGCGACTGGAATGCTTCAATCACAAACGCCACGAGAAGAAAGTGTCTACACCCTCTTCTTGGAACGTGGAACTGCATCAAGACAAAGACTCCATCGGCCAGTCCTTCACCTTCTACAAGGATGGGAAGCCCTTTTTCGCCAAGGGCGCCAACTGGATTCCTTGTCATAGTTTTCCCATTCTCACTCCCGAACTCAAAGAGCGCTATCGCTACCTCCTTACCTCCGTCAAAGAGGCCAACTTTAACATGCTCCGCGTGTGGGGCGGAGGCATCTACGAGCCCGACTTCTTCTACGACCTCTGCGACTCGTTGGGCATTATGGTGTGGCAAGACTTTAACTTCTCCTGCGCCCTCTATCCTTCCGACCCCGCTTTTCTCGACAATGTGCGCGAGGAGGCGCTACAGCAGGTGCGCCGTATTGCCAAGCATCCCTGTGTGGTGCTTTGGTGTGGCAACAACGAGGTGAAAAACGGCTGGGAAGACTGGGGTTGGCAAGGACAGTATAAGTGGACTCCCGATCAAATTGCCGAGCTTCAACATGGCATTGATACACTTTTCGGAACCAACGGCATTCTTGCGCAGGTGGTGCAGCAATGCGATCCGTTGCATCGCGCCTATATTACCTCTTCGCCACTTTACGGTTGGGGACATCCCGAGTGCGTTACCCACGGCGACAGCCATTATTGGGGCGTTTGGTGGGGCGAGGAGCCTTTTGAGATGTATAAGGAGAAGACCGGACGTTTCATGTCGGAGTTCGGTTTCCAAAGCTATCCCGAATACAGCACCGTATGCCGCTATTGTCCAGAGCAGCAACGCAACATCGACTCTCCCGTAATGCGCGCTCATCAAAAACATGGTCGCGGTCGCGAGATTATCGACAAGGCGATGATGCAGTACTATGGTCTTGATAGCCGAAACCTTCCCCTTGAAGACTATTGCTATGTTTCGCAGCTGCTTCAGGCTTGGGGAACGGGCTACGGCATTCTTCAACATCTTTTGGCGCAGCCTCATTGCATGGGTTCGCTCTATTGGCAGCTCAACGACTGCTGGCCTGTAGCTTCGTGGAGCAGCATCGATTTCTACGGAAACTGGAAAGCGCTCCACTACCGAGCCAAGGCACTCTTTGCCCTCGATGCCGACCTTGCCATGTGGCAGGAATACTACAAGACCTATCCCAAGGACCTTGACCTTGAAATGCCGCTTTACGATTTGGAAACCATCAACAAACGTCATTCTCTGAAGGTCAAGCTCCACGCCTACACGATGCTTCGTGATGTCTTTTTGGAGACCGTTCCTCATGTTGATGGTCATTTCGACATCAACTTCTTCGACGTGGGGAAGGATGGTGTCATCCAGGCAACATTCATTCCCCGCAACCCTCATGCCGATCTCTCGCATATTGGTGTCAAGTTCAAATGCCTGAATGATTTTACGCCTCGAGAAAATTCGAATCTTGACAATTAGGATTTTCGGAGATTTACATTTTTTACTTTTCCATTCTTGATCCGTATCATTACTATGATGCGAAAAAAACGTCGCATGGCTATCTCAGATGAACTCCTCCAATGAAATAGAACTCATCCACGCCACTGCTCAGGGCGACCAGAAGGCTTTGCAAGCCATCATGGATCGCTACCGTCCAATGGTGCTAAGATTGGCGAGCAGGCTGCTTTGCGACAATCAAGCCGGCGAGGACATTGCCCAGGAGGTTTTTATCCGTGTGTGGCAAAAGGCGCAGCGCTTCAATCCGCAATATGCACTGTCCACGTGGATTTATTCCATCACTTGTCATCTGTGTTACGACCAATTGCGCCGTCATCGGTGGTTGCTTCCGCTGTCGCGTTTGGGCTTTCTGCCCGATGATATATCCGACAATTCAGTCATACCTTTGGAGCAGCGAGAAATGTGGTCGCTTTACAAAAAAGTGTCGCAATCGCTTCCTGTAAAACAGCGCATGGTGTTTACTTTGAGGGAAATAGAAGGATGCGACACCCAAGAAACGGCAAGGCTGTTGGGGATGACTGCCGACCAGGTGAAAAGCAATCTTTCGCAAGCCAAGAAAACGGTAAGGGCAAAACTTGAAAAATATGAAATACGATGATTTTGTAAACGAGATTTCTTCGATTCCTTGTGTGGATTCGTCGTGCGGAAACGCTGCTGAAGTGGTGAGGCGGTTTCGGACTCGAAAGCGCAATAAACGCTTGATGCTGTCGGCGTTGTTGCTGCTGTGCATTGGCGTTGTCCCTGTCTTGGAAAGCGTACACGACGAAAACAGAGATTTGGCCTTGTGGAATGAGGTCCGTCCCGAGATAAAAAATCCATCTCAGCAACAATGGATTGCCTATCAACGTTCTCGACAAAGGAAACAATTTATTATAAATGTAGATTGTGGAATACGAGATATGTGATTATCAATTAGTTAATGAATTAAAAAATATGACCATGAGAAAATATTTTTGTTTGCTGTTGTGTTGTGTCGCTTTGCTGAGCGCTTGCCAATCGTCTTATTTCGTTGACACTCATTTCGAGAAAAACCTTTCAGGCAGTCGTAGTTGCTACAGCGTGGACACCACTTTTAGCATTCTGCCCGACGCTTCGTGGATGATTTCGTCTTGTAAGAATCCTTTTTTGGTTGATTTTCTCTCCTCGGAAGATACAATGCGCTACCAAGCGGAGAAATCTTTCGCCCGCTTGGACGATGTGGCATTGTCGTTGAGGGATTTTGCAAAAGGTAGCGAGACTGTTGAGAAACATTTTTTATGGTTCGTTACACGTTATACTTATCATGCTCATTATGAAAATGGTATGGACTTTCCTGTACCTATTTCAAAATACTTCTCACCAGAGCAGCAACGTTTGTTCTTTAGGGCTGTAAAAACGCCGGAAACATGGAACGGAAGGGAACTCTATCTTACCCTTGACGACATGAATGTAAAGTTTGAACAATGGACATGTGATTGCTGTTTTACGTTGTTCTATGAAACTTTGATGGAATTGTCGGATTCGAATCAACGCATTGTGTTGGAACAGTATAGAGATACGTTGCTGAATCAGATGCTGGGATGTGATGTTCCTGAGTTCGACACAATGATGTCGATGGTTACAGCCATTCCATCACTCGGTTTCTGCGAAAACTTGTTCGATGAGGATGTGTTCGACCAACGCTACGAATCGTTTGTTGACAAAATGGCAGCTTTGGGCTCTGCGCTTGTCCATCGTGTCGAATTGCCAGGAATATTATCGCGCACAGAACTCCCATCTTGTATGGAAGAAGGCTATGCCTACAAGATTGACGGTATGCGGCTTCTGGCGGGTGCCATAGATATGAATGTCAATTCGTTTTCAATCAATGTTGTGCCGACGTTGGTGTCGGTGTTGCTGGTGCTTGTACTTGTGTTTTTGGCAAGGAAAAAGAGGGGAATATCGGCCTAATTGTCAATTGCCGATAGCCTTTTATGGTTCGCAAAAAAATGAGTATATTTGCACCATGAAAAAGTCGCTTTTCTTTTTTGTGTTTTGCTGCGCTTTGTTGTGTGGCGGTTATGCGCAACAAACCAAGTCGGAATCTTTTGAATATCGCTCTCCTTATGTGGATTTGCGTCCCGTGAAATGTACAAAACAATACCAGCTGGATGCCGACAACCGCTTGCAAGGAGCCGTGCAGATAAAAGGTTCCGACATGGTCAGGGGCTCGGAAGGATACAATGAACAGCACTACGAGGAGGTGCTTCACTATCAACATGGTGTGTTGCAAGGCGCTTTCTCGCAAAGTTTTAGCCATGTGGGCAAA
Organism: Bacteroidales bacterium; assembly: GCA_045597845.1. Taxonomy (GTDB): domain Bacteria; phylum Bacteroidota; class Bacteroidia; order Bacteroidales; family P3; genus Colimorpha. Next base: position 11,561 of record JAZLKZ010000112.1, on the reverse strand, counting down.
GGCAACGCTGTGGGTTCCTACAAGGTGCAACGTCGTTGGGACGCCAAAGGTCAGTTCGACCAAGGCCATCCGCATGGAAAGTGGACTTTTACGCTCTCTTCCAACATGAATTCAGGTTCGGAATCCGCTACCACCAGCTATAGCTATACATTGCTGTTTGAACATGGCAGACTGCAGTCGCTGCAAGACGAGAAAGGCCGTCGGCTCCAGTTCCACGACGATGGCACTATTTCGGGCGACGCCACCATCACCGAAACGGCCATGGTAACCTACAGCAATTATCCAAACTATACCACTTTTTCTTCCTATCCAACCTATTCCACAACACCATCTGTTCACATCTCTCATTCCCTCATCGCCGACCGATACATGGACAAAAATGGCGAATTGCTCCCGATGACGCATCGGCTACGTGAACTTTCCATGGCTACGCCTTTCGTCTTGGCGGACAGCGGCTATGCTGTCGATTTTCAAGAGATGCGTGTCGTTCAGGTTTCCCGATGCGCTGACATCCTCAACCGTTATGTACGCCTTACCGCATTGGATACCACGTTGGAAGTGCTTCCGCACCTATCTATGATTGGTCGCCTTCGTGAGGTGCAGCCGGTCTCCGCCGATGCCGCTTTCGACTACTACGTCCAGACTCCTCGCTCGGGCGACAGGTTGTTGCAGAAGGGCTTCTACGAACGCAAGAAGCACAAATATTTCCTCGACTCCAAGGCGGAACGGCGTATCAGGAAACATCTCGAAGCCTATCAGTACGACCTCCTTTCCCACAAGTTGAATTTTATGGTCAGACTTACGAAATCGCAATCTTGGAAAACCATTTGCGACGAGTGTCGTGAAGGCCATTCTCCCATTCTCGACATGGTGGCGGCCAAGTGGTCCAAGGCGGACTTCGACCAGCAGTGCAAAGAGTCTGCGGAATTGCTGGACAAGGCTTTCGGCGGACTTTATCCGTTGTGCGGTTTCAAGATTTTGTCTGCACATTACGAGCCTTACAAGGGCTTGAAAGCTGATGTGGAGATGCACGTGTTGCAAGGCGACTCGGTTTCCCATAAGTCGGTCGTGGTGCCAATTGCCACCAATTCCGATGGCTATATCCTGCTTGGCAGACTCAACCCGGAAAGCTACAAGGTCGTTCCCAATCTGTGGGACACTGTGGCAATCTTCGAATGCGAACTCAATGCCCGCAGCAAGGAATTGCAGTCAAAACTCGCATTTTCAACCGAATGGAGTAGGGAATATCGGGACTTTTTCGACTCCGTCTATGCCGACAAGACCACCAAGCCAGAGGTGCGTATGGAGGATTTGCAGTACCTTGAATCAATGCAACAAGAACTGTTGGGCAAGCTCGACCAACTCCGCGCCACCTACAAGGAGTACAAAGAAAAACAGCAGGCAACCACCAAGTCGCGCAAATCCCGCAAACAAGAGGCTCTGCCCAGTCTATTCGACAATTGATAATTGCCGCCTCCGAAAATCTGCAATGAGTAAAAGGATTGGGCTGCTTGTTATTTTCTATAAGGCAATAAGTCCTTGCCTGAATGGTAGATTGGCGTACCTTCTTCGTAATAGGGGGTGCGGGCTTTTTCTTCTGCGATGATTTTAGCGATGTCGAGATTGCCCAACGTTACTTCTTCATCGAAAACATAGCAGAAATACTTGCCTTTTGGGTTGGGATACCATGCCCTGCGCATCCTTTCTTCCGTCATTGTGGCGTGATGGTGCACGTGGAAAACACGATATTTGTTCTCTCCTTCACGCCCTTGTTCGTAAAGGATGACAAAACAAACGACATTGTTTGACAATTGCGTAATTTTCTGAGCTCCCAGACGACTCTTATCCAAACGGACATTATAGATAAGCGTTCCTTTGTCGTTTTTGCCTAAAATCCAGTCCAAATGGGCTTGGTCGTGGTAACAGCCAATCAATATGGATTTTTCCGCATAGTTTTCCAAATAGTGCTGGGTGAGGAACAACTTTGGATGGGACATCTGTTGAGTCAGGGGCTTTACTGTAGGCAAAATGTTGGTGGGATCTTGTCCTAATTGGCATTTCTCAACATAGAAGGAATCTCTCAACTGCTCAAGAAGTGCTTCGTTTTCATCCGAAAAATCTGTGCGGTTGTCCAAGGCGACGGAATAGTATTTTTGCTGTCCTCTGTCGGGGTATGGCGTGAAGACTTTGCCAAGAAGCTCCTGGAAATGGTCTTCAATATAGGAGACGGCACGCACCCCTTCCTTTGCGGTTATTGCATAGAAATCGAATTTGTCTTCCAACATTTTCTGTATTTCTTTGCGGAACATCTGTCTTACTTTGTCTTTCCATGTTTTCTTCTCTCCTGCATTGTTTCGCCCGTAAAGCGCGACCACAAACAAAAAATTCACATCGTAATGCGCAATAAGGAAAGTATCCCTGTCGAACAACCTGTTGTCAAATTGTCGCGATTGGAAATACTTTTGCTGATTGTCGGTCAATCGGATGTCCTCGGAGCTGTCTAAGGTGTTTTGTTGTGCTGAAATGAAGAAATTGGGTATGACGTTGTAACCTTCGGTAATGTCGTCGCGAAGTTTCACATGGCCTTGTTGTTCGTATTCATTGCCATCGTTGAAAAGGTCCAGATTCCATTGAATTACATTGCGGGCGTACGTGAATTGTTTATAAACGGAATTTTCACCAATAGCAGCACCCCGCTTATAATACTTTGAGTCGCCGATATAGTAAACTGGCTTTTCGTCTTCGTTGTTGGTCAGGTCGCGATACTGATAGATGTGATCGACGCGTTTGCCGTCGGCTTGGTCTTTAAGCCCTGCCGGAATTTTGCTTTCTGGGTCGCCGACCAGTTCGTCAATGATAGCCTCAAACACGATGTTGAAATTCTTGACCAAAAGATATTCGCGGTCATCCGTCTCCACATTGATTTTCTTGCTTTGATCGAAGAAAGCGTAGCAAAGTTCCCATAGATAAAGGGCTTTGTCGGAATAGTACTTGTATTTGATTTGCATCAACCTTGTCTTTCCCATTCCATTTCGGTAGCTCTCGAACTTCTCGCCTGTAATGAGCGGAAAGTTGATATTGATTTTTACGGGGAAACCGTAGTGTTGGTTGATGTAGTTCAGAATGGAAAAGAAAATGACAAGCAGTTCTTCGTCGAAATTGATTTGCCGTTTCTTGTTGACGGGATTGAGATAGACGGGAACGTTCTCTTGAACGATGGCCTGCGAGTGGCTTATGGTCTTTGTCCAGTTGATTTTGTTGTAGCCCGAATGCAGGTTGCGCAGTACGAAGAAAAAGAAATCCTGGTTTTCGCGGTTGAAGCGTTGCAGGGCAAGCAGGATGTCAAGAAAAGTGTTGCATTGGCGCAGACGGCCTTTCGACATCTGTTGCACGTTCTGTTTCAGCACGATGTGGCTTTGGCTGTTGGTCTCGTGATAGACTGTAATGGCGCGGTAAATCCAAACGGACAATTCATAGATGAAATCGTGTTCCGCAGGAGTCAGGCAATCTTGATTTTCAAGATCAATGATATCTTCCGGTAAGCAATGCCCGAACACCATTTCCTGTCCGTTGACATCTTCAATGAGCACTTTGGGAAGAATGAACACACAATCCTTCAATGTGGGATTGTAGTAGTAGCCCACATAATTGACACTGACCAAGCCGTCCACATCACGCAATGTGGAGATGCCGTCAAGGACATCTTTGACCCTGTCAACGGGATATCGGTGTTCTTCTATGATGAGGCGCATAGGTCAGTTGAGATTAGGGGTTCTTATTGTGTGATTTCAGCTTCCAGTTCATCAATGCTCGGCAATGTTTCGTTGAAGTTGTCCGGAAGTATTCTAATGCCTTCGTATGCGGTTATGGCAATAGGCTGGTTATAACCTTCAAGACAATACTGGGCAAAGACATTGTTTTTGCTTCGACAGATAAGCAGTCCTACTGTGGGTCGATCCATATCTTCCTTCAATATATGGTTTACAAGCGACATATAAGCTGACAATTGTCCGAGATACGACGATTCAAATTCTGTAACTTTCACTTCCACTACCACGTATGCGTGCAGTTTTGTGTTATAGAACAGAAGGTCGGAAAACTGTTCCTTACCGGCAACGGACAACAAATATTCTTTACCCATATAGGCGAAACCGGAGCCGAGCGTCATGAGCAGCTCATTGACGTGCCGGACGAGCGCATCCTTCAAAGTCTTTTCGTCAAACTTTTCCTTGAGATTGACAAATGACAGATTCAGCGGATCATTGATAAGTTCACGCGCAAGGTCACCCATGGGTTGTGGAATGGTTGCAGGGGAATTGCTCACCGCCTTCCCCTGACGCTCATAGAGACCGTTATTCTGCCCTCTGTCGCCCATCATATTAAGTAGCGTTCCCCTTGACCAGTTGTTCTCCAGGGTTTTGGCAGCATAGAACAGGGCCTTCATCGGTTCTCGTTCACAACGATCAAGGATAACTTTGTGATGTCCCCAAGGAACAGCAAAAATATTGAGCGGGAATAAGTCATTTTCTGCGATCGAATGCAGCGGCTTAAATATTTCCCCAGCTTGGGGAACAATTTGCAGTTCTCCTCTTTCAGACTCGGTTCTCGTACCATGATGAAATATTTCCTCAAGTTGTGGAACTTTTTCAAAAAGCTGGTTATAAAGAAGATAAAACCTCTTGCAATAATACAGATTGCCTGGGGTAAGTCCCTTTGCTTCGTCTATCGCAAGACGCAGATCTTCGCTCAACTGCTTGATTACAGATTCGCCCCAACGCTCCTCAACGTGCATCTCACAGATGTCACGGCCAAGGCTCCAGTAGAACTCAATCTTGCTGGAGTTGACCTGCACAGCAGCCTTTATCTGTTGCTGGCGGAAACGCACTTCGATAGCCTCAATCCATTTTTTATATTCCGGATCAACTACAGCGGTTTCTGTTTTTGCATTATTCATATCCACTCTATTTGCATTCGGCTCCTGTTGTTATTTTTTCAGATTTTCCAGCAACTCGGCGACAATCTCTTCGTTGACATCTCCATTTGCTTTAAAGAAGTTGTGAAAAGTAATCACTTGGCCTTTGTTTTCACCATTTTCATGTTTGAAAAAGTCCCGTTCAAAGCCATAATCCTTGAACACATCGTTATAGATATAGAAAAGAACTTTGCTCACAAATTTCTCGGCACTGATGACCCCATTTTCTGCTTTGCAGAAATAAAGGCCGAGTTTCTTGTCTTCGCTGTGGGTTACGGTATCTATTTCTGCATTGATTCTCTCCAAGAAATCGCTCCAACTGTACTCGGCCCCGTTCACCTTGATGCTCCACGATTCTTTTCGAGTATTGATGGGCATATATTTCCAATCCCATCTTCTCTTGAAGGCGGAATCTATGGGGAACAGGCTTTGGTCGCTGGTGCTCATTGTGGCCCAGATGTGAAGGTTTGCAGGCAAACGCATCTCTTCCCCCGATTTGATGGCTTCATCCGCAATGTCACAATTTTTCAGTTTTTCGTTGAGAAATTCCTGAATTGCCGTTTCGGGCTTAATGGCGTAATCTGATTCTCCAGCTTCGTTTCTATCCAGCAATTGGAACATATCGCCGAAGATTTGGGCGCAGTTGCCTCGGTTGATTTCCTCAATGACCAGAAAAACAGGATCGTTGGTTTCATAGGCACGGACGTAGGCTTTCAGAAATGCCTGCGGTTCATACTCGTAGGCAATGCGTTTCTTCTCATCTTCGCAAGCCGATGTTATTTCGTGTCCGCTGCCATCTCTGATAGGTGCTTTCACCATCTTGGGCTTGTAACAACCCACAAAGGTTGAATAATCAGAATCCGGATGAAACGTGGTACGGAAAACATCGCTCTTGGGCAGGGTCTCTGTCACTTCCTTTACCTTGTGCGATTTTCCCGTGCCGGGGGCACCGTAGAAGATGGTTTGGAGGGGGGTAAAGATTCTCGAATTCGGTAAAAAATGAGCATTTGCATTGCTTTGTTGATCTAATGCATATTTGTACAATTTGTATTTATCAGTTATTTCAATACAATAGTAATTCTCATATATAGAATTCATTTGCTTAGCAAACACATCCAATGTGCTTGTAGTTTGTTCTTTCCAAAAATAGTATTGTTTATCATCAACATTCCAAACAATACTTTTATCACAATCATTTAATCTTCTTTGATCTATTACAGCATCTTGAGCAGATTTTTCTTTACCCATTTGGCATCCAGTGAAGCCTATTGTTACTGTATTAATTTTCCAGAAGTTTTTAACCATTGACATATTTCTATCAAATGACAAAAATTCCTTCACACAATAAGCCATGAATTCAACAACATTAGTTTTGTCAAAAATCAAAGTTTTTATGGGCTTTGCTAACTGCGGAATTATTGATAATAATAGATCCCTTTCGTTTGGTTTTCCTGCTAAAAATCGGGTCATTTCTGCGACATATGACTGAGATGCATTAACCAATTTGCAAGTAGACACAACAGGTGAATAATAGTAATCATTACGATCTACTGTTTTTCCACCACTCCACCAATTATAATCTGACAAATACTTAACTAGGAAATTTCTGTCTTGCCCAGTGTAGGTAGATGGTATCACAGATTCTGCACGATGAACATCATCTTTACAAGATTTCAAAATCTCTTTGTCTATTTTCAAAGATCCTTTAATAATGTTATCATATTCTGACAATGCAATATACAAATCTGTGCATGCCGCAGCATAATACCAAAGTTGATTAGAAAAATAAATACTTAATCCTGAAGATTTAACAATAAAACCATGGTTTGTATAAGTTATTGAAGAATTATCAATTTTTCGTACAGACTGTTTAAATCCTTCTGGAATAATACAATCGTATAGCATGGAACCGCTAAATTTTTCAATAGACAAAGCCGTTTGCTTAATAATCAAAGAAAGGTCTTTCAACATAATTCTTATAATAATTGTTTTACTATTTCTTGTGCTAATCTTTTTATAACAGGTACAGCTACACTGTTCCCAAATTGATGATATGCTTCTTTTTTTGAAACCACAATGTTAAAAGGAATTTGTTCATGTACCGTTGATTGTTTTTCTGGATTTTCCCATCCGTTTCCATCAATATTATATCCTTGAAGACGTCCAGCCTCGACAGGGGTGAGTTTTCTAGGATTCTTACCCAATTCTGATTGATCAATTAGGATTTCACTCCCATCTTTCCAATATCTAGCTGAAATAGTACTGCAGTATGTTGCATTTGGATCGAAAAGAGAGTACCCAAAGCCTTTACCATTTTCACGATTCCTCTTTTTTCTCTCTTGATGGCCAATCCACATTTTATCACTTATTGTAAATTTAGGATCGATGGTATTGCTTGGCTCAAATATATCGCACACATGAGTTTCTATTGCTCCAGATATTTTTCCTTTGTCATATATAGTATTACCTTTCGAATCAATGCCATATGGAAATTTGAAATCGCCATCTGTAATTTGATCTTTGTCCCAAGCAATTATAAAAAGACGTTCCCTGTTTTGTGGAATCCCAAAATACTTTGCATTAAGGACTTCGACACGGTAATCATATCCCAATTCATCTAAAGTTCCTAGAATAACTTTAAGGGTATTACCTTTATCATGCATCTTTAAACCTTTTACATTTTCTAGAAAAAGAACTTTAGGAGCATGACCGTGTTCTTTCTTATACTTAATGATATTGGCGATATTAAAAAATAATGTACCTCGTGTATCTTCAAATCCTCGTTTCAGTCCAGCTATGGAAAATGCTTGGCAAGGAAATCCAGCACAACACACATCGAAGTTCGGAATCCGCTCAGGCTTAGCATCATTAATATCACAATTGAAAAACTTGCAGTTATTTTTAAATAAGTTTGGAGCTATATCCTTATAATTTGCTTCGTATGTCTGTCGTGCATATTTATCCCATTCGCTAGCAAACACACATTTTCCACCAACGGAATGCATGGCTTGATGAAAGCCGCCGATTCCCGCGAAAAGATCAATAAATGTAATCTTTTTTTTTGCCATTAGTATGTTGAATTTGTTCTTGAGTAACCACTGTTTTTAATAAACTTTTCAATTTCATCCATCACTTGTGTCATGTAGTTATTTACGGAGTTTTTAAAATTTGTCATATCCGTCACGGAATAATCCCTCCCTATCTCAGCAAAAGAAAATTCACCATGAGCAAGTTTATTTCTTTTATCCTTTATAGTACATAAATCTCTTCCGTCTGAAATCTGACGACAACCAAATTGTTCAGAAATTTCTCTGATTTTTTGAGCATCAATATTACCACTAATATTCACGCAATCTTTTGAAAAAGCTAATACACTATTGTCGACTACTTTACCTAAAATATCCAACAAAACATCAATATGAACTGATTTCTTTGTTTCCTGTCGAACCCACATTCTTTTAATCTTTTCAGTTAAATCTTTATATGAAATTTGTGAAGAATGCATCGAATTAAAGACAGCTTGGATTGAATTAGAAACAGTTGCTTCAACAAGATTATATAACAGCAGAAATCCATTAGCTTTTAAAATGGTTGAAAGTTCAGAATCAATATCCTTCGTCATTTCATTGCCAAGAATATCAACACATTTAATTGAACAATGACCTTTATCTAATAATAACCATGTGTTAAAATACAACTCCACTTCGGAGAGTCTCTTCCTATATTCGTTTCTAACGTTATTCATTATCGTAATGTAAATCATTCACTGTTCCTAATAAACAATCACGAACAAATTCAATTCTTGCTTTCAATCTGCCAGGGTTGTTACTTGCATCAGAAGTCGTTAGTTCTTTAAATTCCATAGATTCCAACCAATCAAAATTTCCTGGTTGTAAAAAGGAATTTTGCTGTAGTGCAAGACATATTCCTACAGATAAAGCTTCAAAACGAACTCTTGGGGTTGCATTGTCTCTTCCTTTTCTTGCAAAATATGGCGGCTCCATGTATGTTTCTGCAAATCTCATCACCATGTTGAATTTCTCACTCATTTCTTCTCTATCAAAACCTTTATTTTTTAATCTTAAAAAATCATCAAGAAATGGTGCAACGTCATGTTTAAAATTTTGATAGGAGTTTGCATAAGCAAAAAAACGCAATGCCAATTCCTCATATTCACCTCTTTTTGCTTTACTTTCGGGTATCGGACAAACCTTTCTGAATAATTCTGATTTTGAACAATCAATAATAAAGTTATAAAATACACCTTGATAAGCCCCCTTTCTGATTTCACTGGGTTTAAGTTTATTGGCACTCGTATTAACTCTATTAAAAATATCCGAGCGGATTTCAAGGTCTGCTTTATCGGTAACAACATGAAAACGAAAATCTCTCAACAAAAATTTGTTTTTTCTTAATTCGGTGAGTTCTGAAAATACTGTTCCATTTAATTCTGTAAGCTTCTTTAATCCTGACAGTTTAAATCCATCTCCACAATATTCTTCTAAAGTACGTATACGCTGTGAACCATCTATGATTTCCAATTCTGCCTCATCACCTGAAACAGAAACTAAAAATGGCATAATTGGAACTCCCAAGAAAACAGACTCTATAAATCTTGATTTTTCTTCTTTTTTCCAAACATAGTTTCTTTGATAATGAGGAACAAAAATCTGATCTTTTCTGTATTTAGAAATGATAACTTCAACGGGATATTCTTTTGTATCATACACATAAGGGACGCTTTCCCGTTGAATTTGTTCCTCTATAGCCACTAATCGTTCATCACTTAATTTATTGTGCTTTTTCATTATGAATATCTTTTATATGATTAATAATACTTTCCGCAATCACCTCTCCCAATTTAGGAGGTACTGCATTCCCGATATATCTTGATACTGTTGAAATAGAAACGGATGCTTCATTTTCAAAGAATTGGTATTCCATTGGGAATGTCTGAAACAATGCTGCTTCACGGGGCGTAATGGCTCGGTCTTGTTCAGGATGTCCGAAACGTCCATTGCCATAGCCTGTGCATTGAGTCGTCATCGTTGGAGACGGTTTTTCCCATACCATTCGGCCATAAACACTGCCATAACTTTTACCACCATCTTTCTTATGGCAATCCAATCTTAATTCTTCCGGCCAATCCCGCCAGCCGCCTCCGTATGGTGTTGCTTTAATTCTTTGTAAATTAAGTGGCATAAGCGCAATAGCCCGATGTAAAGGATCGTTTTCGCTACGTTCTCCTGCTTTAAGTGGAGGCAAATCTCGAATAGTGTCACCAACTGTTACATAATGCTCAGGGATATGGGTCGGCGGAATCAGTGAGATTTTGCCAAACCTTGAGGCCAAAAGCACCAATCTTTTCCGAGTTTGCGGAATTCCATAGTCGGGACAATAAACTCTATTTACAGAAACTTCATAGCCTTCACTTTTCAACAGTTCAACAAAATCTTGCAAAACCGGTTTTAATTTGAAATTCAATATTTGGGCTACGTTTTCCATTGTGACCAAATTTGGCTTAACGTCCTTAACCAACCGCCCAAACTCATAAAGCAAATCGTATTTATTAGGGTCTTTATCTTTTTTAGTGTGAGAATATGAAGAAAATGGTTGACAAGGTGCACAGCCAGCCAAAACTTTTATAGCATTGTTAGAATATTGAGAGCTTATCTCTTCTGCAGAAACTTTGTAAATATCTTGATAATGAAAAACAGCTTCATTGTTTTTTTCATAAGCATATTGGCATGTCTTGTCAATATCATAGCCTGCCAATATTTTGAAACCTTTAGATTTCATTCCATAGCTCAAGCCACCTATCCCGCAAAAAAGGTCAATGACTTCAACTGATTGTGACTTATTTGTATATTTTTTTCTTCGCCATATATTTCTTTTCAAACACCCTCTCCCTGTGCCACTCTAAAAACTGCTTGTTCGGCAGGTGCTCTTCGGGGAGGGAGATTTTTTTATTTTTCAATTATTATTCTCGCGTCATCATTTTTCTTTTCCACATCCTGCGAACAAATCGATGAATGTATATTTCCTCTTTCCCATAACTCACCCTTTTATCAGTTCACTGTCAGTTATTCTACTTTGCGAAACATTCAATATTTTTTCGGGAATTTGCCCGTTTTTTTTTAGCCGCATATAATCTTTGTCGTTAATTATCAGTATCTTGTGATGCTGCCAATTATTATTTAATCTCAAAAACTATAAGCGGCAAATATACGATTTTTTTATGAAATATACACAAGCAACCCGCTCTTCACAAGTCCAGAGTTCCTTTGGCCATACTTATTTCAACCCCTCGTTCCGTAATTCGTTTTTCTTTTGCAGTTCAAGTTCATTGACTGTCCGTTCCACCACTTCCCGCAACTGATACGCGGCCACTCCGAGAGGTTTGTCAATGTCCTTAAGCGACCATTCCACTATGGTTTTGTCGTATGCCTTGCAGATAATAAGCCCAACCGAAGGATTGTCGTCGTCACGTTTGAGCAATTTGTCGGCTGCCGTAACGTAGAAATTTATCTTTCCCGCAAACTCAGGCACAAACCTGACTGCTTTCAAATCGATGACCACATAGCGTTTC
>JAZLKZ010000111.1:0-46805 GCA_045597845.1 Bacteroidales bacterium | reverse complement strand
TTTGCCAAGCAACCGGCAGGCCTGTTTGCCAGAGTCATCAGTAAGATTGCATCTTTCACTACATTACAATATGTCAATTATCTCTTGGGCAGCCCCCTTGGCCATGTCAAATATGCTCTTGATTAATTCCGCCAACGGGTGTAAACAGTCAAAATTGAAGAGAAGAGATGTTGACAATCATGGTGCAACAGTTCGTGAGATTTATAGCGGGAAAACCGAAAAAAAAATGTATTTTTGCAAATTAATATATATACTCAAAAACTGGCATCTCCAAAAACCGCCTATGACCACCATCACTATCCAAGGAAAGCCTTTCTCTTATGAGGATGAACTGAAAACCCTTACGCGTTCCACTATCACGCCTATCACGCAAGAAGAAGGAAAGTTGATTTTGGAGACCACCAAGACCCTTTTCGACGAGATTGGACTGGAGTTTTGTCTTGCCTACGGGACTTTGCTGGGTGCGGTACGCGAAGGAGGCATCATCCCCGGAGACGAAGACGTGGACATATACATCAAGGACGAGGCAAAGCTACACGACCATCTACCCTGGCTCTACGAACGGGGCCTGAAGCTGATTCGCATGGTGGAAGGAGGACTGTATTCGTTCCGTATCAACGACCACTGCTATATTGACGCCTATGTGCTAAAACCAGTAAGATTCAGCGTATGGACAATGTATTGCTATTCGTTGAACAAGCATGTGCAGCCCAAGCGTTTCTTTGACGAACAGACAGAGATTGAATTTCTTGGACAACGTTACCTTTGCCCCAAACACCCCGAAACATTGTTGGAGTGGTGGTACGGATCCGATTGGAGGACACCAAAACAATCGAAAAAAGGACATTACGACGTAACTTCTTACAAAAAATGGTCGAAATTCAGACTAAAGATCCTCAAGATTGGCGAGTTTTGCCTGGGCTACAAATACTGGAAAAAGGCGAAATGAACACAATGAAATTGAACAACTCGAAATATATCGCATAAAAACCAAATACTTACCACAGATCAATCATGGGAAGCGTCGATAAAGTGGCATCGGGAGCAGTCTGGAGCGTGTTGTACAATTTGCTCAACGCGGCCTATGGGTTTATCGCAATTCCATTGCTTATCAACTATTTTGGAAAAGCCGAATACGGATTGATTGGGTTGGCGCAGTCGGTGAACGTCTATATCCATCTGATGGACATGGGCATGAATTCCACCAACATCCGTTTTTTCTCCGTCTGGCTGTCGGAAAAGAACCACCCAAAAGTCGGCAGGCTTTTTCAAACCAGCCTCACCTTTTACAGTGTCATAGGATTACTCAACGCACTGATTCTGATAATTGTATCATTCTTCACAAGTTCCATTTTCAATATTACGCCCGAGCAAGATGTGATTTTGAAACGACTGCTCTACATCCTTGCCGTTGCCGCGGTTTTGAATTGGTATTCATCCTGTTTCGACCAGATTATCCGAGCCACCGAGAATGTGGCATGGATTCAGAAACGTTCCTTTATCCCCAAGCTGCTGCAGGTTCTTATATTGGTGCTGACCATCACTTTGAAACTTCCCATCGGTGTCTATTTCTTCTTGACGACCTTCTCCTTCTTTATCATTCTTCCTCTTTCCGTCTCAAAAATCCGCAAGGAGACGCCCTTCATCCGATTCCTGCCCAAATTCCATTGGCCCACGATGAAAGAGGTGCTTCCATACACACTTAACATATTTTCGTTCAATATATTCAAATTTTCGTTCGTATATCTATGCCCCATTTTTTTGGGCATCCGCGCCACAATGGAGTCGGTGGCCGACTACAAGATTCTTTACACTGTGGCGAGCGTCATCACGATGATTACGGGCGTGTTTATGAGTTCGCTGCTTCCCTCGACGTCGAAGGTAGTAGCGCAGCACAACCGAGATGCCTACTACAAAGTGGCTTACCGAGGAACTAAATATCTCTCTATGGTGACCTGTTTCTGCACCTTTGGCTTGATTTCCGTGGGAAAGGATCTGCTAATGGTCTATGTCGGTGAGTCGTATGCCTATCTGGCCCCTTGGCTGTATCTGCTGGTAGCGCTGAGTTTATCGAGCCATATCCAGTGTGTGTCAAGTCTTATACTTTCTGGCGTCAACATCAAGGCGCTAAGCCGTATGGTGATTTTCTCCTCTCTTGCAGCATTGGCGGTGGCGTGGTTCCTGATACCACATTACCATATCGGCGGCGTGATTTTGGCGAACTTGGTCTATGAGGCAATGCAGATGACCTTCTACTATGTCTATTACATGCCCAAGAAGATGGCTATTAGCTCACGCAAGATGCTGAAATCGTTCCTGCCTCAGTTTTTCATTGGTATGGTAGGCTGTGCTGTAACCTTCGTCGTTCCTAATCTGGAAAATCATTGGCTCAACATGATGCTTTGCGGCGCTATATTTGTGGCACTGTATGGATTGGGTACGCTGATGAACATGAACGAGGAAGACAAGCTGTTTTTTAGAAATCTGATAAAACACCAACGCTAAGATGGACGGAAATCCTTTGTTTTCCATAGTGACCGTGTGCTTCGATAGCGAAGCGACCATTGAGCGGACTTTGCGTTCGGTTTTGCAGCAACGTTGCAAAGACTATGAGTACCTGATAGTGGATGGAGCGTCGAAGGACGGCACGATGGGGATTGTACATCGATACGAACCGTTGTTCGAAGGTCGTCTATCGGCCATATCGGAACCCGACAAAGGCATATACGACGCATTCAACAAGGGTTGCCGCAAAGCCCAGGGCAAATATGTGTGGATTGTCAACTCCGACGACTACCTTGAACCCGACGCTTTGGAACGGCTGGAAGGCGTGGTTGCGGGATTCAACCCCGACAATTTACCCATTGTCTCTTGTGGAGCCCACATCGTGGACGCCGACGGCAAGGTTGTGCACAACTTGATATATGACGATTCCGACTTGCAGTGGAGAATGGATGTGGATTCCATCGCTTTCGTCCATCCCGCAACCTTGGTACCCAAAACCATCTATGAACGCAGAGGATACTACGACGACCATTATCGCATCATGGCCGATTTGGATTGGTCGAGGCGCATCTGGATGGCAGGAGAACCCATTGAGTATCAACCATTTTTCGTAACAAACATGTACAATGGAGGCATCTCGTCGGGGCTAAGGCTGAGCGCCAACATCAAGGAACGACGCTATTATTTTTCCAAATTCTACCAAAATCCATGGGAGCGACAACGCCATTTCTGGCATTGGATGTGGATGTATCTCAAGGGCCACCTAAAGACTTGGTTGGTACAACATAACATCATTAAATCGAAACAACCATGAAACTCAGCATCATCGTTCCGGTATATAACGTGGCGCCATATATGGTGCGATGCTTGGAAAGTCTGCGCTTCCCGTCCGACAACTACGAGGTTGTGGTGGTAAACGACGGTTCTACCGACGATACGCTGCAACAAGTGCAACAATTTGACTGGAAAGATACAAGGCATCAGATTGTGACCCGGGAAAACCATGGCGCCGCTTATGCCCGAAACGTAGGACTGCAGTGCGCCGTTGGAGATTATGTTTGGTTCGTAGATGGAGACGATTGGATTGAGATTCAATCTATCGAACTCATAATCAAACATCTTGCAGACATTGACATTTTGGCGTTTGCATCGTATTTCTATGTCTCATCCGACAACCGAGCAATTCACTCCATTGAAAACATACCCAACACGGGACGTGAATTGAGTTTTTGTGACTATTTTCATGGACCGCCATTCTATGTCTTTCGCCGCGCGTATTTGGCGCAAAACGGACTCTCTTTCAAGGAGGGAATCTATTACGAAGACACCCATTTCATACCTCGCGCGTTGTACAAGGCGGGAGCGATTGGCGTTTTCGACCAACCTGTTTATTGCTATTTCCATCGGGAAGGCTCGCTTACAAAAAGCGTTCTGCGTGAGAAACATGTAGATGACCTGATTACGATTATCAACGAACTTTCTGAGTTTATGCACAAGGAGGTTCTCACAGAGGACCAAAAATTGTGGGGAAGAAGCATTTCGCACAACATCAACACATTGGCTTTTTTCGTTTGTCGTTCCGATGACAAAGTGCTGCAAGGCAAGGTACGTAAATTTTTCAGAGAAAGCCCCGCAACATCCTTATTGAGAACATCTTCCAACAAATGGAACAGACTTTGGTTTTGGATTTCCAAACTTTTGGGGAATAGTTATTTTACTGTATATCAACTACTCTATAAAATACGATATCGATAGTTTTTATTAAGCATCAATCATCCAACAGTATGTCGAATCTCTTTTTTAGAACAAGTGTGGCTCCCTATCGCATTGATACTTACAATGCGATGCATGATTTGTGGGGATTCGAGTTCTATTTCTTGGATAAGGAGGATGCCTCGCAACCATTTGACATGCAGCGGCTCTATGCTGAATGTCATTTCCAACCGCACCTGCTGAAAACCTTCTCGGTCGTGAAACAACGTTTTAAGGTTTGCACCGAGTTGCGAGCTATTTTGAAGGCAAATCAACCAGAGGTGGTTATCGTGCCGGAATACAAGCTCTTGACTATCCAAGTCTTGCTGCTTCGCTGGTTGATGCGAAAGCGTTTCAAAGTGGTTTCGATGTGTGATGACAGTTACGACATGGTTGCAAATCACAACGACTTCTCCCGAGTGCATGGATGGGCGCGCAATCTTATCGCACCTCGTCTTGACGATTTGCTGCTGGTGGACAGCAAAGTTGTGGATTGGTATCAGCAAAGGTTTTCCAAGGGCATTTGGCTGCCGATCATCCGTGATGACGTGAAAGAGACAGATGCTTATCGCCGCGTGCTTCCCATCAGCATGCGGTTTGCTGAGCAGTACGATTTGTGCGGCAAGAAAGTCTTGCTGTCTGTCAGTCGATTGGTTGCCTTGAAAAACCTGGAACGTGTCATCAACGCCGTGAATCAGTGCGAGGAGGATTTCGTTTTTGTGATTGTAGGCAGCGGTGAGGAAGAGACTCACCTAAAGTCTGTCGCCAAGGAATGTTCTCATCGGGTTCTTTTTGTGGGTCAATACTTTGACGATGAAGTGCGTGCCTGGTACAACCTCGCTTCCGTCTTTATTTTGGCAAGTACTCAAGAGGCATACGGCGCCGTAACCAACGAAGCGCTTTTAGCGGGATGTCGGTGTGTAGTGTCTAATCATTGCGGAAGCAATTGTTTGATTGACAGCTCTAATGGAATAGAGATAGAACCCTATAGTGAACAAGACATCGCTACGAAAATCGACCACGAAATGCGTCTTGCGAATCCACTCCCAATTCAGGGTTCGCAGTTTGAAACGCGTCCTTCTCAAATGAATTTCACTTTCCAAGCAACCCTCAATCGTATTTCAAAAGCACTGTTTAACCCCTCAAAATAATCAGCAATCATCCTTCATGCCACACATCAATACACAAAACGGGAAATATTATTATAAATCCGTTCCTGTCTATTTGGGGATCAAACAAATAGACAAAACTCAGGCTTACGAGAACCTTTGCCTTTTAGAGACTTTGCTGCGGTCGGAGCAATTGCCGTTCGGTCCTATCTTTGGCACAATGTTGGGTATGGTGCGCGACAACGATTTCATTACGTGGGATGAGGACATTGATCTTTATGTGAAGGAAGAACATGAAGAGCAGCTGAAGTTGCTTTTCCCGAAGATGGAACAACTGGGATTCAAGCTGATACGTTATGAGCGCTGCGGACTTTACTCCATCATGCGTAAGGGCGAGTACATCGATTTCTATATCCTCAAACGTGTCAATAGCCAGGTACGCGTCACCATTGGACATTGCTTTCTTTTGGAAGATTGGGTAAATGAAACCATTTCATTTCATTTCAAAGACTTGAATTTAAACATCCCACGCAATTTTGAGCAATGCCTTAACATCACCTATGGCGATTGGCGCACACCCGTGAAATATACCACCTTTGAACTCTCCACCTTCCAACGAGCCAAGGCCAAATTTATCTTCTGGTTCAAACAGCAATTGCCCGATAGACTCTTTTTCTATCTCTTCCGTCGCCATCATACTCCCTCGATACAAAAATTCTCATTGCGCTGCAAGCAACAAGGCGTAGTCTTGCAAGAGCCCATCTCGTTAGACTGCTATAGATAAACAATCTGATACTTAATAGAAATGAACCCGAAAAAATATATTGTCGCATTCTTGCTGCTGCTCGTTAGCAGTGGTCAGGCGCAAACGACCATCAGCGTTGAGTCCCAGCTCGATTTCCAAAAGTTAGGCACGCTGTTGATCAATGTGTTACGCACCGGAACCAAAGATATAACCGTGCAGTTTAGCGACGATACGTTCTTTTTTGACGAACGAAACATCTCATTACAGGAATTACGCTATTCCGATGTTTCGTTGCATTTTATTGGACGAAAGACTGTCATTTCAGCGGCGGAGCAAGATGGCGATTTCGCACAGCCTGGATATATTTCGCACGGCGAGAATGTAGAAGATTGGACGACATTGACACAGACTGACCAATTAATTGAGGTAATTGACACTACGGGGAAAAAGTGTCGACTGCACTTGCCAAAGGGAGTTCAATATACCGATCGGTCCTACTCTCGGCTACGAATCACACAATGGTATTATTCTTCCACCTATAAAATCGAAAAAATAGAAGACGACTATGTATATTTCACTGCAGAAAACCTCTCGATAGTCAACAAGAAAAAACAATGCAACGTCAACTACGACTTTGTTTATGGCGGACAACTTCCTCGTTTCCAACTCCAATTTGTACCAATAGGCGAGGTTCGCCGATGCGCTTACACGATTTTTTTTGACATCAAAAATTGCCATTTTGATTCTATAGAAGTGGCGGGAATCACTTTCGCAGGCAACTGCGACGGAGGCAAGGCACTGATAAACGCAAACAACCTTGAGAGCCATTCTTTCAATATTCACGGTTGCCATTTTGAAGGCATTCGCAGCAGACTGATACTTTGCGAAGCGACTCCAAACCTCTCCTTTAGCGGGAATAGCATCCACAACTGCTACCGCGACTGCATAGTTTCCGACAACGCATCTTTTGCCACACGCATCGAGGACAACCTTTTCTCGGAATGCGGCAAAGGCATGCTGAATTCATTCTGTGTGATTTGCAGAGGCTCCGACTATCGTATTTCGCACAACATCGCAAAGAACTTCGGATACGGAGCCATCGGCGTAGGCGTTTGGTACAAAACCTACAAACCCAATCCATGCAACGGCGTAGTATCCGACAATGAGATCTATTACGACTCCGCCTATTTCGCCAACTACAAAAGTCACACCTTGATGGATGCGGGGGCGATTTATGTTTGGACTCAAAACGACAATTCAGTCATTATCAACAACAACGTCCACGACTATACTGGCATGGCCGACAACCGAGGCATCTATCTCGACGACGGAGCTTGCAACGTGATGGTCTGGGGCAATGTGGTGAACAACATTCCCAATAGCTATTGTATTGATTCACGCAGCGTTCATGGTATCGAGAAGGAGGCGGAAAGTTATGTAAAAAAAGCCAATGTGGGCAATATTATAGCACAAAATTCCGTTGATGGTAAAATAAGATTCGAGAAATGAACAATCCTGTATATCTGATTTTGGCGGTTTTTCTTTTGGCGATAGTGGTGGCATGGCTCATTTACTATCCCGTGGTCAACTATGCCAAACGTCACAACATCTACGACAATCCCGACGCCCGCAAACTCCAGCGCGTGCCTATCCCGGTATTGGGTGGCGTAGTAGTTTTTGGTGGAACCTTAGTTGCAACTTGTATCGCTTGTGTTTTTTACGATTGCAGCGTGTTGGTTTCCACAGGAATAGCGATGCTGTTGATGTTGGTAGTGGGTACTTGGGATGATATCAAAAACCTTACTCCTTCTTTTCGGTTATTAGTGGAGGTTGTTGTTTCCGTTTCACTTATCCTGATTAATGGCTATTCCATCAATGATCTACACGGATTGTGGGGTATTGATATGCTTTCGCCCTGGATTGCCTATCCGCTTACGGTGCTGACTATGGTGGGTATCATCAACGCTATCAATCTGATTGATGGTGTAGATGGTTTGAGCTCGGGTATCTGCATCATGGCTTGTGGCTTGTACGGCATCGAACTCTTCTATTCGCACGACTACGTTCAGGCGGTGCTTGCCATGGCTGCTTGCGGTGCCTTGATCCCCTTCTTCACACACAATGTCTTTGGCGAACGCTCCAAAATGTTCATTGGGGACGGGGGAACGATGATGATGGGACTTCTCTTGGCGCATTTTGTTGTCGCCATTCTCGACCATGATTCTCTTTGCACCCAGTGGCATCCGGCGGGAAGCGATTTCGGTATGGTTCCTTTTACTTTGGCGGTACTTGCCTTGCCTGTTGGCGACACTTTGCGCGTGATGCTCACGCGATTGGCACATGGAAATTCTCCTTTTGTGGCCGACAAAACCCACCTCCACCATGCCTTTATCAATTATGGATTTCACCATTTGGAGACCTCTTTGATGGAAATTTTGCTCAATGTGGGCGTAGTGGGGATGTGGTGGGTGATGTACAAATCACATCTCAACCAAGATTGGCAACTCTATGTGGTGACGGCGGCAGGAGTGGCGATAATTTGTGGACTCTATTATATGTTGGGTCGTAAAGACCGTATCGCCAAGAAGGTAGAGGCAGAGCAAAAAACTCAGAATACGCAAACTGCAGAAAAAGGGGAGGTTGCACCATGAAACGTTTTCTCATAGGCAAGGTTCCCATAGATGTCGTGTCGGTCGAGGCAGTCTGCGATATTGTCAAGCAGTCTGTCAAGTTATGTCGGAAAGGCTATATCTGCGTCTCCAATATGCGCACTGTCGTGGCTGCCAATTCCGACCCGAACTACCTTGAAGTGATGAACCACTCGCTACTCAACACCCCTGATGGCACGCCTTTGGTGTGGTGCGGGAAATGGTGGGGATTGCGTGGGGTGCAGCGCACTTGCGGCCCCGATATCTTCGACGCTTTGCTTTGTGACTCAGACCCGATTCTCAAACATTTCTTTTTGGGAGATACCGAGGATACTTTGTCGAAATTGACCTCCCAACTTGAAAGGAAATGCAACATTGCTGGCATCTATTCGCCTCCCTTCAAGCCATTGGAGGAATATGACTTTGAGACCATTGCACAAACCATCAATGAAAGTGGAGCTACTGTTGTATGGACCTCTTTGCGCGCTCCCAAACAGGATTTCCTAGCGACAAAGCTTTTGCCATATCTAAACGACAATATTGTATTGATAGGCGTGGGTGCCGCTTTTCGTATCTTCTTGGGTGAATACCAGCGCCCTCAAGGATTTTTGCAACGTATCGGACTGGGCGGCTTGCAGTGTCTGCGCAACACCTCATTCTGGAAAGAACTTTGTTGGTATCTCAAACACACCTTACATCTTGTTGGCTATCTGACGCAGATTTTCTGCCGCCGATTCATTCTGCGTCGCATGCCCAACCAAGCTTCTGAACGGATTTTGATTTTGGGTGATGGTTTGCAAGCGCTCTCGTTGGCGAGAGAGCTCAAAGAGCATGGATATGAGGTTGATGTGATGGCGCAACACACCGAGGTGGTACGACGGAGTCGCTATGTACGTTATTGTTTCCCCATCGAGAATGAACGACAACTGGACGAGATGCAGTTGGTAAACTTGCTGCAAGAGCATCATCATCGGGTGGTTATTCCTACTCGAGACATATTCTCCGATTGGCTGGCAGAGCATAAGGAATCGATCCAAGGCAGTACAGAAGCCATTTGCGCAGTTGAACAACTTGACAAATATAAATTAGCAAGCAACAAGACCTCTTTGATGGACTTTTGCCTGCAACATCAAATTCCGTGCCCTGCAACGAAGCAGATTGATTCAGAATTTGGCAGTCATGACTTTGCCGACATCTCTTTCCCCGCCCTGCTCAAACCAGCCCATTCCGATGGGGCAAGGGGCATCGGGATGGTATCTTCGTTAGAGGAATTGAAGCAGTTGGTTCCGCAATGGCTCAATACCTACGGCGGCGGCCATTTGCAGGAGTTCATCCACGACCATGACTATTATTACAATGTGATGCTTTTCCGCTATGCGGATGGTACCTTTGCCGCACACACCATCATCAAAATCCTGCGCTACTATCCTATTTCAGGTGGAAGCAGTAGCTGCTGCGTGACTGTAGAAAACGAGACGTTGCTCTCATGTTGTAAAAATCTGCTCGACGCTTTGCTTTGGGAGGGCTTTGCCGACCTCGATGTCTTGGAGAAAGGCGATGGCGACTATCGCATCATTGAGATCAATCCGCGTGTGCCAGCCAGTCTGAGAGCGGCCTATGCCGCTGGTGTAGATTTTGGCGACATCATCGCCTCTCTGGCACTCGGAAAACTGCGTCCTTTTAACAGTTATCAGACAGGAATCCAGTTGCGCTGCCTGGGATTGGATCTCGCTTGGTTCCTCAAATCGCCACAACGCTTTAGTGCCAGACCATCATGGTTCTGCTTCTTCGGCAAAAAACTATTTTGGCAAGAAGGTGGCATCCGTGATTTCCGCGCTGCGTGGGCATCTATCTTCTCCGGCATCAAAAAACAACTCAATCCAGAGTTTCGTAAAGAAAAAAACGGATTCTAACAGTATATGATTCTCACTTTCGACATAGAAGAATGGTTCCATCTTTTGGATTTTGACGCTACGTGCTCCGAGTCGCAGTGGGATTCCTACGAGGTGCGCATATACGACAATGTAGAACGTCTCTTGCGCATCCTCGACGAGACTCATTCCTCTGCCACTTTTTTCATTGTAGGATGGATCGCACAACGCTATCCCGACCTTGTGCGCCGTATTGCAGAACGCTATCAGATTGGTTCCCATACCATGAATCATCAGCTCGTTTGGCAACAGTCGCGAGAGGATTTCCGCAACGATGTAGTCTCGTCGCTCCATCTTTTGGAAGACATCACGGGAAAGCCCGTCGAGTGTTTCCGCGCTCCAGGATTTTCCATTCGTGAAAGTGAACTTTGGGCATTCGACATCCTTTACGAAAATGGCATTCGTTACGACAGCTCCATTTTCCCTGCCAAAGGATCCCATGGCGGCATTCCCGGAGGCATCTCCAATCTGCAACGCAACGGCTACATGCTTTTGGACTTTAGAGAACTGCAGAAGACACCAAGCTTGCTGAACCTCCATCCTAACCACATCGTCGAATTTCCCATCTCCAGCCATCATGTGCTGGGGAAGGATTTGGTGTTCAACGGGGGCGGCTATTTCCGCTTGATGCCTTATTCACTCATCAAGCGTTGGAGCGAGCAATCGGCCGACTACCTGCTTTCCTATATCCATCCACGCGACCTCGACGCAGGCCAGCCAATGTTGCAGGGGCTGCCGTTGGCTCGACGATTTAAGTCTTATGTGGGACTAAAAACCGCCGAGACAAAACTGCTGCGCTATCTATATGATTTTCAATGTTTCGATATGAGCACAGCCATAAATGGGATTGTTGCGGACAATGAATTCCTCAATGAAAAATAATAAAATGATTTGACACTTAATCCTGACAATTATGAAAAAGCTCACTTTTTTGATTTTCTGCTCATTGTTGATGGTTTCTTGTGCTGTTTACAATCCCCACGCCGTTGATGTTCCTTTGATACAGGGAAAAGGAGACCTGAGGGTTGATGCCGGGGCTTCAATGTCATTCCCTGCGATGGTACCGAGTGCGAATATTACTGGTAGTTATGGATTTACAAACTTCCTTTCGGGACAATTGCACATGGATTTCAACGATGAAGGTTGCTATTACTTCCAAGGTGCAGCGGGTCTTTATAAACCCTATGGAAATTTTGTGCTTGAAGGATATGCCGGTGCGGGCATTGGAGGCAGAAATTTCACCCGTGAAGGAACAAACTATGAACGTCTCTATAACGCCTATTACCAACTCTATTACGGACAACTGAATATGGGGTATGTCAATCTCGCAAATGGACATATCGATATTGGACTTGGTCTCAAACTGGGTTCGCTCGCATCTGATATGACTTGCACATTTATAGGATTAGAGCCCGGAAAAGAAAGAGAACCAGAATATTACAAAGGAAACAACTTATTGTTCGAACCTCAATTTGTGATTCGTTTCGGAGGTCCACAGGTGAAATTTGGCATACATCTGGCTTATACCGAACTTGCGGATTGGGACGATACTTTTTTCTATCACGAACCTTTTAGTGTTGGCGTAAGCTGTAACTTGAACTTTTAATATTTAGCTATTGAAACTGATTATGAGACTCTTTCGTATTGCATTGAAAACACCTTCTCAATTGATGCTGTTCCTCTTTGCCGTGCTAGGCATTTCGTGTGTCACGGCTCAAACCGAAACGTATTGCTATGCCGTGCGCGAAGGTGGAGATTCCTTGCTTCTTGATGTTTATAGGCCTGCATTGCCACGAGCCGACAAGGCTGCCGTGGTCTATGTGCATGGTGGCGCTTTTCGAACAGGCACGAGAGCCGACGAACTTGACGCCGAGACCTGTAGGCTTTTGGCGCAGCAAGGTTTCTTGGCGGTAAGCATCGACTATCGTTTAGGTGCAAAAGGAATCAAGATGGATACCGTTAACATCCACAACGCAATCTCCACCGTAAGTCGCGTCTTTCAGGTGGCTGTTGAGGATTTCTCTTCGGCTACTGCTTTCGTAGTGGCTCATGCCGCAGAATGGAATGTCGATGAGACCAAAATCTTCTTCATGGGGTCGAGTGCCGGAGCCATTACCGTGCTTCAGGCAGACTATTGCCGTGCCAATCAGCATCCTTGGACAGCGGAACTGCCCCGAGGTTTTTGTCCCGCCGGGGTCATTTCCTACGCTGGAGCCATTTTTTCTACCGAAGGAGATGTGCGATATAAGTCCACCCCCGCCCCAACGCTTTTCTTCCACGGAACGGCAGATAAGATTGTTGTATATGACCAATATTTGGCGCTTCGCTATCGCTTCTCCGGCACAAATCGTCTTGTCAAGACTTTCAATCGTAGCCAATACCCCTATTGGTTCTATCGCATGAAAGATCATTGTCACGAAGTCTCCATGCTCATGCCGCTTACCCCCGAAATCGTGACTGACTTCGCGAACGCGGTGGGAAAACAATCGGTTGGACAATACACATACGACTATCAAAACGCTGAACTACAAACTCCAGAGTGGGCAAGAAAAGGTTTGTTCGAGCTGTAACTCGTCCATTAAATCAATTCACATTTCACAATTCACAGATAATATGGAAATAATGTCCCCCGTTGGCTCTTACGAGAGCCTCATGGCTGCCATTCAGGCAGGTGCCGACTCCGTCTATTTCGGGGTTGGCAGTCTCAATATGCGCTCTCGTTCTGCCAATAATTTCAATCTCGACGACCTCGCAAAGATTGCCTCCATCGCCCACGAACATGGCGTGCGTACCTATCTCACGGTCAATACGATTATTTACAACCAAGAGATTGAAGAAATGCATCAACTGGTGCAAGTCGCCAAGGCTGCGGGCATCTCGGCCATCATCGCTTCTGATATGGCAGTTATCTCCTACGCCAATTCTATCGGCATGGAGATTCATATCTCCACACAGTGCAACATTTCCAACGTCGAAGCGGTACGTTACTACGCTCAGTTTGCCGACGTAATGGTCACGGCGCGCGAACTTCCCTTGCGTCAGGTGGCGGAAATTACCGACTACATCCGTGAGCACGACATCCGCGGACCAAAAGGAGAGCTTGTTCAGGTTGAAATCTTCGCCCACGGAGCGCTTTGCATGTCGGTGAGTGGCAAGTGCTACCTCAGCCTCGACAACTATAACTACTCCGCCAACCGAGGCGCATGTCTGCAGCTCTGTCGCCGGGAATATCTCGTCAAGGATCTCGAGTCTGACATCGAGCTGGTTGTGGATAACAAATACATCATGTCGCCCAAGGACCTTTGCACCATTTCCTTCCTCGACAAGATTGTCAAGGCGGGTGTCAAGGTACTCAAGATAGAGGGGCGTGGCCGTAGCGCCGATTATGTCAAGACGGTAACTGAATGTTACAAAGAGGCTTGTGCCGCCATCGAGAACGGAACCTACACCCAAGAGGCTATCGCCGGTTGGACCGAGCGGCTACGCACCGTCTATAACCGAGGTTTCTGGGACGGTTACTATCTGGGGCGCAAGATGGGCGAATGGACCGAACGCTATGGCTCGCAAGCCACCGAAAACAAGGTCTATCTCGGTGTAGTCTCAAACTATTTCTATCGAATCAACGTAGCCGAAGTGCGCCTCCAGACCGCCGAGACACTCAAGGTGGGCGACAGAATTATGGTAACGGGGCAGACCACGGGTGTATATACCGACACCATTCAGGAAATCCGTGTCAATCTCAATCCCGTTCCCGAAGCCCGTCAAGGTGACGCTTTCAGTTTCAAGACTTCGCAACCGCTCCGCCGAGGCGACAAACTCTATCGAGTAGATACCGTTGTGGATGAGTTTTAAAAGGTTAATTATCAATTGTCAATTCTCAAGTATCCAGTTCCATGAAGCCCAAGTCCTATTATTTCTGTCGCGAATGCGGCTATCAGTCGTCCAGCTGGCTCGGTCGTTGTCCCGAGTGTGGCAAGTGGAATACTTTTGACCAAGAAGTTGTACAAGCTGCATCAAATCAACGATTCAACAAATCAACGAATCAACCCAACAGCGCGCCCAAGCTCCTCCAAGACATCGTCTATTCGGAACAGCTGCGCATCTCCACTCGCTGTGGCGAGTTTGACCGTGTGTTGGGTGGTGGCATCGTGCCCGGTTCCTTGGTACTCTTGGGTGGCGAACCAGGTATAGGAAAATCCACGCTTTTGTTGCAGACGGCGTTGGGAATTTCCGACAAGAAACTCCTCTACGTGAGCGGTGAAGAGAGCGAGCAGCAAATAAAGATGCGCGCCGACCGCATCTCCTCAAATCAACAAATTGACACCTCTACAAATCAACACCTCTACATCCTCTCCGAAACGGTTACCCAGCGTATTTTAGAGCAAGTGGAAGCCATCAAACCAGACATTCTCATCGTTGACTCTATCCAGACTGTATGCACCGAAACGATTGACTCTTCTGCGGGCTCCATCTCCCAAATCAGGGAGTGTACCGCAGAGTTTCAACGACTTGCAAAACAGCAGGGCGTTCCTGTGCTCCTCGTTGGGCATATCACCAAGGACGGTTCCCTTGCGGGTCCCAAAGTCATGGAACACATTGTTGATGCGGTGCTTCAGTTCGAGGGCGACCGCAACTACGGATTCCGCATCCTTCGTGCACTCAAAAACCGCTTCGGCTCGACCGCCGAGTTGGGTATTTTCGAGATGCAGGGCAGCGGACTTTCCGAAGTTGATAATCCTTCGCAATTTCTTCTTTCGCAACGTGATGAAAACCTTAGTGGAGCGGCTGTCGCCGCCACCCTCGAAGGGGCGAGACCAATGTTTATCGAGGTGCAGAGCCTCGTCTCATCGGCTGTCTATGGAACCCCTCAACGCAATGCCAACGGTTTTGACCTCAGGCGAATGAACATGCTTCTCGCCGTGCTCGAAAAACGCTGCGGATTCAAGTTGGGTGCCAAGGACGTGTTTCTCAACATCGCGGGAGGACTCAAGGTAAACGATCCCGCAATGGATCTTGCCGTACTTTGTAGCATCCTCTCTTCCAACATCGACATGCCAATCTCCCCGCGATACTGTTTTGCCGCCGAAATGGGGCTCTCGGGCGAGGTGCGTCCCGTCACCCGCGTTGAACAGCGTATCGCCGAAGCCGACCGACTCGGCTTTGAGAAGATATTCATTTCCTCCTATAGCGCCAAATCGATTGACAAAAAACGATTTGGCATCGAGATTGTTCCCGTTGGGGTCATAGAAGAGGCATTTAGAAAACTTTTCGCATAAAAAAAGAAGTGGCGCAATGTTTAGACGTCACTTCTTTTTGTATTGCGGTTCATAGTAACTTCTTGGGCATCTGGGTGACAATCTCTTTGTAGCCTATCTCCCGTAGGAATTCGTAGGCGCCTTCGAACATATCCAAGTTTGCGGGTTCGTGGGCGTCGGTTCCCACCAACACTGGGATGCCTAAAGTGTTCATATATTGGATGGTTTCTTTGGCGGGGTAGAAGTCGGTGTGGCGACCTTTATATAGTCCGCGAGTGTTGATTTCGGCAATGCAACCGCTTTCTTTGATGTGCTGCACCGTCTCATAGACCAATTCCTTGAACCAGCGTTCATCGTAGGTGAAGTAGCGGTTCTTGTTGTGCATCACTATCTTGTCGAAATGTGCCACGATGGTGGGGTGAGTGCGCTCGATCATTTCGTTGTTTTGGTGGAAGAACCGCGTAACCCCTTTGCGGACATCGCCGTGAAAGACACGCTTCAGTCCTTCGTCGTAGGTCTCCTGCTTGCTGCCATCAATGAACCACAACTCGTTGGGGTCTTCGTCGGGATTGTTGACGAGATGTACGCCGCCCAGAAAGTATTCCAGTCCGCCCTTGTCGATTAAATCCGAAAAATCATCCAAAACGTTTGGAATATAATCAATTTCGAGTCCCAGACGAATGTCTATCAGGTCTTTGTATTCCGCCTTTAGCACTCGCACCTCGTCGCAGTAGTTGCCATAGTCGTCGGCATGTATGGCGAAATCATTCTCAAAGGGAACGGGTGCATGTCCCGAGAAACCGAGCTGGCCGAAGCCGTGCGCCACGGCATATTCCACGTATTCGCGCAACGACCCTTTGCCATCGCAGTGACAGCTGTGTGTATGAAAGTTTATTTTCATTTCTTGTTACCGGCAAGAGCGAGGATGAGTCCCAAGGCAACGCCCAACAGAGCTGCGAACAATATCTGAAACGTTGGAGGCAGAATGAAAGTGATGGTATGCGCCGGAAACCAAAACAGGGGTATGGTCTTTTTGAAAACCACGTTCCACTGTACGTCCCAATTTACTTTCGTAGAGATGATTTCCCGCATCTTCATGGGTCGGAGCAGTCCGCGAACCGTGCCGCCGTTGTCCAAAATATGGATGTCGGTGCATTTGTGGAAGGTCATCATGACGGGAGCGAAAATGGAGTTCATCGCCACGCTTACGCAGAAGGCGATACCCACCTTGCCCCAAGTGAGCTCAGGGCTGCCGAAGATGTCTTTTAGCACAGCCACGTCGCAGTTGCCCACGGCGGCCATGAATACGGGTACGCCGCTCTTGAAGATCATCATCGCCATGGTGATGCACATCCCCAGGAAGCCCCACACCATCATGCGTGGCACGATGCCGAAGCCCTTTTCGTTATAGACGCCCTTGCGGATGCGCAGGGCGAGCATCTCGCCCAAGGTAGCGAGAATTGCGAACTTGAAGAACGCCATAATGAAAGGATGGTTGGTGGTGGAGGTGGTGAACCAATTGAAAAATCCCGTAGCGGGGATAAAGAAAGGCGCCAAAACAACTATGACGCAAAGGATAAGGATAAAATCGGTTTTTTTCATAACGTTGCAAAGGTACGAAAAAAAAAGGATTATGATTGTTACAATCCACTTTTGAGCATCTGCAGTTCGGAATAGATAGCGTTCATGTCAACCCCATGGTTGCGCGCCCACGAACTGATACTGCCACCATCGTTGCCATGGTGCAAAATGCCTTTATGTGGGAAATCCATATAGTTCGAGCCATAAAGATCCTTGAGGAACCGGTCGGAATGGTTCGGCGCGGGATAGGTGCCGCCTTCAAAGGCAACGGATACAAGTGGGAACACGTCAGCCGTCTTGTGGGTTCGTAAAATAGTGGTGTCCTTGTTGGTAAGATACTGTATCTGTATGCCCCCCCACCCTTTCGGAACGCCACCTGTATGTTTCACGGCTTTTTTCGCTCGAAGCCTGCCCGACTCGTAGTCGGAGCCAACCTTGCAAGTGTCGTAAGGAAAGATATCCACCCATACGCCTGTACTGTCGTGCTTATAGCCGATACCAACCCACGACACGCAAGGACGGATTTCCAAGCCGAGCCTGTCGAGGTCGTCACGCGCTACGGACAAAAATGTCTCATAGTCTTCACGCGTCATGGCAATGTCCATGTCGTCGTTCCAAGGAATAAAACCTTGGTGGCGAACAGCCCCCAGCAAGGTTCCAAAGTCAAGCCAATAGCGCAATTGATACTTCTTGCAGAGGGCATCAATGATGTTGAGCAACTCGACATCGCAGCGCTGCAATATGCGCAAATCGGGATCATCAGTCGGTGGAGTCTGGGTGATATCCACATACTTGTTTAGGAAATAATGCAAGGTATCGACTTCCTCTTGGATGTCTCGCAACCCCAACCAACGAAGTGTGATATAGCGCAAGGTCCCGCCAACGCCTCTGTTTTTCACTAATTTTAACAGTGTATTTATCGCCATCTATCTATTTATAAGATATTTAAGAAAAACAAAGATTGTATTTTTGTTTTCCAAAAATAATAGTTTTTTTTTGTTCCTACAAATTTTCGGGAAAGTTATTGCGCAACATGCTAACTCAATCTCCAACCGAAACAAAAAGATGACAGAAACCTTCTTTGCAAGAGCTTATCGCATTAAATATATATATAATATAAAAAAAAATCGTAACTTTGCAAATTTATAATGCGTTGAACACCGTCTCACCTTTGACCAAGAATCCAAAAGCAAACACTAAAAATCAACAGCTTACGAAGCAACTACAACAAACTCTCACATTTAGCAACAGTACGACGGCTCAACGCAAACAGTAGCATGAACAGCATTACCGATACCAAAATACCAATGAAGTGGTACGACAAGACCGAAATGGTATTGTTAGCGTGTTCTTTATCATCCATCTCTGTTTCTTTCCATGTCACCATCTGGTGCCTCGCAGCATTGGTAGTCAATACGTTGGTGAAATTTTGCCGTGGCGGCTTACGCTACAACCACGAAAAGGGATTTTTGTGGTTAATGGTGGCATACTGGAGCCTATACTTGCTGAGCATGGCTTGGACTGAGCAGACTGACACCGGCTGGAAGGAGATCGGACAGTTGTCTCCTCTGGCGCTGTTCGCAATAGTATTCCTCTTTTCCGACATGCAATATCTTAACACCAGACGGATCCGTATCTTATTATGGTGCATGACTGCCACCATGGCAGCACTTTTCTTGGTGCGCTCTGGAGTGGCACTCTTCAACCATCGCAACGGACTGCTTCCGTTGGACTATTTTTTCGAACCTGACGTATTCGACCCAACGCATCATACTTACATCTCCATATACCTTGCCGCCGGACTGGCGTTCCTCTACCACGAGGCTGTCGTAGCCTGGAAAGATGGCAGCAAAGGACTGAGGATTGCAATCTGCGTCTGCGCCGTACTGCTCTATTGTTTTCTCATCTGCAAGAACTCCCGAGGCGGACATCTACTACTCTACCTTATGGGTGGCATCATCGTGTTCGACCAACTGGTATGGCACAAGAAGACTTGGCGCGCCATCACTCTTATCGTCGTTTTTACACTGTTGGGCATTGGAACACACCGTATTATTCCCGATAGTCAGACACGGCAAACAGTGGTGGTGGTTCCCTCCGAGGAAGAGACGCTGCAGCACCATTCCGACAATCGCTTCCTCATCATTGGAAAGGCACTGCGCGCCGCCAAGGACAACTTGCCGTGGGGCGTGGGAGCCGGCGACCGTACCGCTGTGCTTAATGGCTACTACACAGAATACGAGATATCGCACCGACTCTCCCCCAAAGACCCTCACAACCAATTCGCCGACACGCTAATGACTACCGGCATTCCTGGACTTGCCTTGTTGCTGGCAATACTGGCTTGGCCTTTCGGCATAATGCTCAAAAACAAGTGGTTCAGAACCGCCGAAAACCCCGACAGATGGGTGTTGTGCGCCGCAATGGTACTGCTCTGTCCTATAGTGACGGCGTTGTTTGAATCGGTGCTTGAACGGCAACTGGGTCTGCTGTTTTTCTGCTTGGCATACTGCCTCACTTCACAAATAATCACCTTCGAAAATAAAAATTTTGTCAATACATGAAAAACCTTAATGAAATAAAAATCGCTGTCATCGGATTGGGCTATGTGGGCTTGCCACTCGCCCGTCTCTTTTCTACAAAATTCAAGACTGTAGGGTACGACATGAACGAGGCACGCGTAAAAGGCTTGATGCAAGGCCATGACGCCACGATGGAAGTGTCGGACGAACTGATGCAAGACGCCATCAACAACCACGGCTTCCGCTGCACAACAGACTTGGAAGAAATCCGTGACTGCAATTTTTATGTTGTCGCTGTACCCACACCGGTGGACCACAACAACCGCCCTGACTTGCAACCGCTAAGGGGCGCCAGCGAGACGGTGGGCAAGGTCATCAGCAAGGGCGACATCGTGGTGTATGAGAGTACTGTATATCCGGGCGTAACGGAAGAGGAATGTCTTCCCGTGGTGGAGCAAGTTTCAGGATTGACATTTAACAAGGATTTCTTCGCCGGCTACTCCCCTGAACGCATAAACCCGGGCGACAAAACGCACACGGTGGAAAAAATCAAAAAGGTGACTTCGGGCTCCACGCCTGAGGTTGCAGACCTTATCGACCAGGTTTACAATTCGGTACTCATCAACGGCACCCACAAGGCGCCAAGCATAAAGGTTGCCGAGGCCTCAAAGATCATCGAGAACTCGCAACGCGACGTAAACATCGCTTTCATGAATGAACTGGCCAAGATTTTCAATGCCATGGGCATCGACACGCACGACGTGATAGAAGCCGCCTCCAGCAAATGGAACTTCATCAAGCTCTCTCCCGGTTTGGTGGGTGGCCACTGCATCAGCGTGGATCCTTACTATCTCATCCAGAAAGCGCAAGTGTATGGCGTACTGCCAAGAATCATGTCGGCGTCTCGCCGTCTGAACGACGGAATGGGTGCCTACGTCGCTAATCAGACAATCAAGTGCATGAACAAGAATGGGTTGGTGGTAAAGGATGCAAAATTCCTGATTTTGGGTATCACTTTTAAGGAAAACTGTCCTGATATCCGCAACACAAAGATTGTGGACATCTACCATACTCTCGAGGAATAT
Organism: Bacteroidales bacterium; assembly: GCA_045597845.1. Lineage (GTDB taxonomy): Bacteria > Bacteroidota > Bacteroidia > Bacteroidales > P3 > Colimorpha. Next base: position 25,672 of record JAZLKZ010000111.1, on the reverse strand, counting down.
TCTTCAAACATCACCGTGGCGGATCCTTGGGCCAACGCGGAGCATGTGAAAAAAGAATACGGCATCGACGTGGTCAAGGAGATTCCCGAAGAGCAATACGATGCCATTATCTTGGCTGTGGCGCATAAGGAATTCATGAATCTCGACCTCAAAAAGCTGAAAGCCCCAAACGGCGTCATTTACGATGTCAAGGGCATTCTTCCGAAAGAAACCATCGACGCAAGACTCTGATGAAAGTCCTGCGTTAATTCAAGAAACAATCCAACACATCTCACAGTTCGCAATTCACTGACAAAAATCAATCTACTATACATGAAGAATTTCGGTATCATCGGCGTGGGTGGCTATATCGCCCCGCGCCACCTCAAGGCAATCAAAGACACGGGCAACAACCTCATCGTTGCACTCGACAAATCGGATTCAGTAGGTATCCTAGACAGCTATTTCCCCGGCTGCTCTTTCTACACAGAATATGAACGTTTTGACCGTTTCGTGGACCGCATCCAACGTACACCACAAAAAATAGACTATATGTCGGTATGCACGCCCAACTACTTACACGACGCTCATATCCGCTTCGGACTCCGCGCCGGTGCCGATGTGATATGCGAGAAACCGCTGGTGCTCAATCCTTGGAACATCGATGCATTGTCGTTGATGGAAAAGGAAACAGGACACAAGGTTTACAACATTTTGCAGCTGCGCCTCCACCCCGCCATCCAGGCATGGAAAAAACAGATTGAAGAGGGTTCCAAGGACAAGGTTTATGACGTGGATCTGACTTACATCACATCTCGCGGCATCTGGTACTACACTTCCTGGAAAGGCAACAGCAACAAGTCGGGTGGCGTGGCAACCAATATCGGCGTGCATTTTTACGACATGCTCTCTTGGATATTCGGACCGATCCAAGACAATATCGTCCACATCTACGAACACGACCGCGCCGCAGGTTTCCTGCGTTTCAAACAGGCTCGAGTACGCTATTTCCTAAGCATCAACGCCGCAACCCTGCCCAAAGAGGCAATTGACGAAGGCAAACGCACCTACCGCAAGATTGAAATGGAAGGTACCGAGATCGAGTTCAGCTCAGGATTCACCGAACTGCACACCGAAAGCTACAAAAACATCCTCAACGGCAATGGTTTTGGCTTGGAAGACGCCCGTCAATGCATCCAGATCGTCAGCGACATCCGCAACAGCAAACCTATCGGACTAAAAGGCGACTACCACCCTCTGGCCCAACTGCCGCTGTGCCCTCATCCCTTCGACCGATAGTCTTCTCACACCTCGCTTACCGCTCACAAAACACCAAATATGGAATTCAGAGACCTTAAACGACAATATCAAATTCTGAAGCAGGATATCAACAAGGCCATTGCCGAGGTTACGGCTTCGGGCACCTTCATTATGGGAAAGAATGTCAAGGAGCTGGAAACATCTTTAGCCGAATATGTAGGGGTGAAGCATTGCCTCTCCTGCGCCAACGGAACTGATGCACTCACCTTGGCACTCAAGGCTTGGGGCATAGGATCCGGCGACGCCGTCTTCGTGCCCGACTTCACATTCTTCTCCTCCGCCGAGGTCATCGCACTCGAAGGGGCATCTCCCGTATTCGTGGATGTGCTGCCCGAAACTTTTAACATTGATGTCCAAAGTCTTCAACAAGCCATAAAGGTGGTCAAGGAGGAAGGAAAGCTCAAGCCGAAAGCCATTATCGCCGTAGACTTGTTCGGTCTGCCCGCCGATTTTGAACAAATAAAGGCCATCGCACAACAGGAGCACCTATTGCTACTGGAAGATGGCGCACAAGGATTCGGTGGTTCCATCAACGGTCAGAAGGCCTGCAGCTTTGGCGACATCGCCACGACGTCGTTCTTCCCCGCAAAACCTCTGGGATGCTACGGCGACGGCGGTGCTGTGTTTACCAACAACAATGAATGGGCCGGCTTGATTACATCTTACCGTGTTCATGGAAAGGGCGCCAACAAATACGACAACCTCCGCATCGGTCTCAATTCAAGACTCGACACACTTCAAGCCGCTATTCTTCAAGTCAAACTCCGCGCATTCGCCGAACAGGAGCTGGAGCTGGTCAACCAAGTGGCGCATCGTTACAACAGCCAACTGAAAGGAGTTGTCACACCTTGCACTCCTGAACATTTCAATAGTAGCTGGGCCCAATACGCACTGCGGCTGAAAGACAACACGGAACGCACGGAATTGCAGACTTTCCTCAAAAGTCACGACATCCCTTCGATGGTGTACTATCCCACCACAATGAGCGACCAAACTGCGTTCAAAGGCACAAAACACTATGTCGAAACTCCTATCAGCCATCAACTTGCGCAAACAGTGCTTTCGCTGCCCATACATCCCTACATGACCGAATCCGAAAGTCAAAAGGTCATCGACGCAGTTCTCGCTTTTTTCAATTAGCATATTGGAAATCAGGACAAAACAGTCATTTTCACTATTCACCATTCACTTACAATGAAAATTGTCACCATCGTAGGAGCCAGGCCGCAGTTCGTAAAGGCCGCAGTTGTAAGCCGCAGCATAGCCAACCATGACGGCATCGAAGAAATCATCGTACATACTGGACAACACTACGATGCCAATATGTCGGACGTGTTCTTCCGGGAAATGGAGATTCCTCATCCGCACTACAACCTCGGCATCAACCAGATGTCGCATGGAGCAATGACAGGCAGGATGTTGGAACAGATTGAAGGCATTCTCATCAAGGAACAACCCGATTATTTGTTGGTGTATGGCGACACCGACTCGACGCTCGCTGGTGCCTTGGCCGCAAGCAAGTTGGGCATTCCCCTCGCCCATGTAGAGGCGGGATTGCGTTCCTTCAACATGGCTATGCCAGAAGAAATCAACCGCATCCTCACCGACAGGGTGAGCAATATCCTTTTCTGCCCCACGAACACCGCCGTGCAAAACCTAAAGCTGGAGGGCTACGACAATATCAATGCCAGCGTGGTACGTAGCGGCGACGTGATGTATGACGCTGCGTTATATTATGCACAACACGCCAAAGCCCCTGACGTATCGTTGCCCCAGGACTATATTCTCTGTACACTACACCGCGCCGAAAATACCGACAATCCGCAAACACTAGGCACCATATTCAATGCACTAGAGGAGACTTCGCGCAACATCATGCCGATAGTCATTCCGCTGCATCCCCGCACGAAAGCGAAATTACAGGCAATCGGATTCAACTTCGAGCAGTCTCCCGTCAAATTCATCAATCCTGTGGGTTATTTTGAGATGATTCATCTCATCCAACACAGTCGGTTGATCATGACCGACAGCGGCGGTTTGCAAAAGGAAGCCTACTTCTTTGAGAAAAAATGCGTCACACTGCGCGAAGAGACCGAATGGGTGGAACTCGTCGAGGCGAATGCCAACAAATTAGTCGGAGCCAACTACCACGCCATAATTGAAGGCGTAAAATCGATGCTTGCGCATCCTGCGGACTTTTCCGCCAAGCTCTATGGTGACGGTCTTACCGGCGACGCTATCGTGGAGTACCTGATGAAGCATTAGCGCGCCACAGATACCTATAAAAACAGAAAGGCAAACTCGAGGAAGATGTGTGCCTTTCTGTATATTTAAGAATCCAGGAATCTCAGTCTCTCTTCATGAAAGTATAGCCTTTCATCAAACCCGTGTTGGCGTTTCCGATAAATCCCAGCACCTGCTTTCCTTCGTCGGTGCTGCCGTAGCGTTCCTTTATTTCTTCAACGGCATGAGATATGGAAAGGCCTTTCTGGAATACATATCTATAGATATCCTTAATATTATTAATTGCCTCGGAAGAAAAGCCACGACGCTGCAATCCGAGCGAGTTGATGCCAGCGAAAGAGATTGGGTAACGGGCTGCCTTTACAAAAGGAGGAATGTCCTTGTCCACCAAAGAGCCCCCCGCAGTGATGACATGCGAACCAATGTGGATAAACTGCAAACAAGCCGTCTTGCCACCCAAGATGACATAATCACCAACTACAATATGACCCGCCAGCGTGGCATTGTTGGCAAACACGCAATTGTTTCCCACAACACAGTCATGCGCCACATGGACATAAGCCATCAACAGATTGTTGTCGCCTATCATGGTTTTTCCAGAGGCGGCAGTACCACGATTGATGGTACAACATTCACGTATCACGTTGTTGTCTCCAATCTCCACGGTAGAATACTCCCCTGCAAACTTAAGGTCTTGAGGTATGGCGCTGATAACACTACCAGGGAAAATCTTGCAATTTTTGCCGATGCGGGCGCCAGGAAAGATGGTTACATTGGGACCAATCCAAGTTCCATCGCCAATCACCACATCGTCGCTGATTGTAGTAAAGTTCGAGATTGTAACGTCCTTACCTATCTTGGCATTGGGATTCAAATCATATAGTATCATGGAAATCAAAAATTGTCAAAAAATAATATATTATAGATATTCATTAATAAGTCTTAGTCAGATGTGCGTTTCGACGGAAGACATCAAAAATTTGGCGAACGCATTGTTTGCCTTGTGTCCAGGTTTGTAGATAGTGAAATGGCCGTTCAAAGGTTTTCCCGCAAGACGAATGTCGCCAACAAAATCCAACAACTTATGCCGCGCCGGCTCGTTGGGGAAATAAGGGTCGGTGGTGTTCAACACGCCATCGTGCACCATAAAATTGCTGGCTTCTTTATGAAAAGTCTTCTCCAACCGGCGCAACTGTCTGGAACTAAGTTCTTTGTTTACAAACACCAGGGCATTGTCCAAACTGCCTCCTTTAATCAAGTTGAGATGCAACAAAGGCTCAATCTCATGCAAGAACACAAAAGTGCGGCAAGGGGCTATCTCGCTGACATACTGCTGGAAACCATCCAATGTAGCCGTCTGTCGTCCAATGACACTATCGGAAAAATCAATTGTACAGTCAACCGAGAAATGATCATCGGGCACTACCTCAAAAACAGAACCCGTTGCGGGGAACTCGAAATGCAACGGTTCCTTGAAATCGATGGACTGACGTGCCGAACCCTGAGGCACAACGCCCACGCGGGCAATCTGTTGCACCCAAGGACGCGCAGAACCATCCAAAATAGGAATCTCGCCTCCATCAAGTTCTACCAAAGCATTGTCAACACCCATGCCGTATAGTGCCGACATAAGATGTTCGATGGTGGCTATCGTATGACGTCCCGACCCCAACGTGGTTCCACGGGAGGTCTCGCCCACTCCATCCGCCAAAGCCTGCTGGGTGACAATATTCCACCTATCTGTTCGTCGGAATGCGATACCAAAATTTTCGTGCGCAGGGCTGACTGTCACAGTAACCGTCCTGCCTGTATGCAGCCCCGGTCCCGTCAATCGAAAGGCCTTACGAATAGTATTTTGTTGGTCCACTATATTCATCAAATTGACGTCACACCTTATTTTCTCACATCCACAAACTTGTAGTCAACCATTCTGAAAAGCAAGGCGGTTTTGTTTTCAAATCCTTGACCTTCGTCTTGTTGCGAGAACGACATTGGATAAAGAAGTCCGTTGGGAACCCTAACATTGGGATTTTTCCAAAACTCGGTTCCTTTTTGCTGCAATCCCGTAACAAAATAAAGAATGATATCATTGCCCATTCCTGCATAAGCCGAGATGGGTTCGGTTTTGTATCGATCCCTGAATGTCTTCAAGAAATCTGTATGCGTGGTGTTGCCATAGTCCCACCCGCTCATAAAGGTATGGTAATTGGCATGCTGCATCTTGACGAAATCGGCGTCATTATAGAGCATTGTCCAGTCATCAAGAGTAATAAGTGTCAGATTCTTGTTCTTGAGAGCCGACAGTTGATTGAGTAGCGTATTGATATAAATCCTATTACGGTCTTTATCACGATTGTAAAGACTGATGATCACACTATTGGGATTTCCATTGAGTGTCGAGGAGAATTTTTTACCCAACTTGCTCCAATCCACCACCGTATATTTTAAGCCGTTCTGCTGGGAAAGCAGGCTTTCGAATTCATTAAGAATGGATTTTTCTGCTGGTGCATCGGAATGAATCAAGAAGATTTGCGCCGAAGGATTGGTTTTCTGCACATAGCGCACCACCGATGTGACGCGAGCCGTGACGGAAGGCATACACTTAAATACATAAGGATTGTCCTGCACTATCTCGCTTCGTTCCGCCATGGGATTGACGATAAAAAGATGGTCTCTCTTGGCCAGCTCCGCAGCTTTGGCAAAAGCCTCTTTGGGCAACAATGCAACCACAAAGTCGGACTGCGCGACAGCATGGCTGCTCCACGCTTCGCTGACACAGGCCTCCTTGTTTTCGCTAACATCCACCACGTTGAGCTTGACATTGTATCCGCTTTGTTCAAGGAGCTCCAATCCCAACCGCATACCTTCATAGAACTGAATAAAGTCGAACTGCCGATAGTTTTTCTTGCCGCGTTGTTCTAGGTCGAACTTGGTGGTGGAGATTTCAGACAACTTGTCGAGATACAAGGGCAACAACACCGACACTACGACAGTGTTCTTGCTGACCCTGTCGCGAATAACAGCAGGTTGAACCGTAGATGCGGCAACAACCTGCGAAGTAGTGGTTTTCTTGCCATTGCCTGAATCCAACCTCACAGATGGCGACTGCTGCACCTGATGACCATTGCAAGGCAACCACACCGTGTCTCCTGCCGCCAGAAAATGGATATCCTTTTTCACCACGGCATCGTAAGACTTGAGACCATAGGCCTTGGCAATGGCATAGACGGTCTGCCCAGGCTGAACCACATGAATGTAGTATTTCTTTCCATTCATCATCTGCGTTTGGTTCGACACTTCGACAGGAGTACCGCCCGGCATCTGTGCAAATGCTGTCATACCGACATGCAGAAGCAGAAAGCAGACAAAAAATCGCAAAATGGATGTTGTTTTTTTCATGTTCCGACTTTCGACGTTATTCAATATAATTGTCCCTGATTCGTCAATTATCTATTGTCAATTTCTCTATTCCCACTCGATGGTTGCCGGTGGTTTGGAGCTGATGTCATAAACGACTCGATTGACACCCTTGACCTTGTTGATGATGTCGTTGGAGATCTTGGCGAGGAACTCATAGGGCAAATGGCACCAGTCGGCTGTCATGCCGTCAACAGACTCCACGGCACGCAGCGCCACAACGCGTTCGTAGGTACGCTCGTCACCCATGACGCCTACCGACTGAATAGGCAGCAAGATGGCTCCCGCCTGCCAAACCTTGTCGTAGAGGTCGGCATCACGCAAGCCTTGGATGAAAATGTCGTCCACCTCTTGTAAAACATGAACCTTATCGGGCGTGATGTCGCCCAGAATGCGAATGGCAAGACCCGGACCCGGGAAAGGATGACGGCCTATCAAAGAATCTTTGATACCCAACTGACGTCCCACACGACGCACTTCGTCCTTAAAGAGCAGACGTAGCGGTTCTACAAGCTGCAGTTTCATATAGTCGGGCAGGCCGCCCACATTATGATGAGACTTGATGGTTACGGAAGGACCTTTCACCGAAGATGATTCGATGACGTCGGGATAGATGGTGCCTTGTGCCAACCACTTGGCATCAGTAATTTGTTTGGCTTCAGCGTCGAAAACATCAATAAAAGTCTTGCCGATAGCTTTGCGTTTCTTCTCGGGATCAGTAACTCCAGCCAACACGCTATAAAAACGTTCGCTGGCATCTACGCCCTTCACATTCAATCCCATATCGCGATAAGACTCCAATACAGAAGCAAACTCATTTTTGCGCAACAGACCGTTATCCACAAAGATACAGTGCAAGTTGTGGCCGATGGCCTTGTTGAGCAGCACAGCGGCAACCGAAGAATCCACACCACCCGAGAGACCGAGGATAACCTTGTCGTCACCCACCTTTGCACGTATCTCCTGAACGGTGGATTCGATGAAGGAGGCAGGCGTCCAAGACTGCTCGCAGTGGCAAATGTCCACCACGAAGTTACGCAACAACGTCAAACCGTCAACGGAATGGTGAACTTCTGGATGGAACTGAATGGCGTAGGTCTCTTCGTCCTCAATCTTGTAGCCAGCATATTTCACCGTGTCCGTAGAGCAGATGCAACGATAATTGTCGGGGACACGTTCGATGGTGTCGCCGTGGCTCATCCACACCTGGCTTCCGACATCGACACCTTTCAGCAAAGGATTGTTGCCATCCACATACTGAAGGTTGGCACGACCGTATTCACGAATCTTGGACTGCTGTACGCTTCCGCCGCCCAGTTTTGCTAGATATTGCGCTCCATAGCAAACCGCCAACAAGGGCAACTTACCCTTTACGGCATCCACATCGGGTACCGGTGCATCGGGATGGAGACATGAATAGGGACTTCCAGAATAGATAACGCCCTTGATTTCTGGGGTGAGCTGAGGAAGTTTGTTGAACGGGAAAATTTCGCAATAGACATTGAGTTCGCGAACCTTACGCGCAATAAGCTGCGTGTATTGTGACCCAAAATCCAAGATGATGATTTTATCCATAGCTACGCTTTGTATTGATTCAAATAATTTACAAAGATACGACTTTTTTTTGATATAGATAACGATATAAAAAAGTATGCATATATAGAAAAATATTCGTATATTTGCAGAATGATGAAATCACGTCTGTGGACTTTATGCCTCACTGCAATCTGCTTTGTTGCAACGAGTTGCAATGGTTATGAAAAAGTGCTTAAAAGCAACGACTTTGAGGCGAAATACGCCTTAGCCATGAAATACTATGAAGAAAACAGCTATTCGAAAGCCATCCAGCTGTTCGAAAATCTGGTCATGTACTACCGTGGCAAGGAGCATACCGAGAACATATTGTGGTACTACGCCAACTCTTTGATGAAAGAAGAAGATTATTATACCGCAGCCTACCAATTCAAGCGCTTCTCGAGGCAGTTTCCCTACAGCACCCACGTTGAAGAAGCAGTCTATCTCTCAGCCTATTGCAAATACCTACAATCGCCAATTCACACGCTCGACCAGTCACAGACGAAAGAAGCCGTAGAGGAATTCGAAAGATTTGCGGAACGCTATCCTCAAAGCGTCCACATCCCTGAAGTGAACAAATACCTTGACGAATTACGCGATAAGCTGATGATGAAAGAGTACGACATCGCCATGGGATACTACACCATCGAAGCCTATCATGCGGCATACCTCTCTTTGGGCAACTTCATCAATCTCTACCCCGATTCGCCCAAGCGCGAAGAGGCCATGTTCTACCAATTGCGCTCGGGCTTCGAATATGGCATCAACAGCACCGACGCAAAGATGAAGGAGCGTCTGCAGCAGACAACCAACGACTTTGAGAAATTTGTGGCATCGTTCCCCGAGTCCCAATATCTCAGCGAAGCCCAATCCATCTACACCAAAAGCAAAGCCGCTCTTGCGAATTTAGAAGAGAAAAAATAAAGAAAAAAATAATATACAATAACAATTTAGTTATCATGGAAGAAAAGAAAAAACGTACGACCAACACCACAATCACACGCAACACCGCTGAATTCAGCCAGATGACCGACAACATCTACGAAACCGTGGCGATGCTCACCCTCAGATCGAACCAGATTGCCATAGACGTAAAAAAAGAGTTGCACAAGAAAATCGAAGAATTTACTTCGAACATAGACACAATCGACGACATCTACGAAAACCGTGAGCAAATAGAGGTTGTACGCCACTACGAGCAAATGCCCAAGCCTACGCTGGTGGCCACTCAAGAATACCTGGACCACGAACTGACCTACCGCAACCCCGCCAAGGAGGATCAGCAGGCTCAGCGCATCGAGGCTTTGGAAAACGAGATGCTTGAAAGCCAAAAATAACAAAGCTTCCACCAACTGACGTCAGGAACTTCTTGTGTCCTGACGTCTTGTTTTATACCCTACTCTACCCAGAAGTTTTACGGGCTCGAAAATGAAGAATGCGAAAGACACGCAAAAACCAAGCGGTTCGGGCTTAAAATCAACACTTATCACTTAAAAACCAACAATCCAATGCATATCGTTTTAGGAATCACGGGAGGTATTGCAGCCTACAAAGCACCCCTTTTGGTGAGATTGTTCAAGAAAGCCGGTGCCGAAGTCTATTGTACCACAACGTCGCACGCCCTGGAATTTGTAACACCACTCACCTTGGAAACGGTGTCGGGAAATAAGGTTTACTCCGAGCTATTCTCCACCCAAAACGACCACACTACAGAACACATCTCCCTGAAAGACTGGGCTGATGCCGTAGTGGTGGCACCTGCCACAGCCAATTGCATCGGAAAATTCGCCAATGGCATTGCCGACGACGCACTCTCCACATTGTTGGTTTCGTGCAGTCGCAAGCCCGTATTCCTTTGTCCTGCAATGAACAACGACATGTGGCAATGCGACGCCGTGCAAAGCAACATCACTCGACTTACCGAGATGGGCGTCAATTTCATAGGTCCAGCATCGGGCGAACTGGCTTGCGGTACGGAAGGCATTGGCCGCATGGTAGAGCCGGAAGAAATTTTCAGGACCATTTGGACCGCTCTCTCCAAACCCAAGGATTTCAAAGGCAAGCGTGCCATCATCACCGCTGGGCCAACCTACGAAAAGATTGACGCCGTACGTTTCATCGGCAACTATTCCTCTGGGAAGATGGGATTTGCACTTGCCGAAGAACTCGCCGACAGAGGCGCTGAAGTCGAATTGATTACCGGCCCCACCAGCCTCAAGACCGACCGCCCCAATATTCACCGCACCGACATCGAGTCGGCGCAAGAAATGTACGATGCCGCCACACGATTGTTTCCCAATGCCGACATTGCCATCCTCAGCGCCGCAGTGGCAGACTACCGCCCCGCTCAGCAAGCCGACATCAAGCTCAAGAAACAGGGCGTCTCCGGCATGACATTGGAACTGGTGCAGACTCCCGACATCTTAGCCACTTTAGGCAAAATGAAGCAAGATTATCAAACACTTATAGGTTTTGCATTGGAAACCAACAACGAGTTGGAACATGCCAAGTTGAAACTGAAAAAGAAGAATCTCGATTTCATCGTGCTGAACTCTTTACAAGATCCCGGTGCCGGATTCCAGACTCCCACAAACAAGATTACCATCATCGACCGCAACGAGCAAGTCACCGCTTTTGAGTTGAAAAGCAAACAGGAAGTGGCAAAAGACATTTGCGACCATATCATTCATTAACAGGTTTCTACATTCGTCCACGCATGAAAAAGCTCAGCATCATCGCCATCATACTCTCCTCCTTGGCTCTGGGAGGGGTTATTTTCATCTGTGCCACACAGAAAGACAACAGCGACGACATCCACCGCAAAGCCCTGCAAACAGGCTATCGCATCTATTCTCCCGTGCTGCCCGACACGCTGACTTTCGCAGGAGAGAAGGTTCCGATGGACATCTATTATGTTCGCGAAGCTTTAGACAGAGAACTGATGGTAAACATGTACTGGCAATCTAACATGCTGCTCTGGATCAAGCGTGCCAACCGTTGCTTCCCCGTTATCGAACCCATCTTGAAACAGGAAGGTGTGCCACAGGACTTTAAGTATCTTTGCGTCATTGAGAGTGGTCTCGTCAACGTCACTTCTCCCGCCAAAGCCTCTGGTTATTGGCAATTCATCAAATCCACCGGCGAGAAATACGGTTTGGAGATCAACGACGACGTTGATATGCGCAACGATCTGGAAGCCTCAACGTTAGCAGCATGCAAGTTTCTCAAAAGCCTAAAAGCGCGTTTCGGGAATTGGACCAGCGCCGCCGCTGCCTACAACTGTGGCGAAGGCGGACTCTCGAACCGAATGAACAAAGAAGGCGTGAACAGCTACTACGACGTGCGACTCAACAAGGAAACCAGCCGCTACGTCTTCCGCATATTGGCGGCAAAGCTCATCATGAGTTCTCCTCAAGAATATGGATTCCACGTGAGAAAATGCGATTTGTACCCTCAGATTCCTTACCGCACCGTCACGCTCAACGGAAAGAACGTAGACCTCTACAAATTCGCCAAAGACAACAACTGCAGTTACAAAATGTTGCGCGAGTTGAATCCTTGGATGATCAATGAAACAATCGCCAACAAAGCGGGCAACACCTACACGGTAAAACTCCCAATTGAAGGTGGAATCAGCATGAAAAAGATTACCAACGAAAAAAAAGACACATCACTGGTGGAGAAGCTGTAATAGTGTTGAATTGTTGAACTGACGGTCTCTAAGGCCCAACGAGGAAGCATCTCTACAATCATTGTTCTCAAATCCACAATAATTAATTGATCTGAAAAGATAATCATGGAAATCGAAATACTTGGAGCACGTGAGCACAACCTGCAGAACATCGACATCAAGATTCCCCGCAACAAGTTGGTCGTCTTCACTGGTTTGAGCGGTAGCGGGAAATCCTCCTTGGCTTTCGACACCATTCACGCCGAAGGCCAACGTAGGTACATGGAGACATTCTCCGCCTATGCCCGTCACTTCATCGGCAACATGGAGCGACCCGACGTGGACTGCATCAATGGGTTGAGTCCCGTGGTTTCCATCGAACAGAAAACCACCAACAAAAATCCTCGTTCTACGGTAGGCACCGTCACCGAAATTTACGATTTCCTGCGTCTGCTTTACGCCCGTGTAGGCACCGCCTACTCCCACATCAGCGGCAAAAAGATGGTCAAACGCACCGAATCTGAGATCTTGGAACAAATTTCCACTGATTTTGCCGGAAAAGAAATTATCATTCTCTCCCCTCTTGTCAAGCGTCGCAAAGGTCACTACCGCGAGCTCTTCACCCAAGTTGCCAAGAAAGGTTTTTTGCGCGTGCGCATCGATGGCGAAATTAAGGAAATCTGCTACAACATGCAGCTCGACCGCTACAAGACCCACGACATTGAGTTGGTAGTTGATCGATTGCGGGTGGGAAACAACAACAACACCCGATTGAAAGAGGCTATCCAAACCGCCTTGAAGCAAGGCAAAGGGAGCTTGATGGTGTTGTGCAAAGAAGAGAACGACTCCAACAGCGACGATTCCAAGACCGTCCTCCACCATTTCAGCCGCACCTTGATGGATCCCGATTCTGGCATCTCCTACCCAGAGCCTGAGCCCAATACATTCTCGTTCAACTCACCCTACGGAGCCTGCTCCAAATGCAACGGATTGGGAGAGATTGCCGAGTTAGACCTCAACAAACTGATTCCCGACCGCAAGAAATCAATCCGGGATGGCGCTTTTGAAGTATTGGGGAAATATAGTGCCAACAACTACCTATACAAGCAGTTGGAGAATCTCGGGAAGCACTACGACTTCACCATCGACGATCCGATTGAAGACCTTTCGGAGCGTGCCATGGACGCCATCCTTTATGGCACCAGCAACTTCACTGGCATCGAAGACCCCTACGACACCGGGCACACGGGCAGTTTTCAAGGTATAGTAAACTATATCACGCAATTGGCTTCCGACGAGAGTCCTGCAGGAATACAGAAATGGGCTAATAGTTTCATGAACACCGTACCTTGCCCCGAATGCCACGGCAGCAGACTGCGTCCCGAATCGCTCGCCTTCCGAATCGACGACATGAACATCAGCCAAATGGCATCGCTCGACATCATCGAGTTGCAAGAACGGCTTTCCACACTCGAAGAGCGACTGGATTCCCAGCATCGCATTGTGGGACATGAGATTTTGCAAGAAATCTGCAAGCGTTTGCAGTTCCTCATCGATGTCGGCGTAGGATACCTCTCGCTCAACCGCAGCACACGCAGTCTCTCCGGAGGCGAATCTCAACGCATACGCCTCGCCACACAGATTGGCGCACAGTTGGTCAATGTGCTTTACATTCTCGACGAACCCAGCATCGGACTGCATCAACGCGACAACCAGAAACTTATAGACGCTCTCAAGAAACTTCGAGACCTCGGCAACAGCGTCATCGTTGTCGAACATGACCGTGACATGATGCTCAACGCCGATTTCTTGGTGGATATCGGCCCTGGAGCCGGCATCCACGGCGGCAAAATCATCTATGCCGGACCCATTCCTCAACTCAACAACTCAACAACTCAACAACTCAGCAACTCCCTCACCCTCGACTATCTCGCACGTATCCGAAATATCGAGATTCCCAAACGTCGCTCCACAAAAGAGTGCAAACACATTGTCATAGAAGGCGCTACGGGCAACAATCTCAAAGATGTAACCTTGGACATCCCTTTAGGCGTATTCGTCTGCGTGACTGGAGTCAGCGGCAGTGGCAAATCGTCGCTCATCAACGAAACCCTACATCCCATTCTCAACCAGCATTTCTTCCACTCACAAAAAAGACCTCTGCCCTACCGCAACATCATTGGAATCAACAACATCGACAAAGTCATCGAAATCGACCAGACACCTATCGGTCGCACGCCCAGAAGCAACCCCGCAACCTACGTAGGCGTGTTTGACGAAATCCGCCAGCTCTTCACCCAACTTCCCAGTGCAAGAATCCGAGGCTACAAACCCGGGCGATTCTCATTCAACGTTAGCGGAGGCCGCTGCGAGACTTGCAAAGGAGCCGGCGTACGCACCATCGAGATGAACTTCCTGCCCGACGTTTATGTCAACTGCGAGATGTGCAACGGCAAACGCTACAATCGTGAGACACTCGAAATCAGATACAAAGGCAAAAGCATCGCCGACGTGCTGGACATGACCATCAACGAAGCCGTGACATTTTTCGAGCCGTACCCCAAGATTTGGCGCAAGCTGAAAGCCATGCAGGATGTCGGACTGGGTTACATCACTTTAGGGCAGCAAAGCACCACCCTTTCGGGCGGCGAAGCGCAACGCATCAAACTCGCCACCGAATTGGCGAAACCCGACACAGGACACACGCTCTACATCCTTGACGAACCCACAACGGGACTCCATTTCGAAGACATCCGCATCTTGCTGGAAGTCTTGCAGAAACTCGTGGACAAAGGAAACTCCATCTTGGTCATCGAGCACAACATGGACGTTATCAAGGTGGCGGACTGGATCATCGACTTGGGACCCGACGGAGGACGCAACGGCGGCAAAATCATCTTCGAAGGCACACCCGAAGCACTCTGCAAACAACCCGACAGTTTCACTGGCAAATTCCTGAATGAAGAATTGGGACTATAAAACGAATAGCACGAACTCAACAATCTAAATGTCAATCATTCTTCTCATATACCTTCTTGGACTACCACTCTCCATCATGCTGCTTGCTAAGCGGTGGAGTTGGATTGACAAAGTCAGTCCCATGACCATTCTGTATATTATCGGACTTTTGGTCGGCAACTTCATTCCACTCGGAGAAGAGACTTTGGCGCTCAACAGCAGTATCGGCAACATAGCCGTACCTATCGCCATTCCGCTCATGCTCATGGCGTGCAACCTCAAGAAATGGTCCACCAAGAAAGCCGTCAAGGCGTTTTTCTGCGGACTGATTTCCGTACTCATCGTCTCCTTTGCGGGATTCTTCCTCTTTCATCAAGGCAACGACACGAAAGAGTTTGCACAAGTCTGCGCTGTGGCGGCAGGCATCTACACCGGCGGCATTCCCAACGCCAGCCCCATCGCCAAAGGCGTAGGCATGAGCGAAGAACTCTACCTCTACGTCTCCAGCTACGACCTCATCGTGACAGGGTTGTACCTCATTTTCGTCATCTTCTTCGGCAAGACATTCTTCCGCAAAATACTCCCTGTTTCCAAAGTCGAAGACACACCAACATCCAAGAAAGCCGACAATATAGCGGAACAGGAAAACAAGCCTCCTAAAAAGGCATCTTTCAAACAAATCCTTTGCGTTCTCGACATCACACTCGCCATCGTGGGCATCGCTTACTTTGTCTCCACACTTGTGTCATACGACGGTTCCGTAAACATGACTGTATTGATTCTCACACTGACAACACTCTCCATCGGTGCATCATTCCTCAAGCCGATACAAGAGCAGGAACAAAGTTTCGACATGGGGCTCTATTGCGTTTATGTGTTCTGCCTCAGCATCGCCACCGCTTGCAATGTCAGCCAGATGGACCTCTTGGGAAGTCTTTCCATTCTCGGATACCTCTTCTTCGTCATCTTTGGTTCTATCGTGTTGCAACTTCTTTTCGCACGACTGATGAAGATTGACGGCGACACCGTGATGGTAAGCTCCGTAGCACTCATCAATTCTCCACCCTTCGTGCCTATGGCGGCAGCACTCCTGGGCAACAAAGAGGTGCTGATGATAGGCATTTCCATCGGTCTGCTCGGCTATATGCTGGGCAACTACCTCGGCATCGGCCTGTTCCAACTCCTCATGCTACTAGGATAAGTATTGATAATTGATAATTGATAATTGATAATTACAAACGACCATGTACACCACTCCAATACAAATACGTTTCAACGATGTTGACCAGATGGGACACATCAACAACGCAGTCATCATGGAATATTTCGACCTCGGCAAGTCGAACTACTTTACCGCCATTGGCATCCCTCCCGAGGAAAACGATTTCACCGTAATGGTAGTGCATTTTGAAGTGGATTTCCACCATCAAATTCTTTTCCACGATGATATCGCCGTAACGACGCACATCAGCCGTTTTGGCAACAAAAGTCTGGAAGTGACACAGCAAGTAGTCAATCAAAAAACAGGAGAAGCCTGCGCCACCTGCAAAACCGTTATGGCTGGCTACCAGCGTTCCACCCATTCCAGCGCACCCATTCCAGAGGAACTGAAAGAAAAAATGCGTAAATTCGATGAAGATTGTCCATCGTTATAAATGAGCGAATGGCTTGTCTATGTCGACATTAATAGGCAAGCTGCTCATTTCTGCAATAATAATCCAAGCACAGACGCGAAATTTGGGCAATTAACGACTCACATTGTTCTTGATGGCATGCGGCATCCTTTACAAAGACGGCGAGATTATAATGACATCCATCTCGTAACACAATAATTCCCATATCATTAATAGCAGAAATCCAACCACGGTCATCGATAAATCCCGTACCCGTTTTATGTGCGACGACCGACACTTTGTCCTGTATAAACTTTGGAATGCGGTTCTGACCTGTTGCACATTGAGCCAAGGCATTCCACACGAAATGGCTATAGGCACCCGAATCTCGGGTTTGATAGCAATATTCCAACAACTGGATTGCCGATTTGGGGGTAATCCAATTTTGGTAGCAAAGTACGGAATCTTGTTTCATTTCCCGCTCACTGCAGCGAACGCCACAATCCACGACTCCCAATGTATGAAGATAAGATTCAACCTGATGCATATCCGCATAACGGGACGCAAGAATGTCGAAGGCATTGTTGTCACTCTGAACCAAGGAATAGCGCAATAACTTTGCAACCGAAAAGCGGCCTCCCTCTGGATAACTTTCGCGCAATGGGCTCCAAGTGTCACGTATGAGTTCCGACTTTTTCACAAACACATCTGCGTTCAACGGAATTTGGGAATTACGCAGACATTGGCAAACCGCCATGGCTTGAGGCAACTTAACTACGCTGAACATCGGGAAATGCATATCTCCATTGATGACAAGTGTGTCGCCTCTATCGCTTGCAAAAGCAACGCCCACATCGGACGAAATACTGTCCAGCATACACCACACCTGACGTTCAAGCTGGCGAAGTCCCTTTTGCGACCACGAAGATACTGCAAATCCAACAAAAAGAACCAGGATGCAACGCTTCCAAATGTAATGAATTACTTTACTCATCTCAGCAACACATTGATTTTACGCCATAAACAGACTTATTTCTTGAGCGAAAAAAAGAACTCCAGACCACCCTCATCACGATTCTTGGCGTATATATCGCCTCCGTGAAACTGGACTGCATGCTTGACAATGGAAAGACCCAACCCGGTGCCTCCATTCTTACGGCTACGGCCTTGGTCGATACGCTGGAATCTATCGAAGATTTTGGGTAGAAAATCGTTACCCACACCCGTTCCCGTGTCGTAGAAGTGAAGAAAATGATGAGTGGCATCTGTACGGTAGCACTCCAATACAGCCTCGCAACCATCGCCTGCATAAACAACGGCATTCTCGATAAGGTTACGGAAAATGGCATACAGCAAGCTATGATTTCCCATAACAGAGATCGTTTCCGGAAGCATTGATTTAAAACAGATGTTGTGTGCAAAAGCCATTTCTTCCAATTCCACGGCAGCCTCTTGCACAACTTGCGCGACATTAATACGTTCCATCGGGAAAAGTTCCGACGCCTCCTCTAACTTATTGATGAGAGAAACATCGTTGATAAGGTCGGACAAGCGAATGGTCTGCAGGTAGCTTCGTTCCAGAAACAACTTCTTTTTGTCGTCATCCACGGGTTTGTCGCCAAGCAAGATTTCCAGATAGCCACGAATGGAACTGACGGGGGTCTTGAGCTCATGGGCGATATTGCTGGTCATCTCTTGTTTGAGCTGGCGATTACGCTGCTGTTCCGCAATGATTTGTTGTTTCGACTGACGCTGTTCCTCCGCCAACTGACGATAACGTCGTACCGTGCGCCGCTGCAAAATCATCAGCACGAGACAACCCAACAAGGCTACGAGCAACAATATGACAAGTGGTGACAATTGATAATTGATAATTATTAACGATTCGCTAATCAAACCGATAGCCGAAATTGGTCTTGTTGCGGATACGCATACCTTCCGGCCCCATCTTCTTGCGTAATCGGGCAATATGCACATCCACACTACGTTCCGCTACATAAATATCCGCCCCCCATACTTCATCAAGTATTTGCTCACGGGTAACATACGCTCCTTTGTGTTGCATCAGCAAATCCAAAATCTGCTGTTCCTTCTTGGTGAGGTCCAGCGACTGCTGGCACGACAAACTTGAACGCTTCAGCACCGCCTTCACACGTGCATGTACAGTACTGAACGAGAATGGTTTGGTAATATAGTCATCGGCGCCGAACTCAAAACCATCGAGTTGGTCACGCTCTTCTGTCTTGGCGGTAAGAAAAATGATTGGTACCTGGTTGCTCTTCAAGCGTAGCCGCTGAGCCATTTCAAACCCCGACATCCTGTCCATCATCACGTCAAGCAACAGCAAATCCGGATGAACCTGAGGAATCAGTTCCAACGCCTCTTCGGCGCTATTGGCGGTAGTGACAGCAAAACCCTCACTCTCGAAATTGAACTGGAGGATTTCACAAATGTCCTGTTCGTCATCAACGACAAGAATATGGCTCATACTTTTGTTATTTGGGGCTATAAGCTATCTTATTTCGACATCAGCAAAGCTTTGACAATTTCGCTGACAACCTTGTTGTCGGCCTGACCGGCAAACTGCTTGGAAGCGACACCCATCACCTTACCCATGTCTTTTGGCGAAGCGGCACCCACCTGTTCGATGATAGCCTTGACGGAAGCTTCAATTTCCTCGCGGCTCAGCTGCTTCGGCAGGTAACGTTCAATGATGTTCGCCTGGAAAATCTCAGCATCGGCCAAGTCCTGACGATTCTGCTGCACATAGATTTCGGCGGCCTCACGGCGTTGCTTGACCAATTTTTGAAGTGTGGCGACCTCTACTGATTCCGGAACTTGTCCATCTACGGCTTCCTTGCTGGTCTTCAGCAAAAGAATTGCCGACTTAATGGCACGCAAGGATTCGAGGACGTCCTTTTCTTTGTTAAGCATTGCATGCTTAATGTCGTTGTTGATTTGAACTTCTAAAGACATAATGTATATTGATAATTGACATTTGAGAATTCCTATTCATACCCTTAGATAACGAAAAAAGGAAACACTTTATTGTGTTTCCCTTTCGTGGCATTGACTGGAATTGAACCAGTGACACAAGGATTTTCAGTCCTCTGCTCTACCAACTGAGCTACAACGCCATCACATTTCTTTCGAAAGCGAGTGCAAAGATACGACTTTTTCCCGTTCCGACAAAATTATTTTTACACATTTTCTACAACTTCCTTGTTTTCAATATCATTCTCCACCACTCCTTCCTCCTTTTTATTGCAGGAAAGTTGGTCAACAATCAGCAAAATTGCGCCAATTGTGATGGCTGAATCAGCAACATTGAAGATTGCATCGAAGAACTCGAAATGGTCACCGCCCCAGAAAGGAACCCAAGACGGAATCGTGGTTTCAAACAATGGGAAATAGAACATATCCACCACCGCGCCATACAAAAAACGTCCTTGCGTGCCTCCTTCAGGGAAAAGCGTTGCCAACTGATAATAATTGTCGCTGAAAATCACGCCATAGAAGCAGCAATCGATCAAGTTTCCCACCGCACCGGCAATGATAAGGCTCACGGCAATCAGCAACGTAGTACGAGTCTCTTTCTTGATAAGATGCACCAAAAAAACACACAACGCCACCGACGCCACAAAGCGGAACAAAGTCAAGATAAGCTTTCCCACATCGCCGCCGAATGCCATGCCGAATGCCATACCCTCGTTTTCGACGAAATGGAGCAAGCACCAATCACCTATCAAAGGTATTTCCTCGCCAAGCATCATGTGGGTCTTCACCCAAATCTTCACAATCTGGTCAACAACTAAAAACAAGGCTATCAAGCCAAAGCACAACCAGTATTTACGACTTTTGGATGTTATCATATTTGAAAATTGACAATTTATGTCGTTAATTAGATATAAACGTGGATCGTTGGATTTTAGTATATCTCACATCTGTTTTGTCAGGAAGGCTTCGCATTCCTGAACCAGTTCCTGGTACCAAGCTTCGCCATACTTGCGTACCAAGGGTTCTTTGAGATATTTGTAGAGCGGCATGGAGCATTGCTTGCCTTTCTTGACGGCGCAGTTGCAGACATCCCATTCATGATAGTTGACGGCATCAAATTCGCCATAGGTGTCGATGCGGATGGGATAGAGATGGCAGGAGATTGGCTTCATAAAGTCTATCCTGCCTTCACGGTAAGCACGTTCTATGGCACAAAAGGCCTTGCCATCCTCGCCCCAGGTGATATAGGCGCACTCTCGATTGTTGATGAGCGGCGTGCATGGTTTCTTTTCGTTGTCCAATGCCGACACACCATGTGCCTCAACCTCGGCAACTCCTTCTTCGGTCATGAAGGGTTTCACCAACGGATAGACACGTTCCAAAATAGGAATTTCATCGGCATCCAACGGCGCGCCACAGTCGCCCTCCACACAGCAGACACCTTTGCACTGTTCCAAATCGCAGCAGAAACAGCGGTCGGCAATATTCTCAGATATGATACAATTTTCTACGATCAACATGACTTAAAGATTTGAAGATTGGGAGATTTGAAGATTTGAAGGTGCCTCAACAAATTGCTAATCGATCATTGAACATATCATTTTATCCGCCAAAACTGCGGCGAGCTTGTATTTCGATTCCACCGTCCATCCCGCCACATGGGGAGTCAGCACGGTACGTGGAGACTGTAGCAGATAGCGAAAATCTGCCGGAAGGCTTTGCAATTCAAGCCCGTCTTTCGACATATTCTCGTATTCCAACACATCCAATGCGGCACCCAAAACTTTTCCACATTCCATTGCCGCAACCAATTGCGCAGTATGCACCACGGCACCACGCGACGTATTGATCAAATAAAACGGCTTGGCAAACGATTGGAAGAAGGTCTCGTTGGCGAGATAATGCGTGTTTTCGGTCAATGGGACATGCAGGCTCACCACATCGGATTCCTGCTGCAAGGTTTGCAACGAGACATTGCGCACATACGGTAACGCCAAGTTAAATCCTGAAGCCTTTTCGCCGAGAATATCATACGCCAACACCTCACACTCGAAACCTGCCAAACGCTTGGCAAAAGCACCACCCACATTGCCGAATCCAATAATACCAATCTTCTTTCCTTTCACCTCCAAGCCTCGGTTTTCCTCTCGTCGCCACAAGCCTTGACGCACTTCGGCATCGGCAACCGCTATCTTGTCAAACAGCGCCAACAAAAGTCCCAAAGCATGCTCGCCTACCGCGTCACGGTTACCCTCGGGAGAGTTGAGACAGCGGATGCCGAGGCTCTCGGCATAATCCACATCAATGGTCTCCATACCCGCTCCCACACGGCCGATACACTTGAGGTGACGGGCGTGGGAGAGAAAGTCGCGGTCGATATTGATTTTGCTGCGCACCACGATGGCGTCATAATCGTTCACCCGTTCCAGCAAAGAGTCATAGGTAACATCCGTGTCGATATGCACAGAGTGTCCTTCTCTTTCCAAAATCTCCCGCATAATGGGATGCACATTGTCGGTTATCAGGATGGTCATTATATATGGTGAATTTTATTTTTTGAGAATTGACAAATGATTGGCGGTAGCCTATACGAATCATAACTTGTCCGTCAGTGTCGTAGTGGACATGCCGCCGAGGACTCCGATGCCCCCGTTCACGTTGCAGATGATTTGCACAGGCTCGCTGAAGAAGCCCAAGTCATCGCCATTTTCAGCGGCTTCGAGACTCGACAGGTACAGATATAGTTCGCGACTCAAGGCGCTCACCTCTATAATGACGGTGTTGTTCGACCGAGTTAAGAAAGATAGGCTGATATTATCGATGGCGATATTGTGGGTGGTGCCGTCAATGCGCTCATCGGAGAACATCAATGAATGACCGTAAAAATAATTTTCACCCTCGTTCAAGATGACAACAACAACATCCTCGTCATAAATCAGCGGGTCTTCGATGGAGAAATACAAATTCTCTATCTCGCAATCCTCGCAGTCATCATCTTTGAAGAACATGCGTATGCGGTAGTAGTTTTTCTCCCCCGCTTTGTCGTGCAATTTAAAGTGATAGCGTGGGGTACATTCGGCATAAGTGCTGCTGCCATCCCAATTTTCGTAATAAGAAGTATCGTATTCGGCATGAAAGTCCGTAATCGTGGGGCTGAAAGGCATGCGGCAACCAGCCACAACTTCCTCATCTCCCACGCGGGCACGGAGCGTGAAAGTGTCGCCACTTTGGGGGACAATATGGGTGTTGTAAAGCCCGTCGCCGAGGCTCTGAGCGCTTCCAGAAACGATTGACCCGTTGACCTCCATGGTCACCGTGGCATCATCAATGGTCTTGATTTCTTGGCTGAGGAGGAAGAAACGGCTATAAGACAGGTCCACCATCCATACGCTGTCCGACTCGGGTTGCGAAATCATCACAATGTAGGGCTTGGTCATCTCGCCATCAAATTCAATGGTCTTTTCACAACTCCACAGCAACAAAGCACCTATTATTATAAAAAATATACGTTTCATATTTGTATTATGTTTTTTTCGATGTTTCGACAAATTATTTTTTACTTCTATTAAAATCTCCAACTGTAACTCAGCGACGGCAGTATCGGGAATATCGACAACTGCTTGAGCGAGGCGTTGTTGTAGGAATAGTCGTAGCTTTCGTAAACCAGATAGGGGTTCTGGCGGTTATAGACGTTGTATATGCTCAGCGAGAGGGTCCGCTTACCGTGCTTCAGGTTCTTGTGCCAGTTGAGGCTGAGGTCCATACGGTGGTAGTTGGGCATACGGAAGTTGTTGCGGCTCTCCACATAGGGGACGATGTAGTTGTAATAATCCCCACCCGTGCCTGGGTCGAACTCCTGCAAGGCCAGCGTGGCAGCGTTGCCCGTGCTGAACACCCAAGTGGCGCTTGCGTCGAAACGCTCGCTGAATTTGTAGGTCGCCACAATGCTGATGTCGTGTCTGCGGTCATATTTGGCGGGAAACACCTTGCCGTTGTTGAGCATCTGGTCCTCACGGTCAAACAGGCGGTCGGTGTGGCTCCAGGTGTAGCCAATCCAGCCTGTCAGCTTGCCAAAATTCTTCTGTGCCAAAAATTCCACACCGTATGACCATCCGCGACCCATACACACCTTGTTTTCCCAGCCTGTCGAACTGCCAAAAAACGAGGCTCCGTCCTTGTATTCCAGCAGGTTGTTCATATACTTGTAATAGCCCTCCACCGAGAGGTTCACGATGTCTTTGAGGTTGTAGAAAAATCCTGCCGCCACTTGTTGCGAGGTCATGGGCTTGATGTTTGCCGTAACGGGCACCCACAGGTCTGTAGGCAGACTGATGTTGCTGGTACTCAGCAGGTGCAGGTACTGGGTCATATAGGCGTAGCCCACTTTGGCTGAGAAATTGTCAGTGATGAGCACACGCCCGCTCAACCTCGGTTGGATGCTGGGGTAGAACTTGCCATGAACCCCGAAGCCGGTGAGGTTCAGGCCTCCGTTCACCTTGAAACGGTCGTTGATACGCCAATCGTCCTCAATGAAAGCCATCACCTCGTGGGCAAAAACCTTGCTCTGCCCGAGGGTGATGGTGGTGTCGAGGTTGTCCCAAATGTCGTGATCCTCCACCTTCATGCTCGAAGTCTCGGGGGTGAAGATGTGGAACATGTACTGCCCGCCGAACTTCACCGCGTGGTCGGGGTCGGGAGCATAGTCGAAATCAACACGCCCGCTGATGTCATGAATGCCCGAATTGAAAGTCATACCAGCCGAGTACAAACTGATGTCACCCCCGTCATACCATTTCGATTCCTCGGTCAAAGAGAGGTCGTTGCGGTAACGGGTGTAGGCCCCAGTCACATTCATAAACAGCTTGGGCGAGAGCTCGTAATTCCAACGCAGGCTCCCCACGATGTTGCCCCAATTATAACGCAACTTCATATTGTCATGCTCGTTGTAGCCGTAGCCGAATCTGTATTTTGCGTAAACCGCATCGTCGCCCATATAGAACGAGCCGTACAGGCGGCTGCGGTCGTTGAATTTGTGTGTTACCTTCGCGTTGAGGTCGTAGAAATAATAGCCCGCATTGATCTTTTCGTCCTCATCCAATGAGGCCATGGCTATGGCGAGCATAGGCTGCATGAGCAGGTCGAAATAGGTTCTACGCGCCGAGATGGAGAAGGTGGTCTTCTCCTTCACGATGGGTCCTTCGAAGTAGCACTTGGCCGAGATAAGACCGACGTTCAAGCCGCCGTGGAACTCCTTGTCGTTACCGTTGTTGGTGGTGATGTCGAGCACACTCGAAAGGCGGCTGCCGAAATGGGCAGGGAAACTGCCTTTGTAGAGGGTGATGTTCTTCACAGCGTCGGAGTTGAAGGCCGAGAAGAAGCCTCCGAGGTGGTTGACGTTGTACATCGGCACCCCGTCCAAGAGGAACAGGTTCTCGTCGGGACCTCCTCCTCGCACATACATGCCCGAAGTGCCCTCACCGCCGTTCTGCACGCCGGGGAGGAGCTGCACAACCTTCACCACATCGGTCTCGCCGAAGAGCACGGGCACGTTGCGAACCATCTCCACGGGAATTTCCACCTGGCTCGCCTGCGAACTTTCCACATGCTCCACTCGCTGACCCACAATCTTGACCTCTGCCAGAGTAGTCGAACCATTCAATTGCACATCCAAACGCTGGTTACCGTGGGTAGAAATGGCGAAATATTGGGTTTGACAACCCACGAAAGATACACGCAGCACAGCAGTATCCCCATTGAGGGTCAGGGTGTAACGTCCTTGCTGGTTGGTTGAGGTTCCTTTCTTCGACAGGGTGTCGAAAACGGTGGCACCAATCAGCGTCTCGCCCGTCTGGGCATCGGTGACGGTACCCCACACGCTCCCTTGGGCTTGCAGTGCGGT
>JAZLKZ010000110.1:0-19222 GCA_045597845.1 Bacteroidales bacterium | reverse complement strand
TATCTTGAAACATATACGACCTTTTTCTCTGGTCGCAAAGTTACAAATTCAAGTCCGTTGACTTCTAAAATTACTCGTAAAAGACTATATTCCAGTTATTTCAAAGAACGGTTAGCACACTTTAATGGGACAGTAGTGATTCGCATAATAAATACGAGGGGGCGACCATTAATGGTCGCCCCCTCGTATTTAACATTGCATTAATAGACCCCAATCCTTTAGAGACCCAAAGCCTTCAGACCTTGGTTGTAACGGATGTCTTTGGGGATTCTGGCGTCGCGGATGGCATCGAGATCGGCCTGAAGGTCAGGACGGATGGTGCCGTTCTCGGCAGCGTATTTCTTTGCGAAATCGTAGTCGCCGTCGCCTTCAACTTGGAGGATGAGGGCTGCCCAGTCTGCCATGGCAGTCTTGGCTTTCTCAAGGTCGATGACATATTTGCCTTGTTCGTTGCGGGTGAAAGCACCCTTGTCTTGCATGAAGTTGAAGCACATCATGTTGGCGATGCCGTGAGCCTCGGTGGCACCGAAACGTACGCTGCGGAGAATGCCGGCGATGAAGGTTACGTAAGCATCTTCAACGGTGCAGTTGGTGATTTCACCCTTTTCGATAAGAGTCTGGGTGAGGAACAGACCGCAGATGTCAGCCTTTGCCTCTTCCCATGCACTGTATTGCTCTTTCAGAGCCTCGCGGAGGTTGCCCTTGCCGGTAACGGTGTTCTTGATACCGAGACCGTGAGCCACTTCGTGGAAGCAGACATTGCTGAAGAAAGCGTTGAAGTTGACGTTGTCGAGCTGGTCTTCGCAAACAAACATGTTGGCGATGGGCATCATGATGTTGTCAAATTTTGCTTTCATGGCGTTCTTGAGCTGCAGACGACGGGCGCCCTTCTTCAGGTGAACGCGCTCGTCGTTGGGCAGGTTGATGGCGATGGTTTTGCTGGCAGCGTTGCAGTCGCCGGCATAGTAGATAACGTCGTAAACGTTCAGGTCGCTTTCCGTGCCGGGAACTTCCTTCTTGTATTTAGGATCGCAGGGGAGCTCTTTCTGTAGCGCGGGAAGCATCTTCACGAATTTGGCGAGGTCGTTGCTCCAAGCCTCATCCTTTACGAGGATGAAAGCTTCGTAGGAGGTCTTGTAGCCAAACAGAGCGTCGTCGTAGTTCTCGATAGGACCAACCACGAAGTCAAGCTTGCTGCTCTTCATGTCCATCCAAGCCATGTCGCTTGCAAAGTAATCGTCGGTCTGGAAGGCCTTGCGACGTTCGGTGAGGTATTTCTTCAAGCCAGCGTCTTCAGCCAGTTCGATAGCCTGTCCGAGCAGTTCGTCAACCTTTGCAAGTTGTTCTTTGTAGGCCTCGCGGTAAGGGATAACCTTCAGTGCGCCATTCTCGTCGCGGCGCAGAATGGTGTATTGGCTGGTTTTTTGAGGATCTTGCAAAGCCTCGAATTCCTCCTTGGTCATGTCGGCAGGGTAGAAGTTGGCGCCGAGAGGACGAGGGCCGAAGCCGGGAACGAAAGGTTTCTCGCTGTCCAAACGGTCCCAAGCGCCGTACTGGATTTGTGCGAAAGCCTTGATGGCGGGGTCGCTGATGGTGTCGAGAGCCTTGCGGTTCTCTGTTCCGAAGAACTGTTCCCAATAGAGGTCGTCCATGATTTCGCCAATCTGGATGAAGATAGGAATCAGTTGTTTTTCCTTTTCGCTGAGAACGGAAAGGTCGGTGGTAAGCGTGAACTCAGCATATTCGTCAACCTTCTGCTGGATCTCGTTCACCTCCTCTACGGGAGCGGTTTTTTGTTTGCATCCCACAGCTGCAAGCATAGAGATAGCCATAACTGAAATCATTAATTTCTTCATTTTGAATGAGTTTTATTGTTTTTAAAAAATATTCTTTTATGCAAATGTACATTTTTTTTGTCAGATTTCAAAAAAAGTAGTACTTTTGCAAACGATTTCAGCGCAGGAGATAAGCCTGAATGCTTGAAAATCAAAATTTGACCTTTCGGAAAGATGCTCGAGTGGTTGAAGAGGCCCGCCTGGAAAGCGAGTAAGCCTTAACAGGGCTTCAAGGGTTCGAATCCCTTTCTTTCCGCAGAATTAGACTCATAAGTTGTTGAATTTCACGCTTGTGAGTCTTTTTTTATATTCCCCCCAATGCACCAGGCATATTTATATCAATTTACCATTGTTTAAAAATACAGAAAATCAATATATTGGTATCGCTAAACCTTAAGGTTTGTAAGTAAACATCCCAATGCGACAAAATAAGAGACATTGAAAGAACAAAATCGTACAGAACAAAAAGTAATTGGAAATACAAAAGGCGACCCATGAAAAATAAAAAAAAAGATTTTTTTTGCATTCAGGCCACAGCATCTTTATGTGGAGTTGCAAATTGAACCAGTTTTTAAGTGGAGGGATTTTTTGTATTATTTGCGCAAAAAGTGTTATCTTTGTCATCGGAGTTTGGTTTTTTGTTTTGACCTTCTGCAAAGGTAACTCTTTTCCCCTTTGCGAACCAAACTCCTTTTTCTTTTCTATTCAAAATTATTAAGGACGCTATTGGATGAATTCTGTAAAAAGATTTTGAAGCAACGTCTCAAAGGGCTGAATTTCCAAAAAAATCAGCCTTTTTTTGCCTGGCAATGTAAAAAGAGAGGAAGCCGAAGCCTCCTCTCTCCATATCAAAAGGTTACTAATCTTCCTTCTGTTGTCTGGAATTCCTTCGGCCAGAGCCTTCAAGTTCCATCTGCCCGAATCGCAGCACAACACTAAAACTGAGATAACGGCTGGTCGGCTTGAGGTCGGTATCGCTCATCAGGAAAGGATTTGCAGAGGTAGTACTCCACCTGTTCCAGTCAAAGATATCGTTAACACCCACATTGACGCTCAGCCTTCTGCCAAACAGATCGGCATTAACGCCTAAGTCTATACCCTTGCGGGACAAAGTGGTACTATAAAGACTTTGTGTAGGGCTACTGTAGTAGGCGTTTCCGAAGAACTGTATCATATTCCATAGTTTTATCCAGGTGTTGAGGCGCAGCAGATAGCACAACATTCCGTTTCGGTAATGCTCTGACCGATAGCTGAGGTCGAGATAATCATAATATATGCTGGCATTCACCCTCACATTAACGAAGGCATTGGGACGATATACAGCATGTATGTCAACGCCTCCATTCCACGAATTTCCTATGTTGACCGGATGACTGAATGCTACAATACGTTGAAATATCCCACCATCGTATATCACATCCGTCATAGTTTCCTGATGATTCGACATCGCCGAATAAAAGGCATTAACGCCAAATATGCCATACCCGTCGTGATACGTATCCCATTTCATTTCAAGATTGTGGGTAGCGCTATTCAAAAGCAGGGGATTACCCGTGGAATATCCATCGAGAGTGTAACTCTTGCGTGCGGTATAGTCCATAGTATTTGGGGCTGACGTACGATAGGTATAGCCCAAGGCAAAAGCATGATGTTTGGGCGAAGTATAAGTAAGATGCAGCGATGGTGTCAGCAAGGCCGTAGTACGATTGTAATTGTAAGAAATCTCGTCGGGATAGACAACCCGGCCATGCTGCAGGTCAAACCGCAAACCGCCTTTGAGACTAAACCTCTTCCATCTGTGGAGCAGGCTGGAATAAAGATTGGCCGAAGTTACCGACGCATCCGAGATGCTGCTAAGCCATTTACAAGGTGAATATTCGGCAGTGCCAGCCGTATCGGCTGACACTAGGACAAAAGTCTTGGCGAGAGAGAATTCTCCTCCAACTTCAAATTCAAAGGGCAAATTGCCCGTCGCAGAGTCAGCCTCTCCTAACGACAACAGACAGTTAGCCTCAAGGCAGTGAAGCCATTCAGAGCCATTGTTTTGTTGCTGAAAACGGAGGTTATTCTGTGGCAGGGACGAATAATTTCTAATGCCCGCCACGAGGCTGTCACGCTTCCATATAGACCCATAGTAACCGAACATAAAAGTAGAGCCCCTTTTCATGTCAAGAGTACGCTCATACCAGATACCGTCCATAAAACCTCCGTTTGGTTTAAGTGTCATGTTCTTATACATCTGCTCTTCGAAAGAGTGGTTTCCTGGCTGGTAGAGCAGCTCCTGGCGTTGCATACCAGTATTAAGATTCCACCCCGACCACGAAGGCATCAGTGCGCCCCACAGGTATATCGAAGTAAGACTATCGGGATGATAGGCAATATCGGCCGACGCCAACACATTCAGGTTGTGTTCTTCTTTCTTCCGCGAATATTGGTCGGTCCGAGAGGTAGCCAAAGTATCGTCAAGAAGGGTTTCTTTTCCCGTTTGCAGAGAACTCTCGTTGAGATATGCCAAGTTGGCATAGAGGTCCATCTCCCACTTTTCGTTGTTGAAGACATAGGATATCCAGGGGTCGAATTCAGGCTTGCTGTTGCCATTACACCCCAAGCTGACAAACTGGTTGTCGAGTTTCTTCCCCTGTGTTACGATATTCACTACCGGATTGCCACCACCGTATCGGGCAGAAGGGTTTGTAATAACTTCTATACGTTTGAGATGGCTGGCTGGCATCGTTTTCAGATATTGTTTTAATGCCTCAGGATTCATACGACTCTCTCGGCCGTTAATCCAGACAGAAACCTCTTGCGTGCCACGCAGTTTGATATTACCCTCCGCATCCACCTCAATGCCGGGAGCATTCTGAAGCGCATCCACCACCGAGCCATTCTGAATACTCGGATCATCAGCCGTGTTGTATATATTCTTCTCTCCGTCAATAGAAAAGACCGTGCGAAGCGAAGTTATCTTTACCTCTTCCAGCGAGTTGACATGCGAAAGTCTGACAGTTCCGATATCAATATCGCGGTCGACGAGAATTTTCTGCTCCCATCGCTGGTGGCCAATCATAGAAATACGGACGAGATACCAACCGCCTATTATGTCATTAATGCAGAAACGACCGTCCAATTCAGTAATAGCGCCATTAATCAGAGTTGTATCGTCTCCGTTGTAAAGAGCAATGTGCACGAAAGGCAGCAGCTCGGCTGTCGCGCTATCCACTATTTCCCCCGTAATGGAATATTTTTGAGCCATCACATTGTACGACAACAACATAATGAGCATCGTCATGAAAATACGTTTCATAAAATAAATTATTGGATGAAAATAAACCGTCAAGCCTCTCCCTTTTAGAGAGGCAATCTGTATTCAGCATATCCTGTATGCCTATTTCAACCAATAGAAGGAGGCGCCCTCGGAGCCAACGAAATGATAGAACATCCCATCCCGCAGTCCTCATCATCATATTCCCACTCCTGACGCGTCTCAGCCAAGAATGGAGCAAATTCATAATCGTCAACCTGGATATCAAAATGCAAGGAATGGACGAGAAGGTCAAAACTTTCGTCAGCTTCAACCTCATGACCCGTTTCGTTGGCGTAGCTGTAAGAGCCAAAGTTATCTGCATAATAATACGTACCCATCCCCGCTCCGAAAGCGACAGAGCAGACCAAGTAAATGAATAAATGCAGCATCGGGTTCTTCATTTCATCATAATAACGGCAAAATTAAAAAGATATTGCCTACCGGCACATTCAAAGAAAGTTTTGGTATTACCTTACAAAGACAGACCAATCTTCCAAATGGCAACTTTAGTAATGTCGGTTACGTCTGCTTTAATTCGTCGCTTTAGTAGCCGGTGTGATTAAAAAAAGATTATTATGAAGTCTTTTATGTCAATGCGAATTAAGCTATCGAGACAGACAATAAGGTTTCAATAGCTTTTAATAGCCCTGTAGAGAAACAAATAACCCAACAGGCGTTTCAGTATTTCAATAAGAATGTGAATTAAATATTCAACCATACATCATCTCAACTTAAACACCCTAACAGAAGGATCCTATTTGAGAAGAAAACCAAGTCGGGACTGATTTTGCTTTTCGGATTGGACGAACCCGATGTGGAATGGTATCGGGTATATCAAATTATTGACGTAGAAAAGGTGGAAATATAAATGGTGTATCTTTGTGCATAGGTATCAACAATGTCTAATAAGAAAGACTTGACGTTGTGTCTTTTGTAGTATTGGTGTAATATTAAGTAGTGATAGGCTATTCGAAGATTCAATTAAACCATATTACGTTCTATAAATTAGTAAAATATTGTAATTCAATGTAATGTTATGTAAGCTTTGATAAAAAACCACCAGATTGAGATTTTTGGGAGGCGTTTTTGCACCAAACGAAGATTTTTGATGGTTTTCTTGTGGCATATCCAACAAGGCAATAGATTTTGCGTTTGTGCGTTATTATTAAACAACTTCTATTTTTACTACTATGGGTATTATCATTACTATTCTTATTGGTGCTTTGGCTGGCTATTTGGCTGGCAAGGTTATGAAAGGTGGCGGATTTGGCTTTTGGGTCAATCTGATTGTCGGTATCCTTGGCGGCTTTATTGGCGGCAACGTGCTGGGTTGGTTTGGCATCAATTGGGGTGCAAGCCTTATCGGTCAGATTGTCACCGCTGTCATCGGTTCCATCATTTTGTTGTGGGTCATCTCACTGTTCATGAAATAGGAGGCTCTTTTGCTTCGGGTTATGCGTCTTTTTCGCACTTTCCCAACTCCCAAGGAACCTAAAGATATGTTTTGGGCGGTGGGTCTTATCCCCTTCGCCTTGCTTATCTTTTTGCTTTTCTGTGTCATCAGGGTTTTTGGGAGCGATGCCTTGGAAGGCGGGAGTCAAGTGGCGTTGCTGACTAGTTCTGGTGTGGTTGTCGCCATCGCTATGTTGTGCTACCATGTGCCATGGAGCCGCATAGAGGAATCCATTGTCAGCAATATCAAGTCGATAGCCATGGCGTTGCTCATCTTGCTGTTCATTGGTGCCATATCGGGCAGTTGGATGGTGAGTGGTGTGGTTCCGACATTGATTTACTATGGTTTGCAAATCCTCTCCCCGGGATTGTTCCTTTTGGTGACGTGTGTCATTTGCGCATTGGTGTCGTTGATGACGGGTAGTTCGTGGACTACTGTCGCCACCATTGGCGTTGCATTGGTTGGCATCGGTACGGTGCTGGGTTACTCCGCTCCCATGACGGCGGGTGCCATCATTTCGGGTGCTTATTTCGGCGACAAGCTCTCTCCGCTTTCCGACACCACGGTCGTTGCCTCTTCCATCAACGATACACCGTTGTTTACTCACATTCGCTACATGATGATTACGACCATCCCGTCGTTCGTCATCGCTTGCATTATCTTCCTTGTTATCAGTCTTTCACACGAAAGTTCTGCTGTAATCTCCGCTCCCGACTATGCTGATTGTCTGCGTTCTACCTTCAACATCAATCCCTGGATCTTGCTGGTTCCGTTGGCTACTGCTGTGTTGATTGTCCTGCGTATCCCTGCCATTCTTACGCTTTTCATTTCCAGTTTGATGGCTATCATAGTGGCATTAATCGCCCAACCCGACATCATTTCCGGCATTGGTGGTGGACAGGATGCCATTGCGCAGTTTAAGGGTGCCTTTATTTCCATCTATGGTACCACGACCATCGATACTGGCAACGAGTCTTTGAATGCGTTAGTTGAGACGAATGGTATGCGTGGAATGCTGAGTACCATTTTCTTGATATGTTGTAGCGCCACCTTTGGCGGTGCCTTGACGGGCAGCGGAATGGCACGAAGCTTTACCGAGATGTTAGCGCGTCGGCTTAACCGTCGCACTTCCATAGTCGCTTCTACGGTGGTTACTGGTGTGGGTGCCAATATGGCGACGGGCGACCAGTATCTCTCCATCATCTTGACCAGCAATCTCTTCAAGGATCTTTACAAAGAGAAAGGTTTTGAGGGAAGGTTGTTGTCGCGTTCTTCCGAGGATTCTGCGACGGTCACTTCGGTCTTGATTCCATGGAACACATGTGGTATGACGCAATCCATGGTACTGCGTGTGCCCACCATCGACTATCTGCCCTATTGTTTCTTCAATATCCTGTCGCCGCTGATGTCTATTGTGGTGGCTGCAACGGGCTACAAGATTTTCAGGAAAGAACCTACGAAAGCGTAGTATTGTCCGTTCACTTTTTCAGTCCGCTAAAAGTTTCCGCCAATTGGATGAAATGGCTGTCGCAACCCAGAAGGGCGGCAATGCGCAATGCCTCGTGAGGTACCACCTCGTTGTTGTCTTCCACAAGGGCGTAGTCCATAAATTGGTTGATGTTTTCGGGAGTCAGCGGTGTTGCGGTATCGTTGCCTACGAAACCTTTTACGCGCAATTTTCGGCACGGCAATCCCAATTGGCTGTAGTGGGTGGTGATAACGCAAAAATGGTCTTTCAGCAAAGTGCCCAACGCCTGCACGATGGCTTTGCCTTCCAAAGGGTTGGTGGTGCGAGCCGGTTCATCGATGAGAATCAGCAACCTTTCGTTTTGACTGCGTTGCAGCAAGGTGTTGATTTTCGTAATTTCGGAGGCGAAAGAGGAGAGTCCGTTCATTTCGTTCTGCTCGTCTCCGATGCAAAGCACCACATCCTCGACTATAGGCAAAATAGCTCTTTCTGCGGGTACGAACATACCAAATTGAGCCATCAGTTGAGCGATACTCAAACTCTTCAGCATCACTGTCTTGCCCGCCATGTTGGCGCCAGTAACGATGCAAAGCTCCTCGTTGAGGTGGATGTCAATGGCTTGGTAGCGCAATCCCAGTTGCTCTTTGTGCTGTTTCAGTCTGGGATTGAATAGGTTGTGGAAATCGATTTCCCGTTCCGAAAGAGTCGGTCGGCAAAGGTTCCATTCCAGAGCTTGTACCGCCATGGCTTGAATTAAGTCGATATAGGTCATCTGCTCGAAGGCATCCGAAAGTGTTGTCGCTTGATTCCAAAGCTGTTGTGAGATTTTTTCGATGACCTGCTGCTGCAACTCATTTTGTTGCGCAAAGAGGGTTGCGTAAGTTTCGCTGTTGGAGTCACATCCTTTCAATTGCTGACGCACTTCACGCAGTTTTTCGCTGTAACTGTCATAGATGTAGAAGTTTACCACGCCACTCTTGTCGGGGTCTAACAACTGGAAAACCGTTTGCGTGTCGGGCATGGGCAGTTGCTGTTCCATATTAAGCAAGGCGAGGTCTTTGCGCATAGCCATGCAGATGAATGCAAAGCTTTTCAATTCAAAGAGTTCTATCTCGTCCAACACTACATGGCTGCTCAAGTTGTGTAGTGTGCCTTGAATGTCGTGGAGACGCATTAGCTGATGTTGCAGGTCAACGAGCAATGTCTTCTTTTCCGCTGAAGACATGAAAGTTACGAACTTTTCAATACAGTCGTATTGTGTGGTTATCACTTCCGTGCTAGTCAGCAACGGCATGGCGAGCAATTTTCGTCTGCCGGCGCTCGACATCAGTTGAAGGTTCTCAACGATATATTGAAAACCAGCATTCTCCTTAATCTTTTCTTTGACAGTTATCACGGTTGGATTGATAATTGAAAATTTGTAATTAGAGTATAGTCTGCTTTGGAACTTTCATTACGTCATAGACGGGAATGCCCAGCGCTTCGCTGAGTGCGCCGCAGGCACGTTCTGAGTCAAGAAGAAATCCTTGTGGCGATGTGGGATTCAAGCAGATGGCTATCAGTTTGCTTTTGCGCAATACCAGAATCTTGCCTCCCTTACGTACAAATGTGGCGTAGGCTTCTTGTGTGATGAAGAGCTTTGTAAAGTCTCTTACTATCAGCGTAATGCATTTCTCCCCCGACTGCGCTGAGAGTTGTTTGAGCAGTCGGTCGCTCACGGCACCTGTGGCGAAGAGTCTGTTGCCGTAGGCGAACAAATACACATCCTTGCTACCCAATAGAAAAGCGGAAGCCACGCCTAAATCGTGTGCCACTCCCTCGTCATCGATAGCCCAAAGTCCTGAAGTGAGCGGTTCAAGTGTTTTTAACAGTTGGTTGTCAATCTCTTCCAAGTTTATGAATTTGTAGAAGAACTTGGTTTTGGAGATGAGTTGTTGCAGATTTGGAGAAACGGCGGCGCCCGTGGCTAAAATCATGGAATCAGTGACGGTAGGGGAGGCGAGACTTAGGCGCGACAAGGCTCCGTCGATGATGGTCAGCGGAACGCCATCAGCACTACATTCGGCGATTTGTCGCTTCAGTTTTTCCGTAGTGGCGGCTCCCGAAAGCAACACCTTGCCTGGGCTAAGCACGTCGGCGGTTACCAAGTGCCCTAACGAGGTGCATTGCTCGTCAACGGAGACAATTTGCGAAATCAGCTGCCGTTGGAGGTAATGCTTTTCAGAGGTTATGAAACGCATGCCTTCATAGACTGTGATTTCCGGCTTGGCGGTGGCATACACGCTGTCGGTCTGTTCTCCATCCACCCCGATAGAGGTGACGGCGGTGCGTACCCCCATCTCGTGCAGGCGGCCCAGCACATAGTTCAGACAGACCGTCTTGCCGGTGTTTTTCTCCAATCCGACAATCGACAGGCTGCGATGTTTCAATATTTCCTCAATGAAGGGCATGGGTAGGGGTTATGGATTGTGATTTGCAAAATTACACAATTTCTTTGAATTAACCCCCATCTTGTGGCGAATGTTGTTTGCGCAAGGAATTGATATGGGTTCTTAATGGGATTTTGTCGTCCTTTTTCGTCGCTGATTGCAGTTTTTTCGTTATCTTTGCATTTTCTTTTTATAATAAAAACTTTATGAAAAAACTTTTTTTGATGGCGCTTGCCATATTGACTGTCAGCATCTTTTCTAGCTGCAACAAGCAGGGTTACACATTGGAAGGTTCACTGCCTTCGAGTATGAATTTTGAAAAAGTCTATCTGTTGGACTTGATGTCGGGAGAAGTGTTGGATTCCACAGCTGTTACCGATTGCGCTTTCCGTTTCGAAGGCAAAGCTCCCGATACCACCATCATGGCATTGCTTTGCGCTATGCCTGACCGTAATATGGCGCTCTGCCAAGTGGTTCTCGAATCTGGCAAAATGGTCATGGATTCCACCACGGGAATGATTTCTGGTTCGCCACTCAACGATGCGCTCTGCGACTTGAGCAACGACATCAGCGAGGCAAACAAACAGGCACTCCCCAATTTTGAGGAAGTTTATAAAGGCAAAATGATGGACTTCGTGAAGGCTCACAACAACGATGTCGCCGGTGCTTTCATTATGTATTCTGTTGTTCCTATGTTGGACGAAGCCACTATCCAGAATTTATTGGATGGCGCAGGCGACTCCTTCAAGGCTACTGAGTTTGCCAAGGAAATTGCTGAATATCTTGAAAAACTTCAAAGTAGTGCCGTTGGAAATCAGTTTATCAATGTTCATGGTATCGACGCTCAAGACAAGCCTGTATGTTTGGCCGACTATGTCGGAAAGGGCAAATATGTCTTGGTTGATTTCTGGGCAAGTTGGTGCGCTCCTTGTAAAGAGGAAATTTCTGCCAACCTCGTTCCCCTCTACAAGAAATATGTCGGCGAGAATTTCGAAATCGTAAGTGTTGCCGTCAGCGACAAGAAAGACGCCACTTTGCAGGCTGTCAAGGATCTTGGAATGACATGGCTCTTGGTTCTCGAAGCCAATGTTGAAGAGGTGGAACAATATGGTTTCCAGTCCATCCCTCAACTTTTTCTGATGGGTCCAGACGGCTCCATCGTTGCCAAGAACCTCCGTGGCGAAGGCATCGAAGCCGCTATTGTTGAAGCTTTGAACAAATAATTTTAGTAAAATTCAAAAATATACAACTATGGTTACAAAATTGGAAGATCTTCTGGAACTTGTAAAGTCCAAGGGCAAGAAAAGATTGGTTGCTGCTTACGCAAACGATTCTCATACTATTGGTGCCGTTAGCATGGCTATCGACAAAGGCATTGTCGAGGGTACATTGGTTGGCGACATCGAGACCATTAAGAAAGTTTGTGCCGAAGAAGGCATCGACGTCAACAAATTCACTCTTGTTCAGGAAGCTGACGAAACCAAGGCCGGTGTAAAGGCTGTTGAACTCATCAATGCTGGCGAAGGTGACTTTCTCATGAAGGGTCTGCTTTCTACCGACAAGTACATGCGCGCCATCCTCAACAAGGAAAAAGGCCTCATGCCCGGCAAGAAAAACGACATGCTCACCCATATGGCCGTTTTTGAAGTTCCTCGCTACCACAAATTGTTGGTATGCAGCGATGTTGCCATCATCCCCGCTCCTGATATGAAGCAGAAACAGGCCATCCTCGGTCACCTTATCACTACCGCCAAGAGCCTTGAAATTGCCAAGCCTAAGGTTGCTTTGTTGGCTGCTACCGAGCAAGTTTCCGTTGGAATGCCCGCATGTGTAGAGGCTGCCATCATCAGCAGAATGGGCGACCGCGGCCAGATTAAGGGTGCCATCCTCGATGGTCCTTTGGCATTGGACGTTGCCATCGACGCTGAAAGCGCCAAGACCAAGAAGCTCACAGGCGAAGTTGCCGGTGATGCCGACTGTCTCCTCTTCCCCAACATCGAGAGCGGCAATGTATTCTACAAAGCTTGCACCAAGTTCGGCGGCGCCGAGTTGGCTTGCATGGTTGTAGGTGCAAAGGTTCCTTGCGTACTCACCAGCCGTGGCGACAGCGTGAAGACAAAACTCTACAGCATTGCGCTCGCAGCATTGAATACTAAATAAGTTAGAATGCTACAATTAAAATAGTTAGAGACGCAAAACTTTGCGTCTCTAACATTTTTAGAATTGGTTAAAATGAAGCGTGGATTTGGATTGTGGCATGTTAGCGTTGCGAAAATGATGTCGTTTCTAATCCACAAATCAACACTTTCCCATCATGGAGAAATATTTTGAAGGACTCAAACAATTGGCCATCACGGTATGCGACGCCGAGGGCAACATCCTTGATATGAACCAGCGTTCGGCAGATGTCAATAGTGGTGGGCAGAAAATCGTAGGCAATAACCTCTTCGGTTGCCATCCCGAACGTGCAGCAGCCATTCTCAAGGACTTGCTCGACAACGAGAAACTCAATGCATATACCATTGAGAAAAACGGCATTAAAAAACTCATCTATCAAGTACCTTGGTACCAAGAGAACGGCTCTTTTGGTGGCCTTATCGAGTTTTCGCTTCCCATCCCGTTTGAAATGCCACACTACGTTCGTCAACCCAAAAATTGATAACACTTTACAAATCTCAGATTACAAAAATTATTATGAAGGCTTGGAAATTCGTGGCGCTGTTTTGCGCAATGTTGTTGTGTGGCAATACACTTTTTGCCCAAGGAAAGGTGACAGGCAAGGTTATTGACTCCAAATCAGGTTCTGCAGTGGAGTATGCCACCGTGGCATTGCTGCGTTCCACAGACTCGTCGTTGGTCAATGGTTCGGTAACCTCCTCCAATGGCTCGTTCTCGGTCAGCGTGGCTTACGGAAAGTATTTGTTGCGTGTTTCTTTCATGGGCTACAACACTTATTATCATACCAGTACCATTACGCTGTCGCAGTCGAATCCTACGCTCAACGTGGGCAAAATCAAGATTTCACCAGCCGCCACGATGATGGATGAGGTTGTAATTACCGCCGAACGCTCCATGGTGGAGTATCAGTTGGACAAGCGCGTCATCAATGTCGATAAGAACATCGTTACGGGTGGAGGCACGGCTACCGACATTCTGGAAACCGTTCCCAGTGTGGCCATCGACAACGACGGCAACGTCACCTTGCGTGGCTCCACCAATGTCAAGGTTCTTATCAATGGCCGTCCGTACGAATTGCTGAGCAGTGATCTGGAGTCGCTTCTGGAGCAGATTCCCGCCTCCACGGTGGAGAATGTGGAAGTGATTACCAATCCCTCCGCAAAATACGACCCCGAAGGCATGTCGGGCATTATCAACCTCAAATTAAAAGAGAAAACCGCCGGCGCCTTGGGTTTGAATGGTGTTGCCAATTTGAATGTGGGTACGCCTTTGGCCTTTCTGTTTCCCTCCTACCCAAGTAAATTCATGCCCGCCATCATTCCTACAGCCATGGGTTCCATAAACCTGAACTATACCACCGAGAAATACAACCTTTTCTTCAGTGCCGACGCTGGCATTCGCAGCCACGGACATCTGGGCCATACCGATGTGGAACGTATGCTCAATGGTGTCACTACTTCCAACGACAGTATGGACAACTACAGCGTGGGAAGCAACCGTATGGGTAGTATGAAGATTGGTGGTGAATACTATTTCAACGACAAGAACACACTCTTGCTCTCCTATCAGTTGCGTGGCGGCAAGCGTAAGCATGGAAGCCTCATCGATTCGTGGGACATTCTCAATCCGAACGACTCCATGAGCTACCGTCAGACCGACACCAGCTCAAATTTCTCGCTGAACCATTCTTTCAACCTCAACTATACCAAGAAATTTGACGAGAAAGACCGGCTGCTCACTCTCGACGCTACCTTCAGCATGCGCCATCGTGACGGCGAAGGTGACCAGATTCAGCACTATCTGTTCAACGACATCGCCAACTGGTACAACTACTACGAGCGTGAATCCGAGACGCACAACCAACACAAGAGCATGAATGTACAATTGAATTATGTGCATCCTTTCGCCAAGAATTGGCGTCTGGAGGTGGGTTACGAAGGCCGGGGCATGTGGGCGGACCAAAACTCCATCTACACCCGCACGGAGTATGACCCCACTACGGGAATCTTGATGGATCCTTATTTCGACGCCACCTCCTCAACGCATTACTACCACCGTCAGCAGGTGCATGCCATCTATGCCACTGTGGGAGGTAAAATCCTCGAGGGCCTTACCGCACAGGCTGGTCTGCGTGGCGAATACTCCAATGTGTATGGCTACGATGTCAACCATCCCGCTTCCGACACCGTTGACAAGACTTATTGGCAACCTTATCCCACTTTGCACCTTTCTTACGAAATCAACAAAGACCAAAGCCTCCAACTCAGCTATAGTCGCCGTGTACGTCGTCCTCAAATGTGGGACCTCAACCCCTATATGGATGTGCGCGAGGGTATGCAGCTCTCTTTCGGCAATCCTTCCATCGACCCTGAATTTACCAATGCCATCGAGCTTTCCTATAATATCGGTTTCAAGACTGTCAACATCTTCACCTCCGCCTATTACCGTCAGACCAACAATATGATGACGCGCTACGGCTTCGTGTGGGATGCCAGTTCTGCGGCCCGTTATTCCTGGTGGATGCCCTACAACCCCGAATATGACGGCTATTGGGCTTCAACCTGGCAGAACCTGAATACCGGTACCAACTATGGTTTGGAAGTTATTTTTGA
The DNA here is from genome assembly GCA_045597845.1 of Bacteroidales bacterium. Lineage (GTDB taxonomy): Bacteria > Bacteroidota > Bacteroidia > Bacteroidales > P3 > Colimorpha. The sequence continues at coordinate 3,943 of JAZLKZ010000110.1, read as the reverse complement.
CTGGCAGGTTTTCAAGTGGTGGAAGTTGAATCTCAGCGTCAACCTCTTTGAGAGCACCATTGAAGGCACCGAGCTGCTCAATAACGAGGACAAACAGGCGTTTCGCGCCAGCGGCAAGTTCAGCTCGTTCATGAACCTGCCCAAAGACTGGACCGTCCAGCTTTCGGGACAGTATCGTGCACCCTTTATGGATCTCCAAACCGAGATGTGGCCCTCCTATTGGGTTGATTTGGCTGTAAAGAAAGACGTGCTCCAGAAACGTGGCACCATCAATATCCGCATCGGAGACGTCTTCCGCACGGGTGGTTTCGGCCACGAGACCTACAACGAACAGATGAACCGTGTGATGAGTTCGCGCCGCATATCGCCGACCGTCTCCGTGGGCTTCTCTTACAAGATCAACAATGGTCTCAAGCAGAGTCGCAAGCCCAATATGGAAGAAGAAGATGGTGGCTAGGACTATGGAATGTGAACGGTGAACGTAGTCAGTGACCAGTGATTAGGAATATAACCCTTCAAATCTTCAAATCATCATTTCCCCAATACCCAATTGCCAACCATATTTGATCCAGTCCGTAAACGTCATGTTACGCTCACTCCCGAGGAGGAGGTGCGTCAGTGCGTGATACGTCATCTCCACGAAAAGTTAGGCTATCCCTTGGAGCTGATGCAGGTGGAGTGCGCCATCACCTTGAACGGTCTGACAAAGCGATGTGATATTGTCGTCAATAATCTTCAGTCTAAGCCTGTGATGATAGTTGAATGCAAGAAACCTGAAGTTGCGCTTACCCAAAAAGTCGTTGACCAAGCCTGTCGCTACAACATTGTGTTGCAAGTGCCCTATCTATACCTCACCAATGGCAGGCAGAATTTGATTTTGGAAGTGGATTTCACACAGCAAAAGTTGACACCTTGTCCCGCTTTCCCCACATGGGAAACGCTCAAGGATCTGAAACGATGAAGGAAGTTGTTGCCATATCTTCCCAAGCAAAGTTGGTATTTTAACCTCTTGCCTTATTCTTCAAACGCCACCTCTTTGAGCTGTGCCACAATCACTTTTCCCTCGTCAGTCAGTAACAGCAGGTGACCGAATGCGTTGACGCCTGTGATAGTGGCGCGGATGGGAGTGTTGAGGTAGCGGTATTTATGTTGTTCATTGAGGTTGCGTAACCGTGCGAGATATGTCTTGTCGAGAGACTCGAATGCCCCATCCCGAAGTTGCTGGTAGCGAGTGGCAATGGCATCTATAATAGCTTCCAATTCTGGTTGTAAATCGTAGTACTTGCCAGTCAATTGAGAGAGTGAAACGGGGTTCGGAACCCAATCCGGGAAAACGCTTTGGTTTACGTTGAAGCCGATGCCGCACACAGCGCTTTCAAACCTTTGTCCGATGTGGTTCTCCACCAAGATGCCGCAGATTTTCCGATTGCCCACATAGATGTCGTTGGGCCATTTGATGTAAATTGCTTCATTGGGTAACAAAGCGATGAGGTAGTCGCTGATGCCGAGGGCAAGCACCTTGGTCAGCAGGTATTGCTGTTGTGGAGGCAAAAAGGTAGGGTGGAGAATGATGCTGAAGGTGAGGTTTGTTCCGGCCTCGCTCTCCCAACGGTTGCCACGTTGGCCAACGCCTTCGGGTTGCGACAAAGCCCAAATAATGGTAAACTCCTCGGTCTGCTTGAGATCGAGGAGTTTGCAGTATTGGTTGGTAGAACCTAACGAGTCAAAAGTGCGAATCTCCATCAGAAAGAAAGCTTGTGAATTGATCAATGAACGTCAGACAAATGATGTATGACGTCACATCTTCAACTCAACAAATCAACAACGCAATTTACACCGTCATGATTTCCTTTTCCTTGGCGGTATAGATTTTGTCGCATTCGGCGATGAACTTGTCGGTAATGTCTTGCAAGTCCTTTTCCACCTGCTTCACCTCGTCCTCGGGAACGGATTTGTCCTTCAGTTTCTTCACCTTGTCCATCACGTTGCGGCGGGCGTTGCGGATGTTCACCTTGCTGTTCTCAACCTCAACCTTTGCGGCTTTGGAGAGTTCCTTGCGGCGTTCCTCGGTCAGCGGAGGAATTACGATACGCAGAATTTCACCTTCGTGACGGGGCGTGAAGCCTAAGTTGGAGTCGATGATGGCCTTGTTGATGGCGCCGAGGATGGTCTTCTCCCAAGGTTGGATGACGATGCTGCGGGGGTCGGGAGTGTTGATGTTGGCTACCTGGCTGATTTCAGTAGGAGTGCCGTAGTAATCTACTTTCACACCGTCCAACATGCCGGGGTTTGCTTTGCCAGCGCGGATTTTTGTCAGTTCCTTGTTCAGGAAGTTAATGGCTGTCTGCATGCTGGTTTTCGCTTCGTCCAAACATGCCTTAGATAAATCGTTCATATAGTTTATTGTTTAATGTTTACAATTTAATGTCAGTTAAAAGCATCAGAATATCAGCCTTTATCCCTTTACTTTACTTCACTTCCGTTCCAATCTCTTCGCCACTTACCACGCGCAGCAGATTGCCGGGCTTATTCATGTCGAATACATAGATAGGCAGGTTGTTTTCCTCGCAGAGTGCGAAAGCCGTGAGGTCCATGATTTTGAGTTTTTTGGAGAGTGCTTCCTGGAAGCTCAGCGTCTGGAATTTTGTTGCGGTGGGATCCTTTTCGGGGTCGGCAGTATATACACCATCTACGCGGGTGCCCTTCAGGATTGCGTCGGCTTTGATTTCAACGGCTCTTAGCGCCGATGCGGTATCGGTGGTAAAGAATGGGTTTCCGCTGCCACCGCCAATCACCACAACCTTGCCCTCTTGCATGGCTTCGATGGCGCGGCGACGGCTCATCTCCTTGCAGATAGGCTCGATGGCGAGGCCCGAAAGCAGTTCGGTCTTCATTCCTTGCTTTTCCAGTTCGGCTTGCAAAGCCATGCTGTTGATGAGCGTGGCAAGCATTCCCATATAGTCGCCCTGCACGCGGTCCATGCCCTTGGCGGCACCGCTCAGGCCGCGGAAGATATTGCCGCCGCCAATCACGATGGCGACCTCTACGCCGTGATTCACGGCGTCTTTGATGTCCTTGGCATATTGTTCCAACATTTCGGGAGAAATGCCGTAGCTTTGTTTTCCCATAAGCGACTCACCGCTCAGTTTCAGAAGAACTCTTTTGTATTTCATGGTAGTAATATTAAGTTGGAGTCAATCTCGCTTCTTGCAAGAAGCATTTGATTCCAAAATGCAAATTTACAAAAAATCCATGGAATATGCCCTATGAGAGGATAAAAATGTATAACGATAAAAAAATATGATGGGAAATTGCTTTATATTGGGAAAGCCGAAGCAATATGAACCTCCTTTTTTTGGGGGATACATCTTCCATTTGGGTCGATAGCCTCACAGGTTTCTTAATGTAATAATGGTGAGGTTGCAATGAAAGGTATTTATCAGAATATCAATCTACCGAAATGAATCCCGTCAACAAGGTGGCATCGTAGTACCTCGCACCGAAGTATCCGAAGCCTGTTTCTTCGTCTAACTCCTTGCCGGTGGAAGATGGCCCAAAAAACATGCCGTTTTTACCTTGATTTCGTGCGGGTCTGGAGGACGAAAGCGAGGGATTGAAACCGATAAATGTGCTTGATATGTAATATTGGTTAAACCTTCCCATTCATTTTCTTGCTAGTGTTTTTTTTGTCTGGTTACACTACTGTCCCATTAAAGTGTGCTAACCGTTCTTTGAAATAACTGGAATATAGTCTTTTACGAGTAATTTTAGAAGTCAACGGACTTGAATTTGTAACTTTGCAACCAGAGAAAAAGGTCGTATATGTTTCAAGATAAATTTGTTTTCGCTCAATTGTCCTCATTTTTAGATAGAAATCATTTCAACTATCTTGTCCGCAAGTATGGTGGCGATCGTTACGTTAAGCACTTCACCTGTTGGAATC